>NZ_CP015031.1:1287539-1609424 GCF_011455875.1 Basfia succiniciproducens | reverse complement strand
GTGCGTTCTTCCCGTGTGCCGACCGGTTATACTACCCGTAACGGCGAAGTGGATGATAACGCCTTAGGGTTTGCCGCATCAGGCACCCTCAACCCGCAAAAAGCCAGAGTGTTATTGCAGCTTGCCTTAACGCAAACCAAGGATATTAAACAAATCCAACAATATTTTGATGATTTCTAAATCGGGCAGATCAACATAAATAAAAATTGTCAAATTCCGACCGCACTTTTGGTTTTAAAAGTGCGGTATTTTTTTGACGATTTTTGCAAAGCGGTAATTTGTCGTTATTATTAAATAAACGCTTGCAATATGTTTACAATTTGAGTAGAATTCGCTGGCTTTACACGTGAAAGCGTGAGAAAGACGTTCAATGTAATCATTTATTGAATGCGTGTTACGATATGTAACACATAACAATGTTCCCGATTTGGGAGCTAAATAGGTCTGCTGCACTTCCCTTTTATTTAAGAAGTTGAAAGGTGATGGTGTCAGTTTTTTATTAGCTAAAAATTATTGGAGCTCTGGTCTAATGCAGAACCAAAGAATCCGTATCCGCTTAAAAGCTTTTGATCATCGTTTGATCGATCAATCTACTGCGGAGATCGTAGAAACAGCTAAACGTACTGGTGCACAAGTTCGTGGTCCAATTCCTTTACCAACTCGTAAAGAACGTTTCACTGTATTGATTTCTCCACACGTGAACAAAGATGCACGTGACCAATATGAAATCCGTACTCACAAACGTTTAGTTGATATCGTTGAGCCAACAGAAAAAACTGTTGATGCATTAATGCGTTTAGATTTAGCTGCCGGCGTTGACGTGCAGATCAGCCTAGGTTAATTAAGAGGTTATTACAATGATTGGTTTAGTCGGTCGTAAAGTTGGTATGACTCGCATCTTCACTGAAGAAGGCGTTTCAATTCCAGTTACCGTTATCGAAATCGAAGCCAACCGTGTGACTCAAGTTAAAACTCTTGAAAACGATGGTTATTCTGCTGTTCAAGTTACTACAGGTTCGAAAAAAGCGAGCCGTGTAACTAAGCCAGAAGCAGGTCATTTCGTGAAAGCAGGTGTTGAAGCTGGTCGCGGTTTATGGGAATTTCGTACTGAAGGTGAAGAATTCACTTTAGGTCAAGAAATTAATGTTGACATCTTTGCGGATGTTAAAAAAGTTGATGTTACCGGTACATCTAAAGGTAAAGGTTTCCAAGGTGGTGTTAAACGTTGGAATTTCCGTACTCAAGATGCAACCCACGGTAACTCTTTATCACATCGTGTACTTGGTTCTATTGGTCAAAACCAAACTCCGGGTCGTGTGTTTAAAGGCAAAAAAATGGCAGGACACTTAGGTGCCGAACGAGTAACCGTTCAGTCACTGGAAGTTGTTCGTGTTGATGCTGAACGTAAATTATTATTAGTTAAAGGTGCCGTCCCTGGTGCGACTAATAGTGATGTTATCGTGAAACCGGCAGTTAAAGCATAAGTCTAGGAGATAGAGATGGAATTACAAGTTGTAGGTGCAAACGCACTAGCTGTTTCTGAAACTACCTTCGGACGTGAGTTCAATGAAGCGTTAATCCATCAAGTAGTTGTTGCGTATGCGGCAGGTGCTCGTCAAGGTTCGCGCGCTCAAAAAACTCGTGCTGAAGTGTCTGGTTCAGGTAAAAAACCTTGGCGTCAAAAAGGTACAGGCCGTGCTCGTTCCGGTGATATTAAATCACCAATCTGGCGTTCAGGTGGTATCACTTTTGCTGCGAAACCACAAGATCACAGCCAAAAAGTGAACAAAAAAATGTACCGTGGTGCAATCAAAAGCATTCTTTCAGAATTAGTTCGTCAAGACCGTTTGGTTGTGGTGGATAAATTCGAAATTGACGCACCAAAAACTAAAGTTTTAGTTCAAAAATTAAAAGATTTAGCACTTGAAGATGTGTTAATCATCACAGCAAGTTTAGATGAAAATCTATTCTTAGCGGCGCGTAACTTATATAAAGTTGACGTTCGTGATGTTCAAGGTATCGACCCTGTAAGCTTAATTGCTTTCAATAAAGTGGTTGTTACAGTTGATGCTGTGAAACAAATTGAGGAGATGTTAGCGTGAGTCAACAAGAACGTTTGTTAAAAGTGCTTAAAGCACCGCATATCTCTGAGAAAGCAACAAATAACGCTGAGAAGTCTAACACTATCGTTTTCAAAGTAGCATTAGATGCTAATAAAGTTGAAATTGCTAATGCAGTTGCTCAATTATTTGAAGTGAAAGTGGATTCTGTTCGTACCGTTGTAGTTAAAGGTAAAACTAAACGTCACGGTGCTAAAACAGGACGTCGCAGTGACTGGAAAAAAGCTTATGTAACCCTTGCCGAAGGCCAAGAATTGGACTTCGTTGAAGGCGCTGCAGAGTAATAACGGAGGAGAAGAAATAAATGGCTATCGTTAAATGTAAGCCGACCTCCGCTGGTCGTCGTCACGTTGTTAAAATCGTGAACCCTGAATTACATAAGGGTAAACCTTACGCACCTTTATTAGATACTAAATCTAAAACTGGTGGTCGTAATAATTTAGGACGTATCACTACTCGTCATATCGGTGGTGGTCATAAACAACATTACCGTTTAATCGATTTCAAACGTAACAAGTTAGATATCCCAGCGGTTGTTGAGCGTCTTGAATATGATCCGAATCGTTCCGCAAACATTGCTTTAGTGCTTTATAAAGACGGTGAACGTCGTTATATCTTAGCACCTAAAGGTTTAAGTGCAGGCGATCAAATCCAAGCTGGTGTTAATGCGCCGATTAAAGTTGGTAATGCATTACCAATGCGTAATATCCCAGTCGGTTCGACAGTACATAATGTTGAATTAAAACCTGGTAAAGGCGGTCAAATCGCTCGTTCTGCAGGTAGTTATGTACAAATCATCGCACGTGAAGGTAACTATGTAACTTTACGTCTTCGTTCCGGTGAAATGCGTAAAGTATTAGCTGAATGTACCGCTACCATTGGTGAAGTAGGTAATTCAGAACATATGTTACGCGTACTTGGTAAAGCCGGTGCCAACCGCTGGAGAGGCGTTCGCCCTACAGTTCGCGGTACTGCGATGAACCCGGTAGATCACCCGCACGGTGGTGGTGAAGGTCGTAACTTTGGTAAACACCCGGTATCACCTTGGGGCGTTCAAACCAAAGGTAAGAAAACTCGTCACAACAAACGTACCGATAAATATATCGTACGTCGTCGTGGCAAATAATTAAATTGAATTAAGAGGATAAGCCATGCCACGTTCTCTCAAGAAAGGTCCTTTCCTTGACCTCCACTTGTTGAAGAAGGTAGAGAAGGCGGTGGAAAGCGGGGATAAAAAACCAATTAAAACTTGGTCCCGTCGTTCAATGATCATTCCATCAATGATTGGTTTGACCATCGCAGTCCATAATGGTCGTCAGCACGTTCCTGTTTATGTATCAGACGAAATGATCGGTCATAAATTAGGTGAATTTGCACCGACTCGTACATACCGCGGTCACGCTGCGGATAAGAAAGCTAAGAAGTAAGAGGTAAAAGATGGAAACTATTGCAAAACATCGTTACGCTCGCACTTCAGCTCAAAAAGCTCGCTTAGTTGCGGATTTAATCCGTGGTAAAAAAGTAGCGGCGGCATTAGAAATCTTAACTTATACAAATAAAAAAGCTGCGGCTTTAGTTAAGAAAGTACTTGAATCTGCTATTGCTAATGCGGAGCACAATGACGGTGCAGATATCGATGATCTTAAAGTAACGAAGATTTTCGTTGATGAAGGTCCTAGCATGAAACGTGTTATGCCACGTGCTAAAGGTCGTGCAGATCGTATTTTAAAACGTACAAGCCACATTACAGTGGTTGTGTCAGATCGTTAATCGTAGAGGAATAGCAATGGGTCAAAAAGTAAATCCACATGGTATTCGCCTAGGTATCGTTAAGCCTTGGAGCTCTACTTGGTTCGCGAATACACAAGATTTCGCATCTAATTTAGACGGCGATTTCAAAGTACGTAAATTCTTGAATAAAGAATTAGCGAATGCTTCAGTATCACGTATCACTATTGAACGTCCTGCTAAAAGTATTCGTGTAACAATTCACACAGCTCGTCCGGGTATCGTTATCGGTAAAAAAGGCGAAGATGTTGAAAAATTACGTAACGCAGTGGCGAAAATCGCAGGCGTTCCGGCACAAATCAACATTGCTGAAGTGAAAAAACCTGAGCTGGATGCGAAATTAGTCGCGGATAGCATCGCTTCTCAATTAGAACGTCGTGTGATGTTCCGTCGCGCAATGAAACGTGCGGTACAAAATGCAATGCGTTTAGGTGCCAAAGGTATCAAAGTTGAAGTAAGCGGTCGTTTAGGTGGTGCAGAAATTGCACGTTCTGAGTGGTATCGTGAAGGTCGCGTACCATTACATACATTACGTGCGGACATCGATTATAATACTTCTGAAGCTCATACTACATACGGCGTAATCGGCGTTAAAGTGTGGATCTTCAAAGGTGAAATTCTTGGTGGAATGGCTGCAATTGCACAACAACCAGAACAACAACCTGCTGCGCCTAAAAAGGCACCACGCGGCAAAGGTCGTAAGTAAGGAGAACTGCTAAATGTTGCAACCAAAACGTACAAAATTCCGTAAAGTTCACAAAGGTCGTAACCGCGGTATCGCTGCGGGCACCGACGTGAGTTTCGGTACTTACGGTTTAAAAGCTATTGGCCGTGGTCGTTTAACAGCTCGTCAAATCGAAGCAGCACGTCGTGCAATGACACGTGCGGTTAAACGTCAAGGTAAAATCTGGATCCGTGTATTCCCAGACAAACCAATTACTGAAAAACCATTAGAAGTCCGTATGGGTAAAGGTAAAGGTAACGTTGAGTACTGGGTAGCCTTAATCCAACCGGGTAAAGTGCTTTATGAAATGGATGGTGTTTCTGAAGAGATCGCACGCGAAGCATTTGCTTTAGCGGCAGCGAAACTTCCAATTAAAACAACATTCGTAACTAAAACGGTGATGTAATGAAAGCTCAAGAACTACGTGCAAAAACTGTTGAAGAGCTGAATGCTGAATTAGCTAACTTAGCAGGCGAGCAATTTAAATTGCGTATGCAAGCCGCTACAGGTCAGCTTCAACAAACCCATCAGTTAAAACAAGTGCGTCGTAATATTGCACAAGTTAAAACTGTACTAACCGAGAAGGCGGGTGAGTAATGACTGATAAAATTCGTACCGTGCAAGGTCGTGTAATCAGCGATAAAATGGATAAATCTTTCACAATCGCAATTGAGCGTAAAGTGAAACACCCACTTTTAGGTAAATTTATCCGTCGTACCACAAAATTACACGTGCATGACGAGAACAATGAAGCAAGAATTGGTGATACTGTCGAAATTAAAGAATGTCGTCCGGTATCAAAAACTAAATCTTGGACATTAGTTCGTGTAGTTGAAAAAGCTGTTGAAGCTTAATTAACTATATTAAAACTCGAAAGCCCCGGTATTAACCGGGGCTTTTCTTTCTGTAAAATGCGGTAAAAGTGCGGTTAAAAAATCGTATTTTTTTACCGCACTTTTACGTTTATTTCTCGTTAAGAGAAAGCATAATAATCCTGAAAATTCTGTTGATTTTTCCCTCTTGAATTGCTAAAATCTGCACCCTATTTACCTTAGGGTGAATAGGTTCGTCCCGAAAGGGTGTATTATTAACTTAACGGAGCACTAATATGATCCAAGAACAGACTATGCTGGATGTTGCTGATAATTCAGGCGCTCGCAGCGTAATGTGTATCAAGGTTCTAGGTGGATCGCACCGTCGTTACGCTGCTATTGGCGATATCATTAAAGTTACTGTAAAAGAAGCGATTCCACGCGGTAAAGTAAAAAAAGGTGATGTGTTAAAAGCGGTTGTTGTGCGCACCAAGAAGGGTGTTCGTCGCCCAGACGGAGCAGTTATTCGCTTCGATGGTAATGCTTGTGTTATCTTAAACAATAACTCAGAGCAACCTATCGGTACTCGTATTTTTGGACCGGTGACTCGTGAACTTCGTTCAGAGAAATTCATGAAGATCATCTCTTTAGCACCAGAAGTACTATAAGAGGAGAAGCATTAAATGGCTGCAAAAATTCGTCAAAATGATGAAGTAATCGTTCTTACCGGAAAAGACAAAGGTAAACGTGGTAAGGTAACACAAGTGTTACCAAACGGAAAAGTGATTGTTGAAGGTGTTAAAATCATCACTAAACATGAAAAACCGGTTCCTGCATTAGGAAAAGAAGGTGGTTTAGTGAAGAAAGAAGCGGCAATTGATGTATCAAATGTTGCGATTTTTAATCCTAAAACAAATAAAGCTGACCGTGTAGGTTTTAGATTCGAAGATGGCAAAAAAGTCCGTTTCTTCAAATCTAACAATGAAATTATTTAACAAACTGGAGTAATGCGATGGCGAAACTGCATGATTACTACAGAGATCAAGTAGTGAACGAATTAAAAACTAAATTCAACTACGCATCTGTCATGCAAGTCCCACGAATCGAAAAGATTACCCTGAATATGGGTGTGGGTGAAGCATTGACCGACAAAAAACTTTTAGATAACGCAGTAGCGGATCTAACGGCAATTAGCGGTCAAAAACCTTTAATTACTAAAGCTCGCAAATCTGTTGCAGGCTTTAAAATCCGTCAGGGATATCCAATCGGTTGTAAAGTAACACTACGTGGCGAACGTATGTGGGAGTTCTTAGAACGCTTAATTACAATTGCGGTTCCTCGTATCCGTGACTTCCGCGGTTTAAGCGCGAAGTCATTTGATGGACGCGGTAACTATAGTATGGGTGTGCGCGAGCAAATCATCTTCCCTGAAATCGACTACGATAAAGTAGATCGTGTACGTGGTTTGGATATTACTATCACAACTACGGCTAAGAGTGATGAAGAAGGTCAAGCACTACTTGCTGCCTTTAATTTCCCATTCCGTAAATAAGGCAGGTTACAATGGCTAAACAATCAATGAAAGCACGCGATGTAAAACGCGTTAAATTGGCTGAAAAATTTTACGCTCAACGCGTTGAATTAAAAAGAATCATTTCTGACGCAAATTCATCCGATGAAGAGCGTTGGGATGCAGTGTTAAAGTTACAAACTTTACCACGTGATTCAAGCCCAAGCCGTCAACGTAACCGCTGCAGCCAAACCGGACGTCCTCACGGCGTTCTTCGTAAGTTTGGTTTAAGCCGTATTAAGGTTCGCGAAGCAGCAATGCGTGGCGAAATCCCTGGCCTTAAAAAAGCAAGTTGGTAATTTACCACTTTATTTTGGAATCGGAGAAAAAGCACAATGAGTATGCAAGATCCAATCGCAGATATGTTGACTCGTATTCGTAACGGTCAAGCTGCGAGCAAAGTTGCGATCAGTATGCCTTCATCCAAGCTAAAAGTGGCTATTGCCAACGTATTAGCTGCGGAAGGGTATATTGAAAGCGTTAAAGTTTTAGAAGGTGCAAAACCTGAGTTGGAAATTACTTTAAAATATTTCCAAGGTAAACCTGTTGTAGAAAGTATCCAACGCGTAAGCCGTCCTGGTCTTCGTATTTACAAACGTAAAGACGAATTACCAAAAGTTATGGGTGGTTTAGGTGTTGCTGTAGTATCTACATCTAAAGGTGTAATGACTGACCGTGCAGCTCGTCAAGCTGGTTTAGGCGGTGAGATCATTTGTTATGTAGCTTAATAGAGAGGTAGGAAAATGTCTCGTGTTGCAAAAGCACCTGTTAGTGTTCCTGCCGGCGTTGAAGTAAAACTTGACGGTCAGCTACTAACAGTTAAAGGTAAAAATGGCGAGTTAACTCGTACCATTCATAACTTTGTTGAAGTTAAACAAGATAATAATGAATTAACTTTCTCTCCTCGTAATGACGGAGCTGAAGCAAATGCACAAGCTGGTACTACCCGCGCATTAGTTAATGCTATGGTTATCGGTGTTACTGAAGGCTTCACTAAGAAGTTACAATTAGTGGGTGTTGGTTACAGAGCACAAGTTAAAGGCAATGTTGTTAACTTAAGCTTAGGTTTTTCTCACCCAGTTGAGCATACTTTACCAGCAGGTATCACTGCAGAATGTCCATCTCAAACCGAAATTGTGTTGAAAGGTGCCGACAAACAATTAATTGGTCAAGTTGCAGCAGATATTCGTGCATACCGTAGCCCTGAACCTTATAAAGGTAAAGGTGTTCGTTATTCTGATGAAGTGGTTCGCACGAAAGAAGCTAAGAAAAAATAATTAAGGTAACACTATGGATAAGAAATCAGCTCGTATCCGTCGTGCAGCTCGTGCACGTCATATGATGAGAGAGAACGGAGTGACACGTTTAGTGATTCACCGTACTCCGCGTCATATTTATGCACAAGTAATTGCACCAAACGGTTCAGAAGTGCTTGCCGCAGCTTCCACAGTAGAAAAAGCAATCAGTGAGCAAGTTAAATATACCGGTAACAAAGATGCCGCAGCAGTAGTTGGTAAACTAGTTGCAGAAAGAGCATTAGCGAAAGGCATTAAAGATGTCGCTTTCGATCGTTCCGGTTTTAAATATCATGGTCGTGTCCAATCTTTAGCGGACGCTGCCCGTGAAGCTGGTCTACAGTTCTAATAGAGGTAATTTTAGATGGCAAACATCGAAAAACAAGCTGGTGAACTGCAAGAGAAGCTAATCGCGGTAAACCGTGTATCAAAAACAGTAAAAGGTGGTCGTATCATGAGTTTCACTGCTTTAACAGTAGTGGGTGATGGTAATGGTCGCGTAGGTTTTGGTTATGGTAAAGCGCGCGAAGTTCCGGCAGCGATCCAAAAAGCGATGGAAAAAGCACGTCGCAATATGATTAATGTAGCTTTACACGAAGGTACATTACAACATCCTGTTAAAGGTATTCACACTGGTTCTCGCGTATTTATGCAACCGGCTAGTGAAGGTACCGGTATCATCGCAGGCGGTGCAATGCGTGCCGTGTTAGAAGTTGCAGGTGTTCGTAACGTTCTTTCTAAAGCATATGGTTCAACCAACCCGATTAATGTTGTTCGTGCAACGATTGATGCATTAGCAAATATGAAATCACCTGAAATGGTTGCTGCAAAACGCGGTAAAACCGTTGATGAAATTTTGGGGTAATTGACAATGGCAAAAACTATCAAAGTAACACAAGTACGTAGTTCTATCGCTCGTTTACCGAAGCATAAAGCTACTTTACGTGGTCTAGGTCTTCGCCATATGCACCATACTGTTGAGTTAATCGATACTCCGGCAGTACGCGGTATGATTAACCAAGTTTCATACATGGTTAAAGTAGAGGAGTAATATAATGTATTTAAATACTCTGGCTCCGGCTGAAGGTGCAAAGCATAGCGCTAAGCGTTTAGGTCGTGGCATTGGCTCTGGTTTAGGCAAAACCGGTGGACGCGGTCATAAAGGTCAAAAATCTCGTACCGGCGGCGGTGTTCGTCGTGGTTTCGAAGGTGGTCAAATGCCTTTATACCGTCGTTTACCAAAATTTGGTTTTACATCAATGAAAGCTGCTGTAACAGCGGAAATTCGTTTGAATGATTTAACTAAAGTAGAAAATAACGTAGTAACTTTAGAATCACTAAAAGCTGCAAATATCATCACTAAAGAGATCCAATTCGCTAAAGTTGTTTTAGCGGGTGAGGTTAAAGGTGCTGTAACTGTTCGCGGTCTACGTGTGACTAAAGGTGCAAAAGCAGCAATTGAAGCTGCTGGCGGTTCAGTTGAGGAATAATTAACAAATGGCTAAGCAACCAGGCTATCAAAGTAGAAGTACCCAAAGCGGTAGTAGTGAACTTAAAAGTCGATTACTTTTCGTATTAGGTGCACTAATAGTTTTCCGTGTAGGTTCTTTCATTCCGGTTCCTGGTATTGATGCAGCCGTGTTAGCTCAGTTGATTGAACAACAAAAAGGCACCATCATTGATATGTTTAACATGTTCTCTGGTGGTGCGTTAAGTCGGGCGTCTATTTTTGCATTGGGTATCATGCCGTATATCTCGGCATCGATTATTATCCAATTGCTTGCAACAGTTTATCCCGCATTAAATGAATTAAGAAAGGAAGGCGAGTCAGGTCGTCGCAAAATTAGCAAATATACTCGTTATGCGACTTTAGGACTTGCCACTTTACAGGCAATCGGTATTTCTACAGGCTTACCTAATATGTTGCCGGGTTTAGTACCTAATTTAGGTTTCGGTTTCTATTTTACCGCTGTAATCAGCCTTGTTACAGGGACTATGTTCTTGATGTGGCTAGGTGAACAAATTACAGAGCGTGGAATTGGTAACGGTATTTCTTTAATTATTTTCGCAGGGATTGTTGCCGGACTTCCTTCGGCTATCGGTCAAACTATTGAGCAGGCTCGTCAAGGGCAAATGCATCTATTAGTTCTTTTATTAATTGCCGTAATTGTTTTTGCGGTAACCTATTTCGTGGTGTTCTTCGAAAGAGGTCAAAGACGAATTAAAGTTGAATATGCTAAACGTCAACAAGGTCGTCAAATTTTAGGCGGTCATTCAACTCATTTACCATTGAAGGTGAATATGGCAGGTGTTATCCCGGCTATTTTCGCTTCAAGTATTATTTTATTCCCCGCAACATTAACACAATGGTTCGGTGAAGGATCGAGTCTTGAATGGTTAACCGATCTGTCGATGTTACTGCATCCAGGTCAGCCGTTATATTTGATTGTTTACGCTATTGCTATTATTTTCTTTAGTTTTTTCTATACAGCAATGCAATATAATCCTCGTGATACAGCAGATAATTTAAAAAAATCTGGAGCATTTATACCCGGAATTAGACCAGGTGAGCAGACATCACGTTATATTGATAAAATTATGACCCGCTTAACATTAATTGGCGGTTTATATATTACCTTTGTGTGTCTGGTTCCTTACATTATGATGTCAGCATGGAATGTACAGTTTTACTTCGGTGGTACATCTTTACTGATCGTTGTAGTGGTAATTATGGATTTCATCGTTCAGATTCAAAGTCATTTGATGTCAACTAAATATGAATCTGCGCTGAAAAAAGCAAACCTTAGAGGTTTTGGACAATAACTGTCCTAGAAATAAAAGGGATAAGCAATGAAAGTTCGTGCTTCTGTAAAGAAAATTTGTCGTAACTGTAAAATTGTTAAACGTGAAGGTGTCGTTCGTGTTTTATGCAGCGATCCTAAACATAAACAACGTCAAGGTTAATTGATAGTTTTTTCTTGCAAAGAACCAGTTGAGCAGTTATACTGCTCAACTCATTTATGTCCTTGGCACACTGTTTGAGTATCCTGAAAACGGGCTTTTCAAGATCAGTGTGTCAAATTAATTAGAAAATAGGAGTGCATAGTGGCCCGTATTGCAGGCATTAACATTCCTGATCATAAACATACTGTGATCGCTTTAACAGCAATTTATGGTATCGGTAAAACTCGTTCACAAGCAATTTGTGCAGCTGCAGGTATTGCCGAAAATGTTAAGATCAGCGAATTGTCTGAAGAGCAGATTGACAAACTGCGTGACGAAGTTGGTAAATTTACCGTTGAAGGTGACTTACGCCGTGAAGTAACACTTAACATCAAACGTCTTTTAGACTTAGGTTGTTATCGTGGTTTACGCCATCGTCGTGGTTTACCGGTACGTGGTCAACGTACTAAAACTAATGCGCGTACCCGTAAGGGTCCTCGTAAGCCGATCAAAAAATAGTCGGGGTAAATATTAATGGCTAAAACACCAGTTCGTGCACGTAAACGTGTAAAAAAACAAGTTGTAGATGGCGTAGCGCATATTCACGCATCTTTCAATAATACAATCGTGACTATTACTGACCGTCAGGGTAACGCTCTTGCATGGGCAACCGCAGGTGGTTCAGGTTTCCGTGGTTCTCGTAAATCGACTCCGTTCGCAGCTCAAGTAGCGGCAGAACGTTGTGCTGAAGCTGTAAAAGAATTCGGCTTAAAGAACTTGGAAGTTATGGTTAAAGGTCCGGGTCCGGGTCGTGAATCAACAATTCGCGCATTAAATGCTGCGGGTTTCCGAATCACGAATATTACTGATGTGACTCCGATTCCTCATAACGGTTGTCGTCCACCGAAAAAACGTCGTGTTTAATCTGACGTTAGGATAATTGGAGAAAGAAAATGGCAAGATATTTGGGTCCTAAACTCAAGCTAAGCCGTCGTGAAGGCACAGACTTATTCCTTAAGTCTGGCGTGCGTGCTATCGATTCTAAATGTAAAATTGATACAGCACCCGGTCAACACGGTGCTCGTAAACCGCGTTTGTCTGACTATGGTAGTCAATTACGTGAGAAACAAAAAGTTCGTCGTATCTATGGTATTTTAGAACGTCAATTCCGTAACTACTATAAAGAAGCAAACCGTTTAAAAGGTAATACCGGTGAAAACTTACTAGTATTATTAGAAGGTCGATTGGATAACGTTGTTTATCGCATGGGCTTTGCTGCAACTCGTGCTGAAGCTCGCCAATTGGTGAGTCATAAAGCGATTGTTGTAAATGGTCGTGTTGTGAATATTCCATCTTTCCAAGTTTCAGTTGACGATGTTGTTGCTGTACGTGAAAAGTCTAAAAAACAAGCTCGTATTAAGGCATCGTTAGAATTAGCAGAACAAAGAGAAAAACCAACTTGGTTAGAAGTTGATGCTGCTAAAATGGAAGGTGTGTTCAAACGTGTTCCTGAACGTTCTGATTTATCAGCAGACATTAACGAACATCTGATCGTTGAGCTTTACTCTAAATAATAGTTAAAGCTTGGAAGCAAAGAGAGGATAAAATGCAGGGTTCTGTTACAGAATTTTTAAAGCCACACTTAGTTGATATTGAGCAAGTCAGCCCAACTCATGCTAAAGTGATCTTAGAACCGTTAGAGCGTGGCTTCGGTCATACTCTGGGTAATGCATTGCGTCGTATTCTTCTATCTTCAATGCCAGGTTGTGCTGTAACTGAGGTAGAAATTGATGGCGTATTGCACGAATACAGCAGTAAAGAAGGCGTACAAGAAGATATTCTTGAAGTGCTTCTAAACTTAAAAGGCCTAGCGGTTAAAGTTCAGAATAAAGATGATGTTTTTCTGACATTAAACAAATCTGGAATCGGCCCTGTTGTTGCGGCAGACATTACCCATGACGGTGATGTTGAAATCGTAAATCCTGAGCATGTTATTTGTCACTTAACCGACGAAAACGCATCAATTAATATGCGTATTCGTGTACAACGTGGCAGAGGCTATGTACCAGCATCAGCTCGTGTACATGCTCAAGACGAAGAACGACCAATTGGTCGCTTGTTAGTGGATGCATGCTATAGTCCTGTAGACCGTATTGCTTACAATGTTGAAGCAGCACGTGTTGAGCAACGTACTGACTTGGATAAGTTGGTTATTGAGCTTGAAACAAACGGGGCTATTGATCCTGAAGAAGCGATTCGTCGTGCAGCAACAATTTTAGCAGAGCAGCTTGATGCATTCGTTGATTTGCGAGATGTTCGTCAACCTGAAGTTAAGGAAGAGAAACCAGAATTCGATCCGATTCTGTTGCGTCCTGTTGATGACTTAGAGTTGACAGTTCGTTCTGCTAACTGTTTGAAAGCAGAAACAATTCATTATATCGGTGATTTAGTACAACGTACTGAAGTCGAGTTATTAAAAACGCCTAACCTTGGTAAGAAATCTCTTACTGAGATTAAAGACGTGCTTGCTTCTCGTGGCTTGTCACTGGGTATGCGCCTTGAGAATTGGCCTCCGGCAAGTATTGCTGAAGACTAATTTCTTGGTTAGATTTTTCTGAGAAGGATAAGATCATGCGCCATCGTAAGAGTGGTCGTCAACTAAACCGTAATAGCAGCCATCGCCAAGCGATGTTCCGTAATATGGCAAGTTCTTTAGTTAGTCACGAGATCATCAAGACTACATTGCCAAAAGCTAAAGAATTACGTCGTGTAGTTGAACCGTTAATTACATTAGCAAAAGAAGACAGCGTAGCAAACCGTCGTTTAGCTTTCGCTCGTACACGCAACATTGAAACTGTTGCTAAATTATTCAATGAATTAGGTCCACGTTTTGCACAACGTGCGGGTGGTTATACTCGTATCTTAAAATGTGGTTTCCGTGCAGGTGATAATGCTCCAATGGCTTACATTGAGTTAGTGGATCGCCCAGAAACAGCAGCAGCTGTAGAAGAATAATTTTTTAATTTATTATTGAAGAGCCCGCGATAGCGGGCTTTTTTATTTGCCTAGTAAAACTTTTTAAGCGTAGAGCATGTAATTAATAACCCGGTATTGCGGGCTATTGATACAGAATGCAAAATTGATTTTACCGGCTATTGGTCATATTTAGAAAATACGGGGCTTCCGGTATTGTATGGTTTAGTCATTTAGAGCGAATTTTTATTATTTTAATTAAATAGGAAAATATTTTCGAATTAATTATAAAATTTTTACTTGATGAAATTCTCAAAATTTTAACCGCACTTTTGATGAAAACCGCCTTCAATTGAGGCGGTTCTTTTGCTTAAAACTAGATTTAGGATTCTAATTGAAAATACGAGTTTTCTGTTTTCACTAAAACCCCTAATTGTGGCAGTAGCTGTAATATCATTCTTAGTTGCTGCACTAGTACCTGTTCGATGCCATTGCTTTGTTTATCATATTTATTAAATCGAGCTAGATTTTCGTCAATAATTTTAATTCGTTCATTAATATTATCAGTTGAACATTTTTTATCAGTTAGACAATCCAGGATTTCTGTCGTTTGTTTACCGTATTTAAAAAATAATGCGGAAAATTCTGTATTGTGATCCAGTTCCCTGCTTGCCGCACGATAGGCCCCCATTGTGGAAATATAGCTTAATAATGTGTAGGTAATGCCAAGCAATTTAGGTGCAAATTCTAAGGCCTCTTGATATTTGCCCGGTTCCGAATACATATTGGAAATAACCGCACTAAGTGAGGAAATATTATTATGCACTTCGCGACGCACTACGCGATAAGCCAGTTGGTCATTATAACCGAATTGTAATTGGGCAATTATGTGGCGCATATATTCCGTGCAGGCGGATAACGTACTTTTCAAATTATTATGTAGATTCAAATATTTCCAGTCCGGCCAAAGGAATGATACGGCAATCCAGGCTAATGCGGTACCGAGTAAGGTGTCAAACAATCTTGGTAAGATTCCTTCATTTGCACCTACACCAATGACATTTAAACTGACGAAAACAAGTAGAGTAATAAAAAATGTTGAGGATCCGTAGTTACTCAGACGGAAAAAGTAATATAAGCTGCCCGTTAATACGGTTAAACCTAATAACGCCTCAAGACTTGGTGATAAATACTGAAAACTGTAGCCGACGATAACACCCAACACAGTGCCGATAATCCGCTGTATTAATCTTTTTTTGGTAGCGACGTAATTCGGCTGGCAGACAAAAATTGCGGTTAAGGCAATCCAATATCTCTTGCTGTCTAAATTAAAAATCTGAACGAGCGCACTACAAATCACCATTAAAATAGAAAGCCGGACGGCATGGCGAAATAATTGAGAAGAAAAAGTGCATTGTCCGCGTATCACTCTGAACATATTTTGTATTCCGGAGACATTTTCACCGGTTAATCGAATTGATTTTACTAATTCGTTATCCGATGCCTCTACGCTAATATTATCTTGTTCTATTTGGCTCAATTGGTTTTCAATATTACGGAGGTTTTCCGCAATCATCTGCCAGCGATAAGTATTTGGTAATCCTTGCTTGTTGTAATAATTTAAAGAATCAAGTAAGCCCTGTAATGCTTTCTTTCCCCGAGGGCTATGAGTATAAGTTTCTCTCCGGCGAAGCGCCGTTGCTATTTTTTGACAGGCAGCGGCTTGCAATTCCATTACCCGTTGAAAACGGAACATCAGATCCGTATTGTTCAGTTCTTGAAAAAGTTCATGATATTGATAATGGCTGGAACTTGCCCTTTCAAGAATATCTTGCGCACTAAAATAATAACGCAGTAATCGGCGTGTCCTTACTTGATGATTATGCCCTTGTAATCGATAAAATAACGATACTCTTGTTTGATCAAAAGCCGGCATAACTTTACGGTTCGCTTCGGCTAAATTGATTTGTTTCGTTGCTAAATTATCGTCATCCGGATCAAAATATTCTGATTTTGCCTGTAAATATTCTCCTAACGCATCATAAGCATTGGCTAAATTTTCCTGCGTTACTCGGTTTGGGAAACATAAATACACGGTAATACTTACCAATCCGTAAATAGTTGCCCCCATGAGAATCATCGACATATTTCCGTACCAAGGCATTTCAGGGTTATAACTTAAACAGGTATAGATAGCGACTACTAACGTACCGAAAGCAATGGTACTGTAACGTTGTCCCAATGCGCCAAGCATAACCAGAATAAACGCACTGACCATTACTGCCGGGATAAAAATCCAGCCGTATCCTAATGATATTTGTGCACCCAGCGAAGAAATAGCAAAGGCAATCAAGCTGAAAATCAGGTTTTTGATTCTTCCTCCGATACTGCTGTCCAAATCAACTAAACCGCCGGCAATAACGCCTAAAATCAGCGGCATTGCTAAATGAGAAATTTGTAGTTTCCAAATAACGATAGCTACTAAGTTGGATGAAATAAAAATAGGAAGTGTTTTGATAATACTTTCAGTTAGCCATTTCGAACTTATTTTTCTTAATAATCCGTTCATAGTATAAATGTCCGTAAGCCTTAAACCAGTCAAAGACGATAAGAAGAGTTTAAGTTGCCCGAATAGAGATAGCAAGTTAAGTATGCGCTTGTTTTGGAAAAAATCAGCGTTATTTTTCGCTTTATTGATTTAGCTGTATTTACTCGAAAATAAAATTATCTTATGTCAAAAAAGGGTGAGAAATATCAAAAATATGGTCGCATTTTATTGGGATTTTATTTAATATAACCACACTTTTCGTTTGTGGGTCGTTAGCTTAGTGGTAGAGCAGCGGACTCTTAATCCGTCGGTCGAGCGTTCGAATCGCTCACGACCCACCAATTCCCAATAATTAATTGTTAAAAGTGCGGTTAATTTTTCTAAAGTTTTAAATGCAATATCTTATTTTGGATTATAGATCAATCGTTGTTGTTCAGCTTTTGTAAAAGCCTGTCCATCGCGCGGTATCCCAAGGCTTCCGCAATATGGCGCTGACTGATATGGAGTTCGTTGTCCAGATCGGCAATAGTGCGCGACACTTTTAGAATTCTGTGATAGGCGCGCACGGAAAGCCCTAATTTTGTTAAGGCATTTTCCAGAAATATGGAATCCTGAGTACTTAATTTACAATCTCGTTCAATTTCTTTGCCGCTTAAATGAGCATTAACTTTACCGGCTCTGGTTAATTGGATTTCCCGCACCTGCAAGATTCTCTGTCGAATCTGCGCACTGGTTTCGCCGCGGTTATCCGAACTCTGCAAAGCGCCTTTAGGCAATAGCGGTACTTCAATTGACAAGTCAAAACGATCAAGAAAAGGCCCGGATAACCGGTTTAAATAACGCATAATTTGTTGCGGGGAAGTTCTGTTATGGGTTCCCTGATAATTACCAGTAGGGCTTGGGTTCATAGCCGCAATAAGTTGGAATTTAGCCGGAAATTGAATTTTCGCCGTAGCACGGGAAATAATGATTTCCCCGCTTTCCAAAGGTTGACGCAAGGCATCCAAAACCCGCCGTTCAAATTCGGGTAATTCGTCTAAAAATAGCACACCGTTATGTACCAGCGATATTTCTCCCGGTTTGGGAATGGTCCCTCCGCCGACCAACGCCGCCGGTGAAGCGCTATGATGAGGAGCCCGGAAAGGGCGTTGTTTCCAATTAGTAAAATTCAATTCATTATGCACAAGGCTGGTGACAGAGGCGGTTTCGATTGCCTCTTGATTGGTCATTTCCGGTAAAAGATCGGTTAAGCGGCTGGCAAGCATTGTTTTCCCGGTGCCGGGCGGACCTAAGAAAAGCAGATTGTGCTGTCCGGCCGCTGCAATAATCAGTGCTCGTTTAGCGTGTTGCTGGCTGATAATATCCGTTAAATCTTTTGTAATTGTTGAGGAGCCGTTTTTTGCTGATTGAGGCGTTAAATCAGAGGTGGACGGCAGTTTGTTTTGTTCATTTAAAAATTGTACTACTTCAAGTAATGATGTAGCGAAGAAACTTTCCTGATCGGAAATTAATGCCGCCTCATTGGCATTTTGAGCGGCGATAACAGCATATCTTTTAGCCTGTCGTGCGGCGAGAATAGCCGGAATAACGCCGTGAACGCCGCGCAAATTTCCCGTTAAGGCCAACTCGCCGATAAATTCAAACCGACGCAATTTATCCGCATCAATTTGCCCTGAAGCGGCAAGCATACCGATAGCAATAGGCAAATCGAAACGTCCGCCTTCTTTTGGCAGATCAGCCGGTGCAAGGTTCACTGTAATCCGTTTCGCCGGATATTTAAATTGCGTGTTAATCAGGGCGCTACGTACGCGATCCTGCGCTTCTTTTACCGTTTTTTCCGGTAAACCGACCAAGGTGAACCCCGGTTTCCCGTTACTGATATGTACTTCAATGGTGACCAATGGCGCTTGAATGCCCATGGAGGCTCGGGTGTAAACAATGGCAAGAGACATATTTTCTCCGGTATTAGAAGGGATTCGCCGTTTATAAATAAAGCGTGTTAATAATAAGGAGAAATAATAAAAAAGTGCGGTAAAAATTTTGATTTTTTTACCGCACTTTGAGATCCGGCTCGCAGAAATAAAATTTTATTCGGTTAAAAGTGATGAAAACCAGGAGTCCAACTTAACGGCCAGTTTATCAATGCCGATTTTGTTTTGCGCAGAAAAGGCTTCAACCTGCACATCGCCCTGGAACGGCAGAATTGCCTCGCGTACCGTTTTAACTTGTTTGCTTCTTGCGCTTTGACTTAGTTTATCCGCTTTGGTTAGCAGCAGAAGCACAGCTAAATCGGATGATACGGCCCATTCAATCATTTGTTGATCCAAATCTTTTAGCGGGTGGCGGATGTCCATCAAAATAACCACACCTTTTAAACATTCTCGATGTTGTAAATATTCGCCTAAGGATTTTTGCCATTGTAATTTCATCTGCTCCGGCACGGCGGCATAACCGTAACCCGGCAAATCCACCAATTTATATTGAGGTTCCACTTCAAATAAATTAATTAATTGGGTACGACCCGGTGTTTTTGAGGTGCGCGCAAGGTTTTTCTGATTGGTTAATGCATTAAGTGCGGTTGATTTCCCCGCATTTGAACGTCCGGCAAATGCAATTTCCATTCCTTCGTCTTTTGGCAGCTGATGAATATTTGCCGCACTCGTCATAAAGTGTGTTTTGTGGTAATTCAATTTAAATTCTGTCATTGCGATCCCCTAAATAAAAAATTCCGTATAGGATACCCGATAATTCAGCCTATCACGACAAAAAATGTAACTTTTTTATTAAAGTTACAGATTGATTTTCCATTTAGTTAACGAAACGTTTTGCATAGATGTTCAAAAATCAGCAAAAAAATACCGCACTTTGGGTTACGAAAGTTGCAAAGTGCGGTCGGTTTTTGAGGATTTTTATTGGTTTATTGACATAGCCAATAATGTAATCGGGTGGATACAGATTACATTACTTGACATATCAATTTGCCATTTACAGGTTTGACATTCCGAGATTACGTAGTCAAAACCGCCTTCGTTGATGTTATCAAACAGCGTTTTACCGATGGCTTGGGAGGTTTCATAGTTTTCCGCTTTGAAACCGTAAGTTCCGGCGATACCGCAGCATTGCGACGGCAACACAACCACTTCCAGTCCCGGAATTTGTTTTAAAATTTCAAGGGTGTATGGCGCCCAGCCGGCTTTTTCTACATGGCAGGCCGTATGATAGGCGACACGGAGTTTAAGCGGTTTTAACGGTAATGTTTTGCCTTGTTGGAATAATTTATATAGGAACGGCGTTACCATGTGAATGTGCGGGCGCACTTTGGCATTGTCGATACCTAAAATATGATGATATTCGTCACGAAGGTTTAAGGTGCAGCTTGAAGCTTCACTGATAACATCCAATCCGTTTTCATCCAACATTTTTTCAATGTAATCCGTGTTGAATTGCGCAAGTTTTTTCGCTCGTTCAGGGAAAGCGTTCACACTCAACGGCAACCCACAGCATTTTTCTTTTTCGAGCAACACCACGCCGATATCCATGGCATTAAAGACCTGAATAAATTCTTTACCTAATTGCGGATTATTATAGTTAACGTAGCAACCGTGATAATACGCCACTTTTTGGTCGAATTTTGTCTGTTCTTTTGCCGCGTTTTTCATGTACCAGCTGCGAAACGTACCAAAGGAGTATTTAGGCAAAGTGCGGTGTTTGCTTACCTGAATGGTTTTTTCCAACACGAATTTTGTAGCTTTTAAACCCGTTACGGTGTTCACAATCGGGGCGAACGGTGTTGCAAGCGTGCCCATAATATCCGTATTACTTAAAATCGCATCGCGTAATTTTTGTACGAAAGGTTTGTTTTGCTGCGCTAAGTGTTTATTTCTCGCACGAACGATGATGTCGCCAATTTTTACATCTGACGGACAAGCAACTTCACAACGTTTACAGTTTAAGCAGTATTTTAATGCTTCATCATAGAATGAAGGGCTTTTTAAGCGTAAACGTTCGCCGTCTGGACCCGCCTGCTTAGGCCCCGGATACAACGGATTGTTGCGGGAAACCGGACAAACGGCGGTACAAGCGGTACATTTTATGCAACTTTCAAAACTTTTATCATGAAAGATTTCCGCCGCGATAGGAGATTGCATATCTTGTTTTGCTTGCTTAATCAATTCTTGAATATTCATTCTCTCCCCCTAATTTCTGCTTTCTTTAGCGATAATATTGTCTGCAACTTTCAATGCCGTTGTAACGGCAACTCCTGAGCCGCAACCCAGTTCAATACCGTTATAACCGCCGATGACCGCACCAATGGCAAACAGATTTTCCACGTTGTTTCCGTTTTTTTGTACCTGACATTCGGCATTAATGACTACGCCGGCAGATTGGTAAGGTTGCGGATCGGCAAAGCGTTTACTGATCCAGGAGAAACGATCCGTTGCATTAAACCGCTCGGTTTTTACGATGTCGGATCTGAATAACGGTTCATAAATTTCTTCAAATTCGGATACTAAACCGTTACTAAAGAATCCGCCGGAAGCTAACACAAAATATTTTGCCGTAACGGCGTTTTCAAGATGTAATTGTGTGAAAATACGGGCGACTTTATTACCTTCGAATTCGGAACGTAATGCGCGATCACCGTTAAACATTACACCGCCCAGCTTTTCAAAACGATGACGTAATTGGCGGTGTTGGCGAATACCCAATAATGAAGGCGGAAGTGTCGGTAGCTCATAAAGTTCGATGCCGGTCGCTTGTTTGAGCGATTCAAAGAATGATTGGTCGTCAAGCCCGAAACAGGCGGGTAAAAATGCCGCTTTGGCATTACCGACCGCTTGTTTGATTTCATCCACAAGATTATTGAACGACAATTTATATTCAAGCACTTGAGCGATATTTACACTTCGGAATTCGCGACTGTTTTGGCGCAAATGATCTAATTCCGGAATATGCAAGAAATTCGTCGTAATTTCACAA
This sequence comes from Basfia succiniciproducens, assembly GCF_011455875.1. Lineage (NCBI taxonomy): Bacteria > Pseudomonadati > Pseudomonadota > Gammaproteobacteria > Pasteurellales > Pasteurellaceae > Basfia > Basfia succiniciproducens. The sequence goes on along the minus strand of NZ_CP015031.1, from coordinate 1,587,671 downwards.
TGAGCAAATTGCGGATTTTGTTTGAGGTTATCCGCTAATAATTGCGGTTGAAAATCATGATAGCCTTCAATGCCCAGCAATACGATGTTATCGTGCGGGAATTTGCCCTCAAGGCTGACTGTCGGCACACTGTTGGGTGAAAGCCATGTACCGCGCAGACCGCCAAGTGCGGTTACTCTTTTATGATTTTTGTCGCTTGAACCGACCAAAGATAAATTGAGTGATTTGGCAAGGGTTTCGAATTGTTGTATTTTGTCTAATACCACATCTTTGCCTAAAATAACATAAGGGTGGTTTGGTGATTGTTGCGCAAGTGCGGCATAAGATTGTGCAAAAGAATCCACCGTACTTCCGTTTGGTAAGCGGCTTAATAAATCCATAGAACCGGAAGAAAAATCCAGTGCCGCCTGACCGTTATTAATGATTGCACAACGAACGCCTTTTTCTTGTAGGGTGAGACCGCAGGTTAAACCGGCGATTCCCGCACCGATAATCACGACATCAAAATTCATTGTTATTCACTCCTTGTGCATCTTCTGGTAATACATCATTTAAACCAAGCAGGCTGTAATAAATCCAGCTTGTGAATTCGGCTTCACGCACCGCATCGCCCCAGGCAATAGGGCGAATGCCTTTCCAGCGTTCTTCCATAAATGAGGCTAATTGTTCCGTTGACTGACGAGGCGTCGCCACGTCAAAACGCGCCATTAAACCGGCGGCACGACAGGCGCAAAGTTCCGCCTGGCAGGTTCCCATTCCCACACGGGTGCGACGGCGTAAGTCAATAAGATTGTTGACGTTAAGTTCATCAACCGCATAACGCACTTCGCCTGCGGTAACCGCTTCGCATTCACAGACTAAAGAACGATCTAAACGTTCGTTTTCCAATAAACGGGTAGCGCGCGAACCATGGCGATAAACGGCGGAGTTACGAATCGTAGTCGGTAGAGAAACCACTTTTTGGCTGGTTTCTTCACGGCTTTCATTAGAACCCGGTAAAGTGCGGTTGGCCGTTTCGCATTTTTTGCTGTTGTTGAGTTTTTGACAGACTAAATCCGTCGCCCATTCAGCCATTAAACGATAAGTCATTAATTTACCGCCGGTAATGGTAATAAAACCATCCAAACCGTCACGTTGTGCGTGATCCAGCAATACGATACCTCGGCTTACATTACGACCGGACGGGTCATCATCCGTCGCCACTAACGGTCTTACCCCCGCATAGGCGCGAAGTACGCGGGTATGACGCAGGCTCGGTGCTAATTTTTCCCCCTCGCGGATAAGAATATCCACTTCTTCCGGCGTTACTTCCATGTTATCGATCTGATCGTAAGGAATGCGGTCGGATGTGGTACCTATTACACAAATCGTATCGCCGGGTACCAGAATATCCGCATCCGCAGGTTTACGACAGCGGTTAATAACCATGCCGTTGATACGGTGCCCCATGACTAATAACGCCCCTTTTGCCGGGAACATACGAATTTTTAAATCCGCGTATTCTGCGATACCCTGACCCCAGATCCCGCCGGCATTGACCACCATCGGCGCAAAGAACTGACGGTTGATTTTATTTTTATGATCGTAAACATTGACCCCGATAACGCGTCCGCCCTCACGGATTAAGCCTTTTACTTCGCAGTAAGTGAAAACCTGAGCGCCGTTTTCAACCGCATCAATCATATTGGCTGCGGTTAAACGAAACGGGTCGATAGAACCGTCGGGAACTACTACCGCGCCGACTAAATCCGGATTTACGGAAGGTTCCATAAATTTTGCTAAAGTCGGATCAATGGCTTCCGCTTCAATGCCGGATGCCTGACAAGCCTCGATAAATTTTTTCTGATAGTCAAGATCATCTTCCGGCAGAGTGATAAATAAGCCTTTCGTGTCATCCACACAATGACGGGCAATACGTTTTAAAATAAGATTTTCTTTGATACATTCTTCGGCGGATTCACGATCATTGACTGCATAACGACCGCCGCTGTGGAGCAAGCCGTGATTACGGCCCGTCGCACCGGTCGCAATATCATGACGCTCTAACAATACGCATTTCAAACCGCGTAATGAACAATCTCGAGCCACACCGGCACCGGTGGCACCGCCCCCGATAATAATCACATCAGTATTAATAGGTGAAAAATCACCAACATTTTTATAAAGTTGAGATGACATTCCCATAATGCCCCCACGAGTGAAAGTAAATTGATTGGTTGTTAAATAAAATACGCAACCCAACATAGCGTAATGTTATTTTATTGTAAATGAGCGTTTTAGAATAGTATTTTGAGCGAAAAAGAAACTATATTGTGAAGGAGATCACAAAAAATTTTGAAAAAAAGAACCGCACTTTTTTAAGTGCGGTTCAAAATTAGGAAATTTTGGTTTTATTGTTTATTTTTATCTTTACCTAGAAACTTCACGGCTAAATCGGGGAAGTCCGTAAATAAGCCGGTTGCGCCCGCATGGTTATATAATGCGTCATACATTTGGTTTACATCGGTAAAGAATGCCGGTAATGCGTCTTTACGGACCGTGTAAGGATGAAGTTCCATTTTCGTTTTCGCAATATCCGCTACCATCGGTGTATATTTTATATCGCCGGCTTTAGAGTTTTTATCGTCGATTAACATATACCAACCCGGTCCGACACCGTCGGCATATTTAGCGACTTCAGCCATCGCACCGTCTTTAAACATCCAGTCATAATCGTAGTTTACCCATTTGCCCTGTGCATTTTTTTCTTCGGTTTCATGCCAGTCGGTATAGGCAACCAATTGAACGAGTTTTACATCCATACCCATTTTAGGGAGCAAGTCGGTTTTAATCCGTTTCAGCTCATTAAAATCGAAGGTTTGCAGATAAACTGGATCCGTTTTCTTGGTGTAGCCGTATTTTTGTAATACTTTTAAAGTAGCGACGGCAATATCTTTGCCTTCCTGATGATGTAACCAAGGTGCTTTTATTTCCGGATAAATCCCCACTTTTTTGCCGGTGGATTTTTCTAAACCCTGAATAAATTCAAGTTCTTCTTCAAACGTGTGAATAGTGAAATGGGATTTCCACATAGGGAAGCGGTTCGGATAAACCTGCACCTGTTTGCCGTTTTCCGTTTTGAAATTTTCTGTCATTTCGAGGGATTTGATTTCTTTTAATGTGAAATCCGCCACATAATAACGCCCGTCTTTACGGTGACGATTCGGGAATTTTTTAGCCACATCGGTTAAGCCGTCCAGGAAATGATCGTGGATCACAATCAAATGGTTGTCTTTGGTCATGGCTAAATCTTGTTCTAAGTAATCCGCCTGTTGAGCAAACGCCAAGGCTTTACTTTCCAATGTATGTTCCGGTAAATAACCGCTTGCGCCGCGGTGGGCAATGACTAATTTTTCCTGATTGTTCATAGGCGTTGTTTGTTGTGCGGTTTGACTGGAGCAAGCTGCTAAGGTTGCAAATGCTAAGCCGATCGCAATGGTTTTTAGTTTATGTTTCATTGTAGTTCTCCTTATGTTTAGAGCTAAAAAGTGCGGTTAATTTTTGCGAAGTTTTTAAAAAAGAAAAAAGGAAGAACAATTGAGGTACTGCTCTTCCTTTCGCATTATTTGAAACCTTACAGGGTTAATGTTATTTTCCGTAATGGTCGCCTAAATTGGCTTTATGTTTGCCTTCGGCAACCATAACGATGAACATTAAGATAACCGCTAAGATACCGCCGGTGATCATGACGTAGAAACCGCCGTCCCAACCGAATTTATCGGCAGCCCAACCGACAACAGCTGATGCGGAAACCGTACCGCCCAAGTAACCGAATAAGCCGGTGAAACCTGCTGAAGTACCCGCCGCTTTTTTCGGTGCAAGTTCAAGTGCGTGTAAACCGATTAACATTACAGGACCATAGATTAAGAAACCAACGGTTGTCATTAAAATGAAGTCCATCAATTGGTACGGATTTTTATAGAACGGTAAGCCTGCGTATTGCGCGAGTTCCGCTTCCGGTGTAGCCGGGTTTTTCCATAATGCAAATACCGCAATAGTGGTTAAAATCATGAAGATGAAACCGGTTAAACCGCGTTTACCTTTGAAGATTTTATCCGATACCCAACCGCACAATAATGTGCCCGGAATTGCGGCTAATTCATAAATTGTATATGCCCATGCGGTACCTTTGATATTAAAGTGTTTTACTTCACCCAAATATACCGGAGACCATTTTAATACGCCGTAGCGGATTAAATAAACGAATACGTTAGCAATAGCGATGTACCATAACAATTTGTTTTTTAATACATAGTTCACGAAAATTTCTTTTGTAGTCAAATCGTGTTCGTATGTTTTTTCGTTATAGTCGTCAGGATAATCGTTACGCCATTTTTCAATCGGCGGTAAACCGCAGGATTGCGGCGTATCTTTCATCACGAAATAAACCGGAATGGCTGCGATCATCGCGGCAATACCCGGATAATATAACGCTTGTTGCCATACGTCTTTGGCTGTTGCCTGAACACCGGTATTACTGAAATAAACGGCGCTTGCCAATAATACCATCATACCCGGAACCATACCGCCGACGTTATGGGCGCAGTTCCAAATTGAAACGATGGTACCTCGTTCGGATTTTGACCACCAGTGAACCATTGTACGTCCGCAAGGAGGCCAACCCATACCTTGGAACCAACCGTTTAGGAAGATCAGCACGAACATAATTAAAATGCCTGATGTCGCCCATGGAATTAAGCCCATCAAGGTCATACATAAACCTGAAAGTAATAAACCGAAAGGTAAGAATACTTTCGGGTTGGAACGGTCAGACATACCCGCCATTACGAATTTAGATAACCCGTAAGCAAGACCTGCGCCGGTACCGATAATACCGAGTTCCGTTTTAGTATACATGCCCGCTTCAATTAAACCTTTTTGTGCTAAATCGAAATTCGCACGAACGAAGTAGAATGCGGCGTAACCAAAGAAAATCCCCATAAATACCTGCCAGCGTAAGCGGCGGTATGTAGAGTCTATTTTATCTGCCGGCAGCTCTGCGATAGCAGGAGCCGGTTTGAAAGGACCAAACATAAAATTCTCCAACTTGTTATAAATATAATAATATTTTGCCGTGATTAACTGACGTTAAAACATGAGCATTTTGGTTCTCAATTGCAATGCATAAAGCACTTGCTGAGCCAAAGATACGCTAATTTTGATAAAGAAAAAATTAAAATGTTATATATTTGTGATTTTAGTCACAATATTTTTGAGTGTTTTCGAACTATTACGAAAGTTTCTTAACTATAAATTGGTATTTTTGAAAAATAGCGCGGGCGAATTCGAGCAATTCATCATAAATAAAAAAGGTCAACTTAACCGAATAAGCTAACCTTTAAATTTATATAGAAATCATCAGTTATTTACATAACGATTTGATAACCAATAGCTGCAAGTAAACCACCGATACATGGACCTAATACAGGAACCCAGGCATATCCCCAATCCGGAGATGTTTTTAGTTTTTTGCTTAATAATGTTAGTGCGATACGAGGACCTAAGTCACGAGCCGGGTTAATTGCATAACCTGTTGTACCGCCCAGACTTAAACCGATTGCCCATACAAGAATCGCTACCGGTAAGCCGCCGATAGAACCTAACCCCACCGGTGTTGCGCCTTCCGCACCAGGTAATGTGATTGAGCCCGCTGAGATATAGAAAATTACGGATACCAACACTACGGTACCGATAATTTCACTGAATAAATTGCTACCGTAATTACGGATAGCGGGTTCAGTACAGAAAGATGCGCGTTTTGCGCCTTCATCCTCTGTTGCCGAGAAGTGATCCCGATAGAATAGGTAAACGACTAAACCGCCGAAAATACCGCCGAGAATCTGAGCGATGATATAACCGGGAACCATTGTCCAGCTGAAACCGCCGTTTGCCGCCAAACCTAATGTTACCGCCGGATTTAAATGTGCGCCGCTATACGGACCCGTCGCTACAACGGCGACATAAACCGCAAATGCCCAAGCGGTTGTGATTACAATCCAGCCGGAACCATTCCCCTTGGTTTTGTTAAGGCAAACATTTGCCACAACCCCATTACCCATTAGAACTAAAAGTGCTGTACCTAAAAATTCTGCTAAATACGGATTCATATTTTTCTCCTTAGATGATTGAGAATTATGCTTAAAAAAATTGTGATTCGTTGTTTTTATTAAAATAAGTCATTAGGGATTTTTTGAATTCTCTATTCTCACAGAGAATGTGTGTCATTATGTAAAGAATGAAATAAAAGAAAAGAGGCAAAATTCAAATTTGTTAACTCCTTCACAATTATTTTTCGATTTAGAATAATTTTGTAAAATAATTGTGAGCAAGTTCAAATATTTGATTTTTTCCGCTTTATTATTTGAGCGATATTGATTAATTTTGTCCCGTGATTTGTTCGTTTTAGTTCAAAATAAGTTTTGAACACATATTTTATAAATTACTCAAGTAGGAGATTAACTATGTCTGAGAAAAAATACATCATTGCGTTAGACCAAGGTACAACAAGTTCTCGTGCCGTGTTATTAGATCATGATGCGAATATTGTGGAAATCGCTCAACGTGAATTTACTCAGATTTATCCTAAAGCCGGTTGGGTAGAACATAACCCGATGGAAATCTGGGCGACACAAAGTTCTACTTTAAACGAAGTGGTGGCAAAAGCCGGTATCACTTCCGATGAAATTGCCGCTATCGGTATCACCAACCAGCGTGAAACCACAATCGTATGGGAAAAAGAAACCGGCAATCCGGTTTATAACGCAATTGTATGGCAATGCCGTCGTACTTCCGATATTACCGATAAATTAAAGGCGGACGGTTACGAAGACTATATCCGTCAAACCACAGGTTTAGTGGTGGATCCTTATTTCTCAGGCACTAAAGTAAAATGGATTTTGGATAATGTAGAAGGGGCGCGTGCAAAAGCGGAACGCGGCGAATTGTTATTCGGTACGGTAGATACTTGGCTGGTGTGGAAATTAACCCAAGGTCGCGTACATGTGACAGACTATACCAATGCTTCCCGTACTATGCTATTCAACATCCATACCAAGCAATGGGATGACAAAATGCTGGAAATTTTGGATATTCCGCGTTCAATGTTACCTGAAGTGAAAAACTCTTCCGAAGTTTACGGTCAAACCAATATCGGCGGTAAAGGCGGTGTGCGTATTCCGGTTGCAGGTATTGCCGGTGACCAACAAGCGGCGCTTTACGGTCATTTATGCGTGACTGCGGGTCAAGCCAAAAACACCTATGGTACGGGCTGCTTTATGTTGCTTCATACCGGTGATAAAGCCATTACTTCTAAAAACGGTTTGTTAACAACCATCGCCTGTAATGCAAAAGGCGAACCGGAATATGCGCTTGAAGGTTCCGTATTTATTGCCGGCGCATCCATCCAATGGTTGCGTGACGAACTTAAAATCGTACATGATAGCTACGACAGCGAATACTTCGCCACCAAAGTGCCGAGCACCAACGGCGTTTATGTTGTGCCGGCGTTTACCGGCTTAGGCGCGCCGTATTGGGATCCGTATGCACGCGGCGCGATTTTAGGTTTATCCCGTGGTGCAAACCGTAACCATATTGTGCGCGCAACCCTTGAATCTATCGCTTATCAAACCCGCGACGTGCTGGAAGCGATGCAGTCCGACTCCGGTGAAAAATTAAAATATCTCCGCGTGGACGGCGGCGCCACCGCAAACAACTTCTTAATGCAATTCCAGGCGGATATTCTTGACGTAAATGTTGAACGTCCGGTAGTGAAAGAAGTAACTGCGTTAGGTGCGGCATATCTTGCCGGCCTTGCCGTCGGATTCTGGAAAGATCTAAGCGAATTGCAAGACAAAGCCCGGGTAGAACGCACATTCACGCCGGATAACGATAACGAAAAACGCGAACGTCGTTATAAAGGCTGGAAAAAAGCGGTTCGCCGTGCATTAGAATGGGCGAAAGAAGACGCGGAATAAACCTTCACTCGATAAATAGCAAAAGTGCGGTAAATTTTACCGCACTTTTTTGTTATTGAGATAAAGCGAGGCTTAATTTGCCTTGATGCCGTTGTAATAACGCCAATGCTGGTTGTTTGTCCAGATTTGTTAATATCATCATAACGGCCAATTTTGCATTATTATCCGCTGCTTTTAAGAAACGTTCCGCCACTTCTTTTTCGCAATCCGTCGCCTGCATCACAATACGAATGGCTCTTGCCCGCAATTTTTCATTGCTTGCCTGCACATCAACCATCAGGTTTTGATAGCATTTTCCCATCAATACCATGCTGGCCGTAGTGAGCATATTGAGCACCAGTTTTTGTGCCGTGCCGGATTTCATGCGGCTTGACCCGGTAAGCACTTCTGCGCCGACGAGGGTATCAATGGCAATATCCGCTATGCTTGCCATTGCCGAATCCGGATTGCTGGCAATAGATATTGTAATCGCCTCCAGGGATTTGGCATAGTTCAATGCGCCTATGACATAGGGCGTTCTGCCGCTTGCCGCAATGCCGACTAAAATATCTTTTTTCGAAAAATCAATTTGTTGTAAATCCGCTTTGCCTTGCTCTGCATTATCTTCCGCCCCTTCTATAGGGTGTCGTAAGGCACGCTCGCCGCCGGCAATCAACCCGACCACCATTTCAGGTTTGACGCCGTAAGTCGGCGGACATTCCGAAGCGTCTAATACGCCTAACCGCCCGCTGGTTCCCGCACCGATATAAACCAAACGGCCGCCTTGCTGAAAAGTCCGTACGATTTTTTCTACCGCCTGCGCAATTTGCGGTAATACTTTTTCAATGGCTAAAGGCACCTGTTTGTCTTCATTGTTGATTAAGGTTACTAGTTCTAACGGGGAAAGACTGTCCAGGTTCATTGAATTCGGATTGCGTTGCTCGCTAATCATGCGTGCAAGCGAGGATAAAAGATTTTGTTCGGTCATATTTTTATAGGTTGTTTAAAATAAATCGGATAAAGATATGATAATACGCTTGAGTTAAAAGTGCGGTATAAATTTTCGGTTTTTTATTGGGTTCAATAAACAAAAAAGGTAGATCGCTCTACCTTTTGTTGTTATCGGATACATTAACGCATGGTGACAAATTCTTCCGAACCTGTCGGATGGATTGCAACTGTGTTATCAAAGTCTGCTTTGGTGGCACCCATTTTAATGGCGACGGCAAAACCTTGAATCATTTCATCTACGCCGAAGCCGATACCGTGTAAACCGACGATTTTTTCATCAGCGCCCGCACAAACCAGTTTCATTCGACAAGGTTGGCGATGTTGGGTAACAGCGGTGTACATTGCGGTAAATGACGAGGTATATACTTTCACATTTTCGGCACCGTATTTTTCAATGGCTTTAGGTTCGGTTAAACCGACAGTACCGATTGGCGGATGACTGAATACAACGGTCGGCACCAGATTATAATCTAAATGCTCATCCGGTTTATTGTTGAATAAACGTTCGGATAGCCGACGGCCGGCCGCAACGGCGACAGGCGTTAATTCAATGCCGCCTTCAATAATATCGCCGACCGCATAAATGCCCGGAATATTGGTATTTTGGTATTTGTCCACTTTGATAAAACCGCGGTCATTGGTTTCCACTCCCGCCGCTTGCAGATTAATGACATCCGTTGCCGGCTCGCGACCAATCGCCCATACAAGGCTATCGACTACGGTTTCACGACCGTCTTCCAGTTTTAAGGTCAGGGAGCCGTCGGCATTTTTCACCACTTCTTGCGGAATTGCTTTTTGATGTAATTGAATGCCGTCTTGAACAAGCACTTCAACCAACGTATCGACGATTAAAGGATCCTGATTACGCAACGGCGCATGTTGGCGCACAAATAAATGGGTTTCAACGCCGAAACTGTTAAATACGCCGGCAAGTTCTACCGCAATATAACCTGCACCGACAACAGCAACTCGTTTCGGTAATTCGTTTAAGGCGAATACGCCGTCTGAGCTGATACCGAATTCCGCACCTTTTACATTAGGAATACTTGGGCGACCGCCGGTAGCGATAAGTATATGATCCGCCGTAATTTGCTCTGAGCTGCCGTCTTCATAGCTGACTTCGACGGTTTTTGCATCAACAAAACGGGCGAAACCATTAAAAACATCCACTTTGTTTTTACTTAATCCGTTACCGTATGAGGTATGAATACGGCCGATATAAGCCTGGCGGCTTTCAACTAACTTCGCAAAATCAAATTTATTCACCGAGACGTCAAAACCGTAGTCTTCCGCATAATGATTAATTGCATCCGCGATATGAGCCCCGTAGAACATTACTTTTTTAGGTACGCAGCCGACATTCACACAGGTGCCGCCCAAATGTTTGGCTTCGATAATCGCACATTTTTTGCCGTAACCGGCTGCACGGTTGATTGACGCAATACCGCCGCTACCGCCGCCGATAGAAATATAATCATAATGTTTAGTCATGTTTGTTGTCCTATTTTCCCGTTGAGATTGGTTCTATTTTGCCTAAAAAATAAAAAGAAAGCAAAGCGGATAAAATGATTGGTTTGATTGGTTTTATCAATTTAAAAATAGTTATTTGAAGAAAATAGCTATTTTATTTGCCCTAAAAAAAGTAATGAATAACATTATTTTTATGTCGGTGACGGACTTTTTAAATTTGATGTAGATCACATTATTACGCCATAAGAGTTACTATAATAGCAACCAATTAAAGAGCGTCATATCTAAGGAGAACAACATGGCAGCGACAAGAAAAGAAGTAGATTTACTCGGTGAACGTGAAGTGCCCGCCGATGCTTATTGGGGAATTCATACATTAAGAGCGGTAGAAAACTTTAATATTTCTAAAGTAACTATTTCTGATGTGCCTGAATTTGTAAAAGGCATGGTAATGGTTAAAAAAGCAACTGCTCTTGCCAACGGCGAACTAGGCGCTATTCCTGCGGATATTGCCAAAGCAATCGTAGCGGCTTGCGACGAAATTTTAACTACCGGGAAATGTTTAGATCAATTCCCTTCAGACGTATATCAAGGCGGTGCAGGTACTTCCGTAAACATGAATACCAATGAAGTGGTGGCGAATCTGGCATTAGAAAAAATCGGTCATCAAAAAGGCGAATACAATGTGATTAACCCGATGGATCACGTTAATGCCAGCCAATCAACTAATGATGCTTATCCGACAGGGTTCCGCATTGCCGTTTATAACAGCATTTTAAAATTAATGGATAAGATCCAATATTTACACGACGGCTTTGATAACAAAGCGAAAGAATTTGCCAATATTCTGAAAATGGGTCGTACTCAATTACAGGATGCGGTGCCAATGACAGTGGGGCAAGAATTTAAAGCATTTGCCGTACTATTGGAAGAAGAAGTACGTAACTTAAAACATGCGGCGGATTTACTTTTAGAAGTGAATCTAGGTGCGACGGCTATCGGTACCGGCTTGAATACGCCTGCGGGATATTCCGAATTAGCGGTGAAACGCCTTGCCGAAGTGACAGGTTTACCTTGCGTTAAAGCGTCAAACTTAATCGAAGCGACATCAGACTGCGGTTCTTATGTTATGGTTCACGGCGCATTAAAACGTACTGCGGTAAAACTTTCAAAAATTTGTAATGACCTGCGTTTACTTTCATCAGGTCCGCGCGCCGGTTTAAATGAAATTAACTTACCTGAATTACAAGCCGGTTCTTCAATCATGCCGGCAAAAGTTAACCCTGTTGTGCCGGAGGTAGTGAATCAGGTTTGCTTTAAAGTAATAGGTAACGACACAACCGTTACTTTCGCTGCGGAAGCCGGTCAATTGCAATTGAACGTAATGGAACCGGTAATTGGTCAGGCTATGTTCGAATCTATCGACATTTTAGCTAATGCCTGTGTGAATTTACGTGATAAATGTATCGACGGAATTACCGTAAACAAAGAAATTTGTGAAAACTACGTGTTGAATTCAATCGGTATCGTAACTTATCTGAACCCGTTCATCGGTCACCATAATGGCGACATCGTCGGTAAAATCTGCGCGCAAACCGGCCGTAGCGTACGCGATGTAGTATTGGAAAAAGGGTTACTCACAGAAGCGGAATTAGACGATATTCTTTCTGTTGAAAACTTAATGAATCCGACTTACAAAGCGAAGTTAAGTAAATAGTTTATCCAAAACTTTAGAAAAAATGACCGCACTTTTAAAACTGCGGTCATTTTTTTAGGATTTTTGCGAAATAAATAAACTTTATACGAGCAATAATTCTATTCTCATTTCATTAATTGCATCTTTGGCATTTTCCAATAAATCAGAATCACAAATAATCACATCAAATTCGGACAGCGGGCAAATCTGGAAGGTTGCGACTTTACCGTATTTTGACGAATCCGAAACTAAAATGCGCTTATTACTGGATTGTAAAATAGCTCTTTTGACCGGTAATTTATTTTCATCAGGTGTGGTCAAGCCTTTTAAATTCCAGGAAGATGTGGAAATAAATGCGATATCAATAGAAATTTGGCGTAAAAACTGAGCGGCAAGTTCTCCGACGGAAGAATAGTTTGATTTATTTACCGAACCGCCGGTATGGATTAATTCACATTTTCCCGCCTTCATTAAAAAATTAGCGATCACAAAATCATTGGTAATGACTAATAGATCTTCACGGTCAACAATATGGTGCGCAATCTCTAAGGTTGTTGTACCTGCGTCAAGGTAGATTGTTGTTTTTTCAGGAATTATTTCGGAGGCTTTAATTCCTATCTGGCTCTTCTGGGAAGGTGAAAGCAATGATTTATCGTTATGTGTCGGCTCGATGGATAAATGTTCTAACATTTTTACTCCACCGGAAACCGAAACCACTTTGCCTTCTTCTTCTAGTTTTTGAATATCTCGGCGAACGGTCATATGGGAAACACCTAAGGTTTCCACCAGCTGGCTGATACTGACTATATCTTGCTGGCTAATAAGGTTTAGTAACATTTTTTGTCGTTCGGCTGGAATCACTACTCAATCCTTTCACACTACTAAGTTTAATGGTTTATTCTAACTTTTATTGGTCAATTTGTCAGCTTGATACCAATAAAAACAAATATTCACACAATTTAACTTTATTTGTTAATTTTTGTGATCTTTGTCTCAGTTTTTTATTTTTTAAAAGGGCATAATGCGAACCGTAAAACAACATTCATCCACAATAAGGAGAAATATTATGAGTTATTCAGTTGCTGTGATCGGTCTTGGTTCAATGGGCATGGGTGCTGCCGTGTCATGTGTGAATGCGGGGTTAGAAACCTACGGTATTGATTTAAATCCGGCGGCATTAGAGAAATTAAAAGCGGCCGGGGCAAAAGATGTGGCCACCAACGGCGATGCTTTTGCTAAAGACTTGGATGCGGTTGTCGTCTTAGTGGTCAATGCAGCCCAAGCCAATGCCGCATTATTTGGCGAAACCGGCATTGCGAAAAAACTAAAACCGGGTACGGCAGTAATGATTTCTTCCACAATGGCCGCCGCTGACGCACAAGCAATTTCACAAAAATTAACAGAATTAGGTTTGATTATGTTAGATGCGCCGGTTTCCGGTGGTGCCGCGAAAGCAATGAAAGGTGAAATGACCGTTATGGCTTCAGGTTCAAAAGAAGCGTTTGATAAATTACAACCCGTTTTAGATGCGACGGCAAGCAAAGTATATAACATCGGTGAAGCTATCGGTTTAGGCGCAACAGTGAAAATCGTACACCAATTATTGGCGGGCGTACATATTGCGGCGGGTGCGGAAGCCATGGCGTTAGCCTCAAAAGCGGGGATTCCGTTAGACGTTATGTACGATGTGGTGACCAATGCGGCAGGTAATTCCTGGATGTTTGAAAACCGCATGAAACACGTGGTTGACGGTGACTATACGCCGTTATCTATGGTGGATATTTTCGTAAAAGACTTAGGTTTGGTGAATGATACCGCTAAATCTCTCCACTTTCCGCTTCATTTGGCAAGTACCGCATATTCAATGTTTACCGAGGCAAGCAATGCCGGTTTCGGTAAGGAAGACGACAGCGCGGTAATTAAAATCTTTAGCGGTATAGAGTTACCCAAAAAAGGAGGCAACTGATATGTTAGGTGTTATTGCGGACGATTTCACCGGTGCAAGTGATATTGCCAGCTTTTTGGTGGAAAACGGCTTAAGCTGCGTACAAATGAACGGTGTGCCGAAAGCGCCTTTGGCGGATAAAGTGGATGCCGTGGTTATCAGCTTAAAATCACGTTCAAATCCCGTAAATGAAGCGATTGAACAATCGCTGAATGCCTTTAACTGGCTCAAAGCGAATGGTTGCAGCCAATATTATTTTAAATATTGTTCTACCTTTGACAGTACGGAAAAAGGCAATATCGGTCCTGTAACGGATGCCCTATTAGATGCGTTAAATGATGATTTTACGGTGATTACGCCAGCATTACCGGTTAACGGCCGTACTATTTTTAACGGTTATTTATTTGTCGGCGATATTTTGCTAAGCGAATCCGGTATGCGTAACCACCCGATTACCCCCATGAAAGACGCCAATTTAATGCGCTTAATGGATGCGCAATCTAAAGGAAAAACCGGTTTAGTCGCCTACTCGGATGTTATTCAAGGTGCCGCACGGGTAAAAGAACGTTTTGTCGAATTAAAAGCGCAAGGTTATCGTTATGCCGTGGTTGATGCGGTTGATAATGCGCAATTGGCCGTACTCGCCGAAGCGGTAGCCGATTTGAAACTGGTAACCGGCGGTTCGGGATTAGGCGCCTATATGGCGGCACGTTTAAGCGGCGGCCAGAAAGGGGTTAATGCATTTATTCCCGCTAAAGGAAAAACCGTAGTGTTATCCGGTTCCTGTTCTGTCATGACAAACAAACAGGTTAACGCTTATAAAGCGAAAGCCGCAAGTATTTATCTTGATGTTGAATCCGCATTAACCAATGCAAATTACGCCGATGAACTTTATCGCGAAGTGGTGAAATACTTAGACGAACCTTTAGCTCCGATGGTGTATGCAACGGTTCCTCCGGAACAACTGCATGAAATTCAGGCTAAATTTGGCGGCGATAAAGCAAGTCATGCCATTGAAAATACCTTTGCGAAATTAGCCCAACGCTTAAAAAACGAAGCGGGAGTGGTTAACTTTATTACTGCCGGCGGGGAAACATCAAGCATTGTGGTTCAGCAATTAGGTTTTACCGGATTCCATATCGGTAAACAAATCGCTCCGGGGGTACCTTGGTTAAAAGCATTGGATGAAAATATCTCGCTGGCCTTGAAATCAGGTAATTTCGGTAAAGAAGACTTTTTTGAATATGCGCAAGGAATGTTGTTATGACGGATTTAGAACAAAAAGAACTTATGGTACAGCTTGGTCGTTCTTTCTATGAGCGGGGCTATTCTGTTGGCGGTGCGGGCAATTTGTCCGTTCGTCTGGATGAAAACCGCGTATTAGTGACACCGACCGGCTCGTCATTAGGACGATTGAAAGTAGAACGCTTATCCGTTTTGGATATGGACGGTAATGTATTGGAAGGCGATAAACCTTCCAAAGAATCGGTTTTCCATCTGGAAATGTATCGCAAAAATCCGAAATGTAATGCGATTGTCCATTTACACTGTACTTACCTGACCGCCTTATCTTGCTTGCAGGGATTGGATCCCACTAACGCCATGAAGGCTTTCACGCCATATTACGTCATGCGGGTGGGTAAAATGCAGGTAATTCCTTACTATCGTCCGGGTTCTCCCGAAATTGCCCGTGAACTAAGCGAAAGAGCATTGAGCGGTAAGGCCTTTCTGCTTGCCAACCATGGTGTCGTAGTAACCGGTGCCGATTTATTGGATGCATCTGATAATACGGAGGAGTTGGAGGAAACGGCAAAACTCTTCTTTACCTTGCAAGGACAAAAAATCCGTTATCTCACTGATGATGAAGTGAAAGATCTTGAAAACAGAGGAAAATAAAATGCCTAAATTTGCAGCAAACTTAACCATGATGTTTAACGAGGTACCTTTTTTAGATCGTTTTGAAGCGGCGGCTAAAGCGGGATTTAAATATATTGAATTTCTTTGGCCTTATGATTATCCGGCCGAACAGATTAAAGCCAAACTGGATCAATACGGTTTAAAACAAATTCTGTTTAACTCATTACCCGGCGATATTGCTGCCGGCGAATGGGGTGTGTCCGCCATTCCCGGCAGAGAAGCCGAAAGCCATCAACATATTGATTTGGCTTTGGAATATGCCTTGGTATTGCAATGTCCGACCGTATTAATTATGGGCGGCGTTGTCCCGCCGGGTCAGAGCCGCGCCAAATACAAACAGACTTTTATTGATAATTTGCGTTATGCCTCGGAAAAATTTAAACCGCATAATATCAATATTGTACTGGAAGCGTTAAGCCCGCAAGTAAAAGAAAATTATCTAATGAAAACCCAGGACGACGCCCTAGAAATTATTGAGCTGGTCAATCGGGACAATGTGTTCCTACAGCTTGATTATTACCACGCTCAAAATGTGGAAGGCAATCTTGCGCGTTTAACCGATCGGGTGGCGCCTGTGATGAAACATATTCAAATCGCATCCGTCCCGGATCGTCACGAACCCGATGAAGGAGAAATCAACTATCAATATATCTTTGATAAGCTTGATGCTATCGGCTATGACGGTTATGTAGGATGCGAATATAAACCGCGAACCGAAACTACAGCCGGTTTAGCCTGGTTTGAAAAATACAAATAAATTTAAATAGATTTAAATAAAAAAGAGAGCGGTTGTTTTTTTAGATATTTTTTAGTTGTCTTTAAAGATAGCCGCTATTTTATTGGCTCTTTTATACCAGGAGTATTATATGTCTAATGAAATGCTTATTTTAATTGGCATAGTCAGTGTTATTGCTTTGCTTTTAATTATGATTAAAGGCAAAGTTCATCCCTTTGTAGCTTTAAGTTTAGTAAGTATTGCGGTTGCACTTTCTTCAGGGATCCCTATGGGGAAGGTTGTACCTACGTTAATTAGCGGTATGGGCGGAACGCTTGGTAGCGTGGCTTTAATCGTCGGTCTTGGTGCGATGTTGGGTAAGATTATTGAAAAATCCAACGGTGCGGATGTTTTAGCCGGTTGGTTATTGGATAAGTTCGGTGAAAAACGTGCGCCCTTTGCCTTAGCCATGACCGGATTTATCTTCGGTATTCCGGTATTCGTCGACGTGGGCTTTATCGTTTTAATTCCAATTATTTTCAGTGTAGCCCGTCGCATCGGCGGTAATATGTTGGTTTATGCGTTACCAATCGGTTTATCTATGTTAACCGTTCACGTATTAATGCCGCCTCATCCTGGCGTGGTTGCGGGGGCACAAGTTTTAAATGCGGATATAGGTTTAGTACTGGGATTAGGTTTTATTGCCGCACTTCCCGCCGTATTAATCGGTCAGACTTTTATTCCGTTATTCACAAAAAATAATTTTGTCGCCATTCCCGCTTCAAGCGATTTACTTGAATATCAAAAACAGGTATCCAAAAATGTTGACGGTTTACCAAAATTTGCAACCGTATTAGCGATGATTGTTTTTCCGCTTCTATTAATTATGTCCGGCACTGTTAGTGCAACAGTCTTACCTAAAGAAAGCATTGTTCGCGAATTCTTCAGTATGGTGGGCGCATCTCCGTTTGCATTATTGCTTGCCGTATGCGTATCTTCATATATTTTAGGTATCCGTCGCGGTTGGAGAAAAGAACAGCTTGAAGAAATTCTTAACTCGGCATTAGCGCCGATTGCGGGAATTATCTTAATTACCGGTGCCGGCGGTATGTTTGGTAAAGTCTTGAATGAAAGCGGTGTAGGCAACGCTCTTGCCGATGTGTTATCAAGCACAGGTCTGCCAATCCTGGCCTTATCCTTTATTCTTGCTGCAATGCTGCGGGCGGCACAAGGTTCCGCGACTGTCGCTGTTATTACAACGGCGACCATTCTGGCACCGGCCGTTACATCCGCAGGCTATTCGGATATACAAACCGCATTGGTAACAGCGGCAATTGGCGCCGGCTCAATGACTTTGTCTCATGTTAATGACAGCTTGTTCTGGGTATGGACTAAATTCTTTGGTATAACCATCACCCAAGGGTTACGAACCTGGTCAATTCTTTCAACTATTTATGGCTCACTAGCATTTCTTATTGTTACTTTAATGTGGATGTTTGCCTAGTCTCAAAGGGAAATAGAGCAAATTTAACGAACAATTCGCTCTATTTAATTGAGATGTGTTGCTATAAGTTGATTTAAATTTCATTGAAAAATGACCGCAGTTTTAAAACTGCGGTCATTTTTTTAGGATTTTTATTCGGGTACGATCCAGTTAACGCTCCAGCTGCCGGTGCCTTCGGGTACTAATACATTGGTTAGATATGGCAGAATTTTCTTCATTTGCGCTTCCAATTGCCATGGCGGGTTAATTACAATCATGCCGCTTGCGGTCATACCCCGTTGATCCGAATCCGGGCGAACCGCCAGTTCGATTTGCAGGATTTTACGGATTCCGCTGGCTTCTAATCCTTTAACAATGCGTTTGCTTTGTTGGCGCAGTACTACCGGATACCAAACGGCATAAATGCCGGTGGCGAAGCGTTTATATCCTTCAACAATCGCGTTGACCACTAAGTCGTAATCTTCTTTCATTTCATAAGGCGGATCCATTAAGACTAAGCCGCGTCGTTCTTTGGGCGGCAAGGTGGCTTTTACCTGTTGGAAACCGTCATCCCGTTTTACAATGATGTTTTTGAATTCTTTAAAATTATTACGCAATAAAGGGAAGTCCGTTGGGTGCAGCTCCACTAATAATCCACGGTCTTGCGGGCGCAGCATTTGTGCGGCGATCAACGGAGAGCCCGCATAATAACGCAGTTCTTTGCCGCCGTAGTTGAGTTTTTTTATCAGATCTACATAACGTTGTACTTCTTCCGGTAAGTCGTCCCGTTGCCATAAACGTGCGATACCTTCCTCAAATTCAGCGGTTTTTTCCGACTCTTGGCTGAATAATCGATAACGACCTACACCGGAATGGGTGTCTAAATAATAAAATCCTTTTTCTTTTTGGGTTAAATTTTCAATAATCAGCATTTCTACGATATGTTTAACCACATCCGCATGATTGCCGGCATGAAAACTATGACGATAACTCAACATAAATTAGCCTTAGGTAGTTGAATAGGCAAAGCCTAAGTAAATAATTAAAAATTTGTAAATTTTGACCGCACTTTTAATTGCTAAAGTGCGGTCCGTTTTATTAGAGTCTGTTTATAAAAGATAAACAGACTCTAAAGTTATTTAGAATAATTCTTTGCGAGAAGGTGCGGGTGCAGCCGGTGCCGGTTGACCAATAGGCACATATTCGCTGGCGGAAGGCGTTTGGAACGGAAGCCCTTCCGGCACATAATAACCGCGTTCCTGTACAAAGGCGCGTTTCGGTTCCGTACCCTTGATGAAGTATTCAGTACGACCGCCGCCTTTTGAGAGCAAGCCCGAGCCTAAATCAATGGATTTTTCAATGATATTGGCAGGCGTCGGTAAAACGCGTTCAGGAACATCTTCCAGCACAAATTTCATATAGTTAATCCATGCGGGCATCGCGGTTTTTGCACCGGCTTCGCCTTTACCTAAGTTACGTTTATTGTCATCAAAACCTACATAAACGGCTGTAGTGAGATTGGCGCCGAAGCCGGCGTACCAAGCCACTTTAGCGTTGTTGGTTGTCCCCGTTTTACCGCCGATATCTTTACGTTTAATTTCATTTGCCATGCGCCAGCTGGTACCTTTCCAGCCCAGTCCCTGTTCGCCGTAAATGGCGGTGTTTAACGCACTGCGGATTAAAAATGCCAATTCGCCGGTAATTACCCGAGGCGCATACTGTACCTGAGAACTGTCGGTTTTGCCTTCGACCATTAAATTTAAGGCATCTTCATTGATTGTTCCGCCTTGATTTTGCAACTCC
This sequence comes from Basfia succiniciproducens, assembly GCF_011455875.1. Taxonomy (NCBI): domain Bacteria; kingdom Pseudomonadati; phylum Pseudomonadota; class Gammaproteobacteria; order Pasteurellales; family Pasteurellaceae; genus Basfia; species Basfia succiniciproducens. The sequence continues at coordinate 1,567,640 of NZ_CP015031.1, read as the reverse complement.
GGTACATCATTGTTTTCGCCGTTTTGATCGGTTTCTTCACCGTTTGTGTTTTCGTCGGTTTGGGCTAAATTTCCGTCGGCATTGACGGAATCATTCTCTTTGAAACCATCTACTTTGTCTGTAGTTTGCCCGTAAATTGTCGGTATTTCATCACAAGTGCTGCAGGCGATTTTCGGATTCGCTATGAAAATGTCTTTACCCGAATTATCAACAATACGGTTGATGATAAAGGGGTCGACTAAGAAACCGCCGTTATCGAACACCGCATAACCTCGCGCCATTTCTAACGGCGTGAAAGAAGCGGCACCTAAAGCGAGCGCTTCACTGGCGAAATATTGTTCGCGTTTGAAACCGAAGCGTTGTAAAAATTCGGCAACATAAGGAATACCTGCCGTTTGCATTGCTCTGATTGCAATCATATTTTTAGATTGTCCCAAACCTACGCGTAAACGCATCGGACCGTCATAGCGATCCGGTGAGTTTTTCGGGCGCCATTCCGCTTGTCCCGGTTTGCGAATACTAATCGGCGTATCCTGTAATACGCTTGATAAAGTTAAGCCTTTTTCCAAGGCGGCCGCATAAATAAACGGCTTGATAGAGGAACCCACCTGTACCATGGATTGGGTGGCGCGGTTGAATTTACTTTGTTCAAAACTAAAACCGCCCACAATGGCTTCAATGGCGCCGTTATCACTGTTTAAGGAAACCAGTGCGGAATTTGCTTCGGGAATTTGGCCTAAAACCCATTCGTTATTATCCCGTTGTCGAATCCAAATTTGCTCGCCGGTTTTGAGGGATACGTTTCTTCCGCCCCAACGCATTGCGGCGGCATTTAAGGTCATTTTTTCACCGGAAGCCAATAATAACTCGGTGCCCTCTTTAGCGACGGATAAAATCACCGCCGGCAAAAACGGTTCTGAATTCGGTAACTTACGCAAGGTATCAATAATCTTGTTGTTTTCCCAAGGCGTGTCGGTTTGTTGCCATAAAGGCATAGCGCCGCGATAACGGCTATGGCGCATATCATAATCAATTAGGTTGTTACGCACCGCTTTTTGCGCTTGCGCCTGATCCTGTGAAAGAATGGTAGTGTAAACCTTAAAACCACTGTTATAGGCGCTTTCTTCTCCGTAACGTTTTACCATTTCCTGACGCACCATTTCGGTGACATAATCTGCGCGGAACTCAATTTGTGCGCCATGATAAGAAGCTTTGATCGGTTCCTGAACGGCTTCGTCATATTGTTCTTTATTAATAAATTGCATTTCCAGCATACGCCCTAAAACCACATTGCGACGTTCTTCCGAGCGTTTTAAGGAATACAACGGATTCATTGTTGAAGGCGCTTTAGGCAAACCGGCAATGATCGCCATTTCCGATAAAGTCAAATCCGCTAGGTTTTTACCAAAATAGGTTTTTGCCGCAGCAGCGACACCATAAGAACGATAGCCTAAATAAATTTTATTCAGGTAAAGTTCCAGAATTTCGTTTTTAGTTAAAGTATTTTCAATTTCAATGGCAAGAATGGCTTCTTTGGCTTTACGGATAATCGTTTTTTCCGGCGTTAAAAAGAAGTTTCTGGCAAGCTGTTGAGTAATTGTGCTCGCGCCTTGAGATGCGCCTTTGTTTGCGATAGCGACGGAGACCGCACGGGCAATGCCTACCGGGTCTAAACCGTGGTGCTCATAAAAGCGGCTGTCTTCGGTGGCTAAAATGGCGTTAATCAGCATTTTCGGTACATTTTCAAGTTTAACCGGAATGCGACGTTGCTCGCCGACTTCGCCAATCAGTTTTTCATCTGCGGTATAAATTTGCATCGGTTGCTGTAATTCGACGGTTTTTAAACTCTGAACGTCCGGTAATTGAGATTTTATATGGAAATATAATAATCCCCCGGCTACACAGCCTAAAATAACGATGGTTAGCAAGGTGCTAAATATTAATTTTACGATCTTCATTCCAAAACTTACTCTTGTTTAATGTGTTTTAGCTAAAAGTGATAAACACTATCAGTGATAAATAACTAACTTTAAATGCGTTAAGTATAAAGATTAGTTGAGCAAATCGAAAGCTAAAAGATAAATTAGTGTACAAAAAGCGGGGAAAATTGAGTGAAATTCGTAAAAAACAGGGCTAAAGAAGTTAATGTGGGAATATATGGAATCGTGCGAGACGGAAAACAACAGCTTGATGTGGTTTGGCTTGATGAACGGGATAAGGTTTATCAGGAAAAACAACTGTTGCCGGCGGCTTATTCTCAATATGAAATGATTAGTCTCATTCATAAATCGCTTGGTTACGAAAGGTTGAATGCAAAATTTATCAGCGTTATTCCTCCGCATCATATTTGGTCCCGTTCCTTGTTTCTACCGACTATTCTGACTCATCAGGAATGTGAGCAGCAATGCGCCTATACTTTGCAAAATGAATTGCCGGTTCCTTTAGATAGCGTATTTTACGATTACAGTGCGACTGAAGTTGCGGAGGGAACATATTTGAAGATTTACGCCGTTATGCAAAAAGTAGCTCAAGAACAAGTGGCGGGTTGTGCGCCTTATCACATTAATATTCTTGATAATGCAGCGCTTGCAATAAAACGGGCATTTAATTTTATTATGCCTGAAGATTTTCCCGAAGATACCCTGTTTTTGTACCGGGATGAAAGCATTTCGCTGGCAATTCAAACCAAAACGGAAATTGAACAGCGTATTTTGCAACTTAATCAAACCGGTTTATCTGATTTATACACAGTATTTTGTCGGCGTTATAACGAACAGCCCGCCCATTGTTATGCTTATAGCAATATTGAACGGCGGGATTCGCCGCATTGGCGGTTGGTTGAGACGCCTTATCCTTTTATGGCGTTAGGTGCCGCTTTATGGTCGGCGGAGGAAAGAAAAAAAGAGGAAAGCGAAAAAACGGCGGAGTCTCTTCATTGAAATGAAAAACTGGATCAATCTGCTGCCTTGGCGGCAACAATTAATTGCGCAAAAAAACAGAAAGTTTATTTATAAAATTTCGTTATTTTTTACCGCACTTTTAATTTTAGAAATGGGAATTTCTCTTTTTCATGGCAATTTAACCCGGCAACTGAGCGAAAAGCAACAACAGTTTTACCGACAACAAGATGAGTTCGCTAAATTAACCCGACAAGTTTCCCAATTAAGGCGGTCTTACGAGCAAACGGAAGAACAGAATTTGATTTCTTCCGATTCTGTTTCGCTGTTTTTAAGTTGGTTAGCCCGCCTTCCTTTGAATGAAGGCGAGCTAACGGAGTTCTTATTACAGCAAAACAGCATTCATTTGCATGGATATGCGGAAAATCAACAGGAATTTGATTCGATTCATCAATATATTGTGCAAACCGAGTGGATTTATGAGAGCAAATTAACGCATTTTTCAACTTCGGCAAACGGATTATTAGCATTTTCATTTGCTATTGAATGGGGGCGCAATGGTAAAGCAAGTATGGATTAAACAATTATGGCATAGATGTATTCAAGCTTCAGTATTGAAGCAAAATACAGGATTACTCATTTTGGCATTATTCGGCTTGTTTTTACCGCTTAATCGGCTCTATTCCTCTTGGGAACAATTAATACGGTTGGAAAATAATATTAATGAGCAACAACGGCAAACGATATACCAACAGAGATTACTGCAAAGTTTAGAGAAAAAGGCAAAAAATGATTTGCTGACACCGCAATCGGCCGCATTGTTATCACAGATTAATCAATATGTTCAGTCTTCGTCTGTAAATGTGAAGATACAAAATTCCCAATGGCATTTTTCTTCATCAGCGGTTTTACAGTTGCGGATGGAAGGAGATTTTCTTTCGCTAAATCAATTTATTACCGACATTTTACAGAAATTTGAAATATTGCGCCTCTCATCTTTAAAGCTATTTAAACCCGATGAAAATCTGGCGGCTTATTTAACTCTTAGATTGCAGCTAACTAAGGAATAAATATGCGGATAAAAATTTTATTCAAGCTCTTTTTTATTATCGTGTCGGTTATCCGATTGCTAACCTTCCAAAGTTGGGCGGAAAGTGATCCTTTTGATAAAACAAAACGCAATCTTTCTCAAAATACGGATATGTTGGTGGAAAAAACGAATCAATGTCATCAGTCGGCGGCGGTTTGGGCCGAGAATACGGAATTTAAGCAATTGAAAATTGTGGGTGTTTTGCAATATGAACAAGAACGGAAGGTCTTTTTAATGGATGCCGAACAGCATATTTTCACCGCCGGACAAGGTGATTTTTTGGCAAAAGAACGCATGCAGTTACAAGCGATTAATACCCGCGAAGTTGATTTTATGGTATGGAATAATCCTCAGGATTGCGGGCGGGGCGAGTTGATGAAAATAAAATTTTAAAGGAATACTTACCTATGGAAAGCATAATAAGTTTTGGTAAAAAGTGCGGTCTGTTTTTTGGAATTTTTATTTCTTCCGCATTTGCCGGGGAATCCGGTACGTTTGCGGAACGGCAATTTTCCATTCACTTGAAAAAGGCGCCGTTGGTGGCGACCTTACAACAGCTTGCTTTAGAACAAAATGCTAATCTGGTGATTGATGACGAACTGGAAGGTACATTGTCGTTAAAGCTTGAAAAGGTGAATCTGGAGCGTCTTTTTCATTCGGTGGCAAAGCTGAAAAATCTTAGCTTACATAAAGACAAGGATATTTATTATTTTACGAAAAATAACCTGATTGAACCGTCTTCCATCGCCGGTGAGCTAAAAAATACGGAAAATTTTACCGCACTTTCGGAACCTAATCTGGTTAGTACTACCGTCAAGCTGCATTTTGCCAAAGCCTCGGAGGTGATGAAATCATTAACATCGGGAACGGGTTCATTGCTTTCGCCCGTTGGTTCCGTCAGCTTTGACGAACGCAGTAACCAGCTGCTTATTCAAGATGATCGCAGATCGTTGCAAAATATCAAAAATATAATCGCTCAATTAGATAAACCTATCGAACAAATCGCAATTGAAGCCCGTATCGTGACGATGAACGACGAAAGTTTAAAAGAACTCGGTGTGCGTTGGGGGCTGTTGGAGGGGGTAAATAGCGCACATCGTATTGCCGGCAGCCTGGAAGCTAACGGATTCGCCGATATAGGGCAAAACCTTAACGTTAATTTCCCGACCAGTGCGACGCCGGCAGGTTCCGTAGCGTTGCAGGTGGCAAAAATTCACGGGCGTTTGCTGGATTTGGAATTAACCGCTTTAGAGCAGGAAAACAATGTCAAGATCATTGCCAGCCCGCGGCTGCTGACTACCAATAAGAAAAGTGCGAGTATTAAACAAGGAACGGAAATTCCTTATGTGGCGGTGAATCGTAAAAATGATACGGAACACGTGGAGTTTCGAGAGGCGGTGCTAGGGTTGGAAGTCACTCCGCATATTTCAAAAGATAATTCTATTTTACTTGACCTTATCGTAAGCCAGAATTCTCCGGGCGCAAATATTGTTTATGGGAATGGCAATTTAATTTCCATTGATAAACAGGAAATTAATACGCAGGTTTTTGCAAAAGACGGCGAAACCATCGTATTAGGCGGCGTATTTAACGATACTATAACGAAAAGCGAAGATAAAGTGCCGATTTTGGGCGATATTCCGCTGATAAAACATTTATTCAGCAAAGAAAGCGAAAAACACCAAAAACGGGAATTGGTTATTTTTGTTACGCCTCATATATTAAAACAAGGCGAAAGCTTGGAGCAAATACAAAAACGTTTTAAATATGCGCCAAAATCTCCTGAAAAATAGATTTTTCGGGAAATCTCCCTTTCATTACGACTTTTTGTTAAATAATTGGAATAAATCCTTTCCTAAGGTTGAAAACAAGGGGGATTTATTGCGATAATCTGTCAGTTCTGGTGATCCCTTTATTTATCGCTGTTGATTTGTGCGATTAAGGATCTTGTTACTGTTTATAGAAAATTTTAAGAAGAATAACACAATGGCGGAAAAACGTAATATTTTTTTAGTAGGTCCTATGGGGGCGGGTAAAAGTACCATTGGTCGCCAATTGGCTCAACTTCTGAATATGGAATTTATTGATTCCGATAATGAAATTGAACAACGCGCGGGTGCCGATATCAGTTGGATTTTTGATATTGAGGGTGAGGACGGATTCCGTAAACGCGAAGAGCGCATAATTAATGAATTGACCCAAAAACAGGGTATTGTGCTTTCTACCGGCGGCGGCGCGATTTTATCCAAAGAAACTCGTAATCATTTGTCTGCAAGAGGTATTGTTATTTATTTGCAAACTACGGTGGATAAGCAATTCGAGCGTACTCAGCGGGATAAAAAACGCCCGTTATTACAAGGCGTTGAAGATGTCCGCAAAGTGTTGGAAGATTTAGCTCGGGTGCGTAATCCATTATACGAAGAAGTAGCGGATATTACTCTGCCTACAGACGAGCAAAGCGCAAAACTGATGGCTAGTCATATTGTTGAATTAATTGATAATTTCAACGGTTAATCAAATAGTTAAATAAGGTCGTAACTCTTATGGTGTGTGTTAATGTCGAATTGAAAGAACGTCGTTATCCTATTTATATCGGTGAAAATTTGTTAACGGATACGGGCGTTTATCCTGTAAAAATGGGTGATAAAGTCATGATTGTCAGCAATCCTACAGTGGCGCAATATTATTTAACACCGGTTACCGAAACCTTAGAAAAACTGGGTTGCCAGGTCAGCCATGTTTTATTACCTGACGGCGAAAAGTATAAAACCTTAGATTCTTTAAACATGATTTTTACCGCATTATTGAAAGAAAATCATGGGCGTGATACCACGCTTATCGCATTAGGCGGCGGGGTGATCGGCGATGTAACGGGTTATGCGGCGGCCAGTTATCAGCGCGGTATCCGTTTTATTCAAATTCCGACCACTTTGCTTGCGCAAGTGGATTCTTCCGTTGGCGGCAAAACTGCGGTAAATCACGAATTAGGTAAAAATATGATTGGTGCCTTTTATCAGCCTTGTACTGTGATTATTGATACCCGCACTTTAGTTACGCTGCCTAAACGGGAAGTTAATGCGGGTCTTGCCGAAGTGATTAAATACGGTGCTATTCTCGACTTGCCGTTTTTCGAATGGTTAGAGGCGCATATTGATAATTTGGTCGCTTTGAATCAACAGGATTTACAATATTGTATCGCCCGTTGTTGCCAAATTAAAGCGGATGTTGTTGCCCGCGATGAAACGGAAAAAGGCGATCGCGCCTTATTAAATCTAGGTCATACTTTTGGTCATGCGATCGAAACCCATCTCGGATACGGTAACTGGCTGCACGGCGAAGCCGTTGCGGCGGGCAGTATGATGGCTGCCGTATTATCCGAAAAATTAGGCGATTTAAGTTATTCGGAAGTCGCCCGTTTAGAAAAATTATTGGCTCGTGCAAATTTACCGACAGTTTCACCGGATACTATGCAGGCGGAAGATTATCTGCCGCACATGATGCGTGATAAAAAAGTGCTGGCGGGTAAACTACGTCTAGTCTTACTTAAAACGTTGGGGCAAGCTTATGTGGCATCAGACACCGATAAATCGCTTGTTCTTGATGCGATTCGCGTTTGTTCACAAAATAACTAATCTCACATATTAATGTCGCATTCTGGCAAAACTAAACATGGCTTAAAACACCGCTCATTTTTAAAATGGGCGGGTGGTAAATATCGCCTGACGGATAATATTAACAACCTGTTTCCCAAACGGAGAAAATGTTTGGTCGAACCTTTTGTCGGGGCGGGTTCGGTTTTTTTAAACAGTCAGTTTGAACGTTATATTTTGGCGGACATTAATGCGGATTTAATTAACTTATTTAATACCGTAAAAACGGATGTGGACGCTTACATTGAAGCCCTAAAACCTGTGTTTTTTCATGCGGAGGCAAACAGCGCCGGTTATTATTATGCCCGTCGTGATGATTTTAATAATTCAACGGATCCGTTTTTCCGCTCGGTTTTGTTTTTATATTTAAACCGTTTCGGTTTTAACGGATTATGTCGCTACAATTCGTTAAATGAGTTTAACGTGCCTTTCGGTGCCTATAAATCCCATTATTTTCCTGAAAAAGAATTGCGTTATTTTGCCGAAAAAGCAAAAAGTGCGGTGTTTATTTGCGCAGATTTTAATGAAACCTTTAAGCTGGCGGATGATGAGTCCGTTATTTATTGTGACCCGCCTTACGCACCTTTATTACAGGATAGTAATTTTACTAAATATGCGGGTAATGATTTTTCCGTTACTCACCAGCAAGCTCTTGCCGAATTGGCAAAACAAACGGTTAATGAGCGTAATATCCCGGTATTGATTTCCAATCACGATACGGCGTTTACCCGTGAAATTTATCACGGAGCCAAGTTTAAACGGATCAAGGTTCAACGAACTATCAGTCAGGCGGCGGAGCGTCGGGTTAAAGTCAACGAGTTGATTGCCGTTTTTAAATAGTCGGTATTGCGATAAATTACAAAAATGAAAGGTACGGAATTTCCGTACCTTTCATTTCAATAAGCGTTAATTAATATTCCCATTCATCAGGATTAATTCCCAATTCTCGCATGATCAGTTTTGCCTGTTCCGGGATTTCATCATGCCGTTCTTTTAACAGATCTTCGTCAGTCGGCAGCGGCTGCCCGGTGAAAGCATGAAGAAAAGCTTCGCAAAGCAATTCGCTGTTTGTTGCATGGCGTAAATTTTTAAGCTGACGGCGAGTGCGCTCATTAGTCAAAATTTCTAATACTTTAATCGGAATTGAAACGGTGATTTTTTTTACCTGTTCGCTTTTTTTCCCATGTTCTGCATAAGGGCTAATGTATTTGCCATCCCAATCTGCCATAAAATTTCCTATCAAAAACCTTAAAATTTGTCTGTATTTTAATGAAAAAAAGCCCAAATAACAATCTAGACGTGAAGACTGCTAAACAGGTTTGCAAATTAAAGCCTATATTTACAATGTTTTACACAACTTTTCGCCGCTTAAAGTGACTAACCGGAAGCTAGGTATTGCGTGATTGACGAGCCTAGAACAAATTTTAGCGAATTTTACTAATATAGAGGTTATATAATGAAAAAACTTTTTGCTGAATTTTTCGGAACATTTTGGTTAGTGTTTGGCGGTTGCGGCAGTGCGGTACTTGCGGCTGCTTATCCTGAATTGGGAATCGGTTTCGCCGGTGTGGCGCTGGCTTTCGGTTTGACCGTATTAACTATGGCTTATGCGGTCGGACATATTTCAGGCGGGCATTTTAACCCAGCGGTGACTTTAGGTTTAGTTGCCGGCGGGCGCTTTCAGGCAAAAGAGGCTTTCAGCTATATTCTTGCGCAAGTTGTCGGCGGTGTTATGGGGGCGACAGTTCTTTATGCTATCGCTTCGGGTAAAGCCGGTTTTGATGCGGTAAGCGGCGGTTTTGCTTCAAACGGTTTCGGCGAGCATTCGCCAAACGGTTATTCGTTAGCGGCGGTTTTCATTGCCGAAGTCGTATTAACGGCGTTTTTCCTGATTATTATCCATGGTGCGACGGATAAAAGAGCGCCCGCGGGCTTTGCGCCAATTGCAATTGGTTTGGCATTAACCCTGATACATTTAATCAGTATTCCGGTATCCAATACTTCGGTTAACCCGGCGCGTAGTACGGCGGTAGCCGTTTTCCAAGGCGGTTGGGCACTTGAGCAGTTATGGGTGTTCTGGGTTGCGCCAATCATCGGCGGTATTATCGGCGGGATAATTTATCGGGTTTTATTAGAATCAAAAGATTAATTGATAACGGGGCGGTAAGCCCCGTTTTTTTATCTTTAGTTTTGATAGCCGTTTAACAAATCAGCCCAGTTTTTTTCAGAAAATTGAATTCGCATTCTTTTTACTTCTTTAAGGAAGGAACGGTGCAGGCGTTGCAGGTTTTCTTGTTTCCATAAATTTCCCGGTTTTTCACCGCACTTATCAAAATCAATCAGCCAGAATTTAGTGTCATTATTTTGCTGTCGGATCAAAATATTGTGGGCATTCAAATCGGTGTGGCAGATTTGCAAATCATGTAATCGGCGGATTAGCTTGCCGATTTGTTGCCATTGTTCGGCGGTTAATTCCGTATTAGGTAAAAGTGCGGTCAAATCTTGCGTATTTTCAATACGTTCGCTTAGTAAATCCGCACGATAATGATTAAAAGCTAATTTTTCTACATGAGCGCCGATAGGTTTCGGCACGGGCAAGCCCGCCTGATAAAGCCGGTTTAGCAAATTGAATTCGGCAAAACTTCGGGTTTCTTCTAATGAAGAAAAAGCATAACGATCCTTATTGATTTTTCCCCATAATCCGCCGCGGTAATAATGACGCAATGCCGTATTCACACCGAACAAATCTTGTGACTGAATAAACCAAGTGGTGCCGCGCCCTTTCGCGGAACCTATAATCCGATTTTGTTTTTGCCAGAAATAGGATTCGAAAAAATGTTCCTGATTCGGTCGGTTCTCATCAAAATTAAATAAAAAAAAGTGATTTTCGTGCTGAACTTGAAGCATATCCTTCCTCACTGATATAGCGAATAGCCGTATTCTACTTTAAAATAACGGCGAGACCAAAATACAATTAATAATGTGAGAACCTTATGGCACTTTTTAATCAAGCTCCGAAATCTTTATGTGTATTGCGTTTATCTGCAATTGGCGATGTTTGCCATGCGTTAGCGGCGGTGCAGCAGATTCAGAAATATTGGCCTGAAACGGAAATCAGCTGGATTGTCGGCAAAACCGAAGCGCAGTTATTGGCGGGCATTCCTAATGCGGAATTGATTGTGTATGACAAAAAATCGGGCTGGAAAGGGGTTCTTGCCTTATGGAGACAACTTAAACATCGCCGTTTTGATGCGCTGTTAAATATGCAGACCGCATTTCGTGCATCGGTTCTTTCGTTTGGCATTAAGGCGCGTTATAAAATCGGTTTTGGTAAACAGCGGGCAAGGGAAGGACAGTGGCTGTTTACTAACCGCAAAGTTCGGGATCCTCAAAATCCCCATGTACTTGACGGTTTTATGGCGTTTGTAGAATATCTTGGCGTGCCGGTTGAAGCGCCTCATTGGCAGTTGGCGGTTTCCGAGCAGGATAAAGAGGCGGTTAAGCCTTATATTGATCCGGCGCGTAAAAATCTGATTATTTCCCCCTGTTCAAGCAAAGCGGAAAAAGATTGGCTGATAGAACGCTATGCGCAAGTGGCGAATATTGCTCATCAGCATAATGTGAATGTGATTTTATGCGGTTCTTCGGCAAAACGGGAAGTCGAAATTTTACAAAAAATTACCGCACTTTGTGATTTTCAACCTGTTAATTTGTCGGGTAAAACGAACCTTAAACAACTGGTGGCATTAATCGGTATGGCGGATCTTGTCATTTCGCCGGACTCGGGGCCGGCTCATATGGCAACAACTCAAGGTACGCCGGTGATTGGTTTATATGCTTATCATAACCCGCTGCGTACAGGGCCTTATAATAATCTGGCAAATATAGTTTCGGTGTATGAAAAAAATGTGCGGAAGGAATACGGCAAGCCTTCCGACCAATTGCCTTGGGCAACCAAATTAACAGGTAAAAATCTGATGAGCCAGATTCAGGTGGAAGACGTGGTCGAACAAATGAAAAAACTTGCCGTTATTTAACGGTATAATATAAATGAGCGACTTAGGGGCTATTTATAAAAGATAAACAGCCCCTAATATATTGAAGATGGAACAATATAATAAATTGTAAAACCGCTTATGTCGTTAAGGTAAAAATGTTATTTGACCAAGCCCAATTGACCGATTTTCACGCCTAAATTGCCTAATGATACCGCGTCTAAATAATCCGCCAGAAATTTGAACAATTCGTCTAGTTGAGTGAAATTACGCTTGATTTTCACTTCATCTTCTACCTTTCGGGTAAATTCGTAAGATACGTTATCGCCGTCGATATATGCTTCTAAAGTAATATAAATGGTTTCAAAAAAATGGCTGTGAGCGCCTTCTTCACCGGGGTCGCTAATACGGACATTCCATGTGTTTGAAAATAAAAGTTCAGTTTTTACAGACATATTAACCTCTATCGTTGTTTGCATTTTTTATTGAGAATACTGTGTTGAATTAAGGTCTGTTCATAAAAGATAGGCAGGCCCTAATAAAAACCCGATGATAAAACTTTTGTAACCAAAACTCTTATCATCGGGTTTTTCAAAATATCTGCCTGCATGTTTTGCTTTACGTTGATAACTTCCTTTACCTTTCAACTTTTTCTCAATACGCGATCTGAATAAAGGTGTGCGTAATAATGCTTTGACCGCATTATCCTGAATTGTACCTCGATTATGCAGATAAGCGGTTTGGCTGTTTTCCGCAATAGGTACCGGGTTTGTTTTTTTTGCCATAATTTCCTCCGGGTCATAAAAAACATCGCTCAACAAATAGAGCGATGTTTATTATAAGGTTAAATGTTAAAATTACAAAATGCTCAGCACCGCTTCCGGCGGTCGCCCTATTTTTGCTTTATCGCCGTTAATTACGATCGGGCGTTCCAATAACGCCGGGTGATTGCCGATTGCCTCTAACAATTCCTGTTCGGAAATATGCTCATTATTCAGCTGTAATTCCTGATAGAGCGCATCTTTTATTCTCATCATTTCTTTTGCGCTATGAATATTGAGTTTTTTCATCAAACTTTGTAATTCGCTGACGGAAAAACGTTTCTCCAGATAAAGTACGATTTCCGCATTAATATTTTGATCCTGAAGCAGTTTTAATGTTTCTCGGCTTTTTGAACAGCGCGGATTATGATAAATAATAACCGACATGATTTTTCCTTAGTTGATATGTTCGACCAGCACAAAATCATAGCGGGAATTATATTGTTACACAATAGAAATATAGCGAACCCGATAGGTGATAAAACGAATAAAGAATTCTTATCAATCAAGCCCATTTTATCTTATAATCAAAAAAACTTTTTTAATGAGGACAGATCATGATTGAGATGCTAAAAAATTGGTATCTACGCCGTTTCAGCGATCCACAGGCAATGGGGCTTGCCGCTATTTTGTTTTTTGGCTTTGTCGCAATTTATTTTTTTAGCGATTTAATCGCGCCTTTATTGATTGCCCTGGTTTTGGCTTATTTATTGGAAATGCCGATTTCGTTTCTTTCCGATAAATTGAAATTACCGCGTTTTCTTTCCATTCTGTTGATTCTTGGCGGTTTTATTGCAGTGACCATTCTGATGATTTTCGGTTTAATCCCGACATTGATTAATCAAACCGTTAATTTATTCAGTGATTTGCCGAATATGTTGAATTTATCCCATCAATGGGTGATGTCTTTACCGGAGAGTTATCCCGAATTAGTGGATTATCAAATGATTGACAGCCTGTTTATCACAATTCGTGAAAAAACACTGGCGTTTGGTGAAAGTGCGGTCAAATTTTCTCTATCTTCGTTAATGAATTTAGTCACCATTGGGATTTATGCGTTTTTAGTACCTTTAATGGTGTTTTTCATGGTGAAGGATCAGGATGAACTTATTGCCGGTTTCAGCCGTTTTTTACCAAAAAACAGAACGTTAGCATCCAAAGTGTGGCAGGAAATGCAATTACAAATCGCCAATTATATTCGCGGTAAGTTATTTGAAATTTTAATTGTCGCCGTGGTGAGTTATATTATTTTCCTCTTCTTCGGCTTGCGTTATCCGTTACTGCTTGCCGTAGCGGTGGGATTGTCCGTACTGATTCCTTATATCGGCGCCGTATTAGTGACCATTCCGGTGGCATTAGTAGCGATTTTCCAATTCGGCGCAACGCCGACATTCGGTTATTTAATGACCGCTTATATTGTCAGCCAGTTATTGGACGGTAATTTATTAGTGCCTTATTTATTTTCCGAGGCGGTGAATCTACATCCGTTAACCATCATTATTGCCGTGTTGATTTTTGGTGGATTATGGGGGTTTTGGGGTGTTTTTTTTGCTATCCCGCTCGCAACTTTAGTTAAAGCGGTGGTAAATGCCTGGCCTTCCAACGAAGACGAAGCTATTTCTTAATAGGAGCTGTTATGAATGAGCAACAATTTAAAAATGAATTAGAGAAGTTAACCGAAGATAAAAATCGTACTTACATGTACATCATCTACGGATTATTTATTTTGGCCGTAGTGTTTAAACCGTTAGCTATTATCGGCGCCGTGTTTGCCTTTATGAAACGCGAAGAACTTTCCGTGTTGGCGCAAACCCATTGTAATTATTTAATTAAGACTTTTATTGTGGCGTTTATCGGTTCATTCCTTATTTTTGTGCCCGTGATTTTTTGGTTTATATTTGCCTGGTATGTTTATCGTGTAGCATCCGGCTTTCAGAATTTTTACGGTAATCGGGAAGTAAACGGAGAAAGTTGGTTTAAATAGCGTTTAGTGAAAAAGTAAAAGGCTTGGAATCCCAAGCCTTTACTTTTTGCATTTTCTTATTGCAATAGAGAAATATCCGCTACCTGTAAGAACAGATTACGCAGAGTATTTAAAATTGCCTGACGGTTTTGACGCAGTTTTTCATCTTCCGCATTCACCATGACTTTATCGAAGAAGTTGTCGATAACTTCACGCAAGCCCGCCAAACGGTCAAGAGCGGGTTGATATTCGCCTTTGGCAAACAACGGCGCCAGTTCCGATTGCAATGAAAGCACTTGCTCCGCTAAGGCTTTTTCTTCCGGCTCAAGCAATAAAGTGCGGTCGATTTTTGAGGAGATTTCGCCTTCGATCTTGGCAAGAATATTGCTTACCCGTTTATTAGCCGCCGCCAAGGCTTCCGCAGAATCAAGAGTACGGAAATGGGATACCGCACGCACCCGCGCATCAAAATCCGCCGGTTTAGTCGGACGACGCGCCAGCACCGCTTGAATTACGTCTACCGCGATGCCTTCGTCCTGATACCAGGCGCGGAAACGGCCGAGCATAAAGTCCACGACATCGTCCACCACGTTTTGATTAGTCAAACGCTCAGCAAATAGTGCGGTGGATTTTTTCACAATTTCAGCCAAATCAAGCGGTAAATTTTTCTCCACAATAATACGTAACGCACCTAATGCCGCGCGACGTAAAGCAAAGGGATCAGCACTGCCTTTCGGTGCCTGACCGATACCGAAAATCCCGGTGAGCGTGTCGAATTTATCCGCCAATGCCACGGAACTTGCCACCAAGCTGTTCGGCAGGTTATCGCCGGCAAAACGCGGCATATATTGCTCGTTCAAGGCTACCGCCACCTCTTCGTCTTCGCCGTCGTGGCGGGCATAGTGCATACCCATTACGCCTTGGGTGTCGGTAAACTCAAATACCATGTTGGTCATTAGGTCGCATTTTGACAGCAAGCCCGCTCGTTCCGCTTTGGCTTTGTCTGCACCGATTTGAGTGGCGATTTCACCTGCAAGCGCCTGAATTCGTTTGGTTTTATCTAACAGTGTACCTAATTGTTGTTGGAACAATACGGTTTCTAAACGCGGCAATAAATCTTCCAAACGCTGTTTTTTATCAGTATTAAAGAAGAACTCTGCATCCGACAAACGCGGACGCACCACTTTCTCATTACCTTCGATAATCGGTGTCGGATCCGTAGGATTAATATTCGAGACGAAAATAAAGTGCGGTAACAATTTGCCGTTTTTATCGTAAATCGGGAAATATTTTTGGTCGCCTTTCATGGTATACACCAGGGCTTCCGCCGGCACCGCCAGGAAACGCTCTTCAAAGGTGGCGGTTAACACGTTCGGGAATTCCACCAGCGAAGTCACCTCGTCTAACAAGTCGTCTTCAATATCCGCCACGCCGCCAAGTGCGCTGGCTTTTGCCTGAGAATCCGCCAGAATAATGGCGCGACGCTCGTTAAAGTCGGCAATGACCGAACCTTTGTCTTTGAGGATTTGCGGATATTCATCGGCGTGAGCGATTTGGAATTCCGCTTCACCCAGGAAACGGTGGCCGCGAATAGTGCGACCGCTGGCAATGCCTAAAATCTCGCCTTCAATTAACTCGCCGCCTAACAACAAGCTGACAGTATGAACCGGACGCACGAACTGCTCGGTTTTATCGCCCCAACGCATCATTTTGGGAATCGGTAGATTTGCCAACGAACGAGCCACGATATCAAGCATTAAGTTTTTGGTCGGCTGACCTTCAATCCGCGCACGGTGAACCAACCATTCGCCTTTATCCGTAGCCAGACGTTCCGCTTGCTCAACGCTAATACCGCAACCGCGCGCCCAGCCTTCCGCCGCTTTGGTCGGTTTACCTTCCGCATCAAACGCCGCCGCTACCGCCGGACCACGTTTTTCGATTTCTTTACTCGGTTGCGCCGTCGCCAACTCTAACACCTTCACCGCCAAACGACGGGGCGCCGCAAACCATTGGACTTTTTCAAAGGTCAAACCCGCTTGGTTTAACTCGTTTTCAACATTTTCGGCAAATGCCGTAGCTAATTTTTTAAGCGCCTTCGGCGGCAGCTCTTCAGTGCCGATCTCGGCGAGGAAGTTTTGTGTTGTCATTTATTTTCTCTTATTTAAATTATCTGTAACTATTTAATATATAACTTCGTTTTCAATTCTGCCAAATCTCCCCTAGCCCCTCTTTGCTAAAGAGGGGGACGGGGGGTTGTGTGGAATTGAGTATCGTGGACTAATTTGCATTTTAAATTTTTAATTGTTGATGAAGAACCGTATTCTTTAACTTTTTGGAGATCCGATCTCCCTCTTTAGCAAAGAGGGGCTAGGGGAGATTTGGCAGAACATATTTAACGCTCATACTCAATCAGCCCTATCGTGATCTATACTCTCCAAAAACAAATAAACCTGATCCACCACCGCTTCAATTTCATAATACACTTCGTCATTACTAAAGCGCATTACCGTAAATCCGAGCGAATTCAGTTCAGCATCCCGCAAGGCGTCTTTTCCTTGATAATCGGGTTCATAATGCTGACTTCCGTCTAACTCAATAATCAGCTTTGCCTTTGGACAGTAAAAATCCACAATGTAATTTAACAACGGCTTCTGTCGATTAAACCGAAATCCCAGAAGCTGATCTCGGTTTATCCGTTGCCATAATTTCCGTTCTGCATCCGTTTGATCAGAACGTAATTTTTGCGAAAGCTCTTTTAGTGATTTTGAGTAGGGTTGCATTTTTAAATCTCCCCTAGCTCCCCTTTATAAAAGAGGGGGGAACAAGTGTAGTGGTCAACTAATTTAACAGTCTCCGATAAGTTGTTTTTGCTAAAATCGGAGATAGACCTTGATTATAGCTATGTGGGCGAATGTGATTATAATACATCACATATTCTCTCACATCATTTACAGCACTTTCAAAATCACTATAACCCCCTTTCAGCATCCATTCATATTTAAAACTTCGAAACCAACGCTCCACCGGCGCATTGTCCCAACAGTTACCACGACGGCTCATACTTTGTGTAAGCCCATGTTTCTTAACTGAATCAGTAAAGATTTCACTGCCATAAATACTACCTTGGTCTGAATGGAACAACATTCGCTCCGTGCGTTCAATATTCAGCATCGCATGATTCAGTGCATCTTTAACCAGCTCACTATCATGATAGCGACTTAGCTTCCAACCGACGACTTGACGATTTAATAAATTAATTACCACTGCTAAATAGCACCATATCCCATTGATTTTTATATAGGTCGTGTCACCACATAGCACGGTCGTTTGGCTATCAGGCGTAAATTCTCGACTTAGTATATTCTCAAAAACTTGACTGTTTCCTTTACTAGGATTGCGCCATTTTTGCGGTTGCTTACTAAATAATCCTTGCTTATTCATTAACTTACGAATTAAATACAACCCCACAAAAATACCTTTCTCTTTCAAATGCGATTGAATCGTTCGTTTGCCTGCTGAACTTCGGCTTGCATCAAAAATTGCCTTGATTTCAACGGCTAAAGCAGTGTGTTTCGCTGGCTTTTTGGCAGGGCGCAAATGGGCGTAGTAAGCACTTTCAGACACGCTAAATAGTTCACATAACCGGTTGATTCCTCGCGATTTTAACGTCGTAATGACTTGGTATTTTTGTTTTCGAGTGACATTAAAATCGCTGTAGCCTTTTTTAAAATGGCCTTATCTTCTTCAAGTTCTTTAATACGATTTTCAAGTTCTCGAATTCGTTGTTGTTCTGGGCTAATTGGCTTTGAACCAGCTAAAACGTAACCTTGTTGCTCCGCTTGAACTTGACTTATCCAGCGACGAAGTGCTGTTTCACCCACACCTAACTCTCGGCAAGCTTGAGAAACTGAATATCCTCGTTCAGTCACTAATTTTACTGCTTCAGCTTTATATTCTGCGCTAAATGTTCTTCTCATAATATTTCCTCATTTGTGATGTTATTTTACCACTTATTGAGGACTGCGGAATTAGTCTACCACTACAAAGTCATCTTAAACATAAGCTCTCCATTCTTTCACAACATCCCCTCTTTCGCAAAGAGGGGGAAGGGGGAGATTTAGGCTTACTTACACCCCGGAAACCCAAGTGCTTCGCGGCTGGCATAATAGGCTTCCGCCACACCTTTGGTTAAGGCGCGGATGCGTAAAATGTAGCGTTGGCGTTCGGTGACGGAAATCGCTTTGCGGGCGTCGAGTAAGTTAAAGCTGTGAGCGGCTTTTAAAATACGTTCGTAGGCCGGTAACGGCAATGCGGTTTCCACCCAGATTTCTTTGTCATTTTCCATGCGGGGTTCCTGTTTTAACAGGAATTTCGCTTCTTGTTCGTATTTGTTGAAACATTCAAACAGGAAATCCACATCGGCGTATTCGAAATTATAGGTGGATTGTTCCACTTCGTTTTGATGGAATACATCGCCGTAGGTGGTTTTGCCTAACGGACCGTCAGACCAAACTAAGTCGTACACGCTGTCCACGCCTTGAATATACATTGCTAAACGTTCTAAACCGTAGGTTACTTCGCCGGTAACTGGTTTACATTCCAGCCCGCCTACTTGTTGGAAATAGGTAAACTGGGTGACTTCCATACCGTTTAACCATACTTCCCAGCCTAAACCCCATGCGCCTAAAGTCGGATTTTCCCAGTTATCTTCTACAAAACGGATATCATGTTGAGTCGGGTCGAAGCCGAGCATTTTGAGCGAACCTAAATATAGCTCTTGAATATTGTCCGGCGATGGTTTGATTACCACTTGGAATTGATAATAATGCTGTAAACGGTTCGGGTTTTCGCCGTAGCGACCGTCCGTCGGGCGGCGGGAAGGCTGAACATAGGCGAATGCCATAGGTTCCGGACCTAATGCGCGTAGTGCGGTCATCGGATGGGATGTGCCGGCTCCCACTTCCATATCGAAGGGTTGCACGATGGTGCAGCCTTGTTGCGCCCAGTAATCCTGCAGGGCGAGAATCATACCTTGGAAGGTTTTAACGTTAAATTTTGCGCTCATAATTATATTTTTATAAAAAGGTTAAGGAAAATGTGGGCTATTATACTGTAATTTCAAGCATTATCCCACTATGCAAAAGGAAAAGTGGGGTGCTTTTTTGGGGATTTTTTCAAAAAGGGTAAATAACTTTTTGCGAGATTCCTCTTGTCTCTTGATAATGAACCTTTATACTAGGCGACATCATCAACCTTTGATTTTGAAATTATTATGCTACGTTTTGTTTATTCTTTTGCGATGTATATTTTGCAGCCTTTTGTGTTGTTATTTATTTTATTGCGTAGCATCAAATCTCCGAATTACCGTAAACGCCTTAATGAGCGTTATGGAATTTATGCAAATCTCACGCCACCGAAGCCTCAGGGCATTATTGTGCATGCTGCTTCCGTTGGTGAAGTGATTGCGGCAACCCCGTTAGTACGCCGTATTCAGCAGGATTATCCGGATTTACCTATTACCATGACTACAGTCACGCCGACCGGTTCCGATCGCGTAAAAGCGGCTTTCGGAGATTCCGTGAGTCATTTTTATTTGCCTTATGATTTACCTGATGCAATGGATCGTTTTATCCGTTTTGTGCGCCCGAAAGCCTGCATTGTGATCGAAACGGAAATCTGGCCGAACCTTATCCGTCAGTTACATAATAAAAATATTCCTTTTATTATCGCAAACGCCCGTTTATCCGCACGTTCGGCAAAACGTTACGGCTGGGTGAAAAATATTTTAAACCGAATGTTTAACGAGATTAGTTTAATTGCGCCGCAGGATGACATCAGCGGCAACCGTTACCTTGATTTGGGCTATCGGGGTGATTTGCGGCTTACGGGAAATATCAAATATGATTTGGTGATTTCCGACGCCTTATCGCAACAAATCAAGCGGCTTCATCAGGAATGGGCGGGGGAACGGCCGGTTTGGATTGCGGCAAGTACCCATGAAGGCGAAGAAGGTATCGTTCTCCAGGCTCATCGTAATTTATTACAAAAATTCCCTGATTTATTGCTTATTCTGGTTCCACGCCATCCGGAACGCTTTAAGGCCGTCGAGGATTTAATCGTGAAAGGCGGTTTCAGCTATTGTCGTCGAAGTGAAAACGTAGCGCCCGGTTCGGATACGCAAGTAGTACTGGGCGATACTATGGGTGAAATGATGTTATTGTACGGCATTTCGGATATTGCATTTGTAGGCGGCAGCTTGGTAAAACATGGCGGACATAACCCGTTAGAGCCTTTAGCCTTTAAACTGCCTGTTATCAGCGGTTATCATACGTTTAATTTTCCGGAAGTATTTACCAAATTGCGCGATGTTAACGGCGTATTGGAAATTAAAGAAAATTCGACCGCACTTTCTTCTGCGGTGGAGAAATTCTTATTATCGCCGGCGCTGCGAGAGCGTTACGGTAATGCGGGCTATGAAGTGTTGATTGAAAACCGCGGTGCTTTACAACGCCTGCTGCAATTGCTTACCCCTTATTTGGAAAATAAAAAATGACAAAAACAGTAATTTATCCCGGTACTTTTGACCCCATTACTTACGGGCATTTGGATATTATTGAGCGAAGTGCGGTACTTTTTCCCCAAGTTTTAGTGGCCGTCGCCTCAAATCCCACAAAAAAGCCGTTGTTTGAATTAGCCGAAAGAGTGCGTTTGGCGGAAGAATCCGTCGCTCATTTGCCGAACGTGCAGGTTATCGGCTTTTCCGATTTATTGGCGAACGTCGTGAAGGAACGCCATATTACGGCGATTATTCGCGGTATGCGCACAACAATGGACTTTGAATACGAACTGCAATTAGCCCATTTAAACCGCGCCTTAACCGACGGAGTGGAAAGCCTGTTTTTGCCTTCCACGGAAAAATGGTCTTATGTATCTTCAACGATTGTACGGGAAATTTATTTGCATCACGGTGATGTAAGTCAGTTCGTGCCTCCACCGGTTTTAACCGCATTAATGGAAAAAAATCGCTAAAAACCGACCGCACTTATCTTTGTTGGGCAGGAACATAATATGGGATATTCGCATGCCCCCTAAAAAAAGAAAAAACATTGGGTATAATTTCACAATAAAAGCTAAGGCGGTATGTTACCGCCTTATTTTTTATCACCGTATTTCTTTTGCCTGCGCTTCTGATACCGCCTTAGGTGTGCGGCGTTTGCCGATATTTTTAGTATCCTGACGGCGCAATTTGGCTTTTTTCTGTGTTGTTTTTCTCTTTTCTTCCCGTTTTTGGCGAATGCGCGCTTTTTGTTTTTTAGATACAGTTTTGATTTCGCCGTCTTTCGGTGCTTTGGTACGAGGCTCTAAACCTTCAATAATTCGGGGTTTGAGTAATTCTTCGGTATAACGTTTGATTTTTCCGAGATATTTATAATCATGACCTTCAACAAAAGATACCGCGGTTCCTTTTTTGCCGGCGCGAGCGGTACGACCGATACGGTGTAAATAGGTATCCGCATTGTAGGGCAGGTCGAAGTTCATCACATGGCTGATATCTTCAATATCAATGCCTCGGGCGGCAACGTCGGTGGCGACTAACAGGGTAACAATGCCGTTTTTCAATTTATCGATAGCATTATTTCGTTGGGTTTGTGCCATTTCGCCTTCTAAATAAGTACTGCGAATACCGCGTTTGCGCAGAATTTCGGAAAGCTCCCGCACGTCTTCGCGGCGGCGCACAAAAACAATTCCTTTGCTGACCTGCTCATCGGCAATAAAACGGGCTAACAGTTTGACTTTATGTTCATAGCTGTCCGCATGGTAATACCATTGGTTGATTTTCTTGCGTTCGCGACGGCTTGGTTCCGCATCGATTTTCACCGGATCCGTTAAAATGCGTTCGGCAAAATCCACCAGTAACTCGCCTTCTAAAGTCGCCGAGAACAAAAAGGTTTGTTTACGCCAGCGGGTTTCAGCGGAAATTTTTTCCGCATCCTGACCAAAGCCCATTTGCAACATACGATCCGCTTCATCAAAAATAAGGATTTCCACCGCACGGCAATCAAAGTTTTCCTCTTTGATATATTGCAACAGGCGGCCGGGCGTTGCCACGACGATATCCTGATTTTTATTGAATATTTCGCCATGGTTTTGATAAGCGACGCCGCCCGTAATGGTGGCAATACTCAACTTGGTAAATTGAGCCAATTCCTCCGCTTGCTGTGCCACCTGCATAGCGAGTTCGCGGGTCGGGGTTAACACTAAAACCCTCGGCGCACCGGGTTTACGGCGTGGATAATCCAACAAATGTTGAATCGCCGGTAATAAAAAAGCGGCGGTTTTGCCCGTTCCCGTAGGTGCCGAACCCAAGACGTCGCGCTCGTCCATTGCCGCCGGAATCGCTTCCGATTGAATGGCGGTAGGGCGCGCATAACCTTTTTGGGCTAAGGCTTTTAACAGTTCGGGAGAAAGATCAAAATCTTCAAATTGTGGTTGTGGCATGAATATTCTCAAATGGCTAAGATGATAAAATTGGAGGAAATTATACCGCACTTTAGATGAAAAAGTGCGGTGGATTTTGGCGGAGTTTTAGTCGGAGTTATTTTTTCTTGGTTGGTCGTTGCCAGCCTGCAATGTGTCGCTGAGGAACACGGCTGATAACTAATTCGTTTTCGCCGATATCTTTTGTCACCGTGGTACCCGCACCGATTGTCGCACCGTTTGCAACGTTCACCGGCGCGACTAATTGCACGTCGGAACCGACAAATACGTTATCGCCGATAACCGTTTTGAATTTGTTTGCACCGTCGTAGTTACAGGTGATGACACCTGCGCCGAGGTTACAGTCGGTACCGACCTGCGCATCGCCCACATAAGTTAAATGATTGACTTTCGAACCTTTGCCTACGGTTGCTTTTTTGATTTCCACAAAGTTACCGATATGGGTTTCTTCGGCAAGTTCCGCCCCCGGGCGTAAACGTGAGAAAGGTCCGATAGAGGCGCGGGCGCCAATGGTTGAATCTTCAAACACGGAATAAGGTTTGATTTCAACGTCGTCACCGATTTCACAGTTTTTAATTACGCAACCCGCACCGATTTTTACCCGGTCGCCTAATTTTACCGAACCTTCGATAATCACATTCACATCAATTTCGCAGTCTTTGCCGTGTTCCAGCGTACCGCGCAGGTCAAAACGCGCCGGATCAATTAACATTACGCCTTCAAGTAATAAACGCTCCGCCTGTTTGTGTTGATAATAACGTTCAAGTGCGGCTAATTGCAGGCGGTTATTGGCGCCTTCCACTTCCATTTTATCCGTTGCGGAAACTGCCGCTACCTGGAAACCGTCCTGATTAGCCAGACCTATAACGTCGGTCATGTAATATTCGCCTTGCGCATTGTTATTGTTTAAGCGGCCTAACCATTTTTTGAAGCTGGCGCCGTCAGACACCATTACGCCGGTATTTACTTCGGTAATTTTTAATTGTTCCGCATCGGCGTCTTTTTGTTCCACAATTGCCACCACAGAACCTTTTTCACGAATGATTCGTCCGTAGCCTGTGGGGTTGTCCAGATTAACCGTTAATAAGGCAATACCGTTTTCAGGTTTCGCGGCGATTAATTTTTCTAAGGTTTCTTTGCTGATTAGCGGGCTGTCACCATAAAGCATGAGAATGTTTTCATCGTCTGCAAAAAATGGCGCCGCTTGTTGCATGGCGTGCCCGGTACCAAGCTGTTCCGCCTGGAAAACCCAGTTTACCGGCTCATCGGCAAGATGCGATTTTAATAAATCGGCGCCATGCCCGTAAATTAAATGAATTTGATCCGCACTTAATTGTTTTGCCGTATCAATAACGTGTTTTACCATCGGTTTGCCGGCAATTTTATGCAGCACTTTCGGTAAATCGGAATACATACGGGTTCCTTTGCCGGCGGCAAGGATTACAACACTAAGTTTTTTCATAATAATCATCTCTCCAGTAAAAACTGCGGTTATTTTACACGATTTTTCTAAATTAAGAACAAGTGAGGGATTAAATTCATCACCAACATCGTTAAAAAGGATAAAACCAGACGCGAAGAACCGAAGATAAATCCGCGGTTTTCGCCGTTATCAAACTTCACCAAAATATTTGCCATTACAATTGGTTTTTCGCTATAGAAATCACCGGGGGCTAATAAGCAGGCTCTTGCATTGGTTCCGAACAAACAGCTGCCAAGTCCGAAGCAAATGATTGCGACAAATAAATAAAAAATACCGACTGCATGGCAAAATACGCCATGGTGGAAATAAACCGCCGGGTTAGTAATAGTTTTTGTAAATTCATAAATATCCCCAAAAATAGGCGAGATTTTACCGTTTTTTAGGTGAATATTCGATATAATTAACCAAATTTAGGGCCTGTTTATCTTTTATAACCGGTTGCGTTGTCGCCTAAAATAGCCGCAGGCTAGGCGTAAAACGCGGTGAATAGCACAGCCCTATTAACAAGCGGCTCCTAATGTAAGAAAAATGATGAAACAATATTATATCGGCGTAATGTCGGGAACCAGCCTTGACGGTGTGGATTTAGCCTTGATGGATTTCACTCTGAATCCCCCAAAATTGATGGCAACGGATTTTACTCCGATGCCGGAAAAAATTCGTGAAAAACTGACCGCACTTTTGCGATCCGGAGAGACAAGTTTGCGGAATTTAGGCGAAATTGACCACCAATTAGGGCTTCTTTATGCAGAAAGTATCAATCGTTTTTTGCAAAAAGTGCGGTTAAAATCCGAAGATATTTGCGCAGTCGGTTGCCACGGACAAACGGTGTGGCATTCGCCGAATTGCGAATTTCCGTTCACAATGCAAATCGGCGATATGAATTTGGTTGCGGCAAAAACCGGTATCACCACGGTAGGTGATTTCCGCCGTAAAGATATGGCGCTGGGCGGTCAGGGCGCGCCTTTAGTACCGGCTTTTCATCAGGATTTATTTTTTGCGGCGGAACGATTGACGGTGGTGTTGAATATTGGCGGAATCAGCAATATTTCCGTGCTGGAAGAAAATTGTCCGACCGTCGGTTATGATGTGAGCGTAGGCAATGCGTTGCTGGATTCCTGGATTGAACTTCATCAGGGCAAACGCTACGATAAAGACGCTCTATGGGCAAAAAACGGTAAAATTTCCACCGCACTTTTAACGGATTTGCTGGCGGAACCCTTTTTTCAGCAGGCACCGCCGAAAAGTACCGGGCGGGAATTGTTTAATCTTGCCTGGCTTAATAAAAAACTGGAAAAATTCACCGCACTTTCGCAACCGATGCCTTCGCCACAGGATGTGCAACGCACACTGGTGGAATTTACCGCTTTAAGTATTGCCAACGAATTGAAAAAATTGCAAAAATCCGACCGCACTAATTTGCTGTTGGTTTGTGGCGGCGGTGCGCGAAACCCATTGATTATGCAACGTTTAACGGCACTTTTGGCTGAGTGGCAGGTTTCGACCACCTCGGAATTCGGTTTGGATATCGATTACGTCGAGGCGGCGGCATTTGCCTGGCTTGCTTATCGCAGAATACATAATTTGCCGAGCAACTTGCCTAGTGTCACCGGGGCGAAAAGTGAGGTTAGTTTAGGCGTGATTTTTCCTAAATAGGCGAGAGCGAAATAACCCGCCCTGAAATATCATTATTTCTTCTGGCATTTCGGGCAGAAGTAACTGTTTCGTTGGGCGACCACCAAACTTTCGATTTTTGTACCGCAGTTTGGGCAGGGCGCACCTTTCTTGCCGTAAATTTGTAGCTCCTGCGCGAAATAACCGGGTCTGCCGTCGGGTTGTAAAAAGTCTTTCAGGGTGGTTCCGCCCTGTTCGATAGCCCGTTTGAGTTCTTGTTTGATTTTTTCCACCAGTAACGCACATTGCGCTTTTGTCAGTTTGGCGGTGATTTTCTCCGGATGTAAACCGCACATAAACAGAGTTTCATTGGCGTAGATATTGCCTACACCCACAACAACCGAATTATCCATCAAAAAGTTTTTAACGGGCGTTTGTTTTTTGCGTGATTTTTTGAACAGATATTCCGCGTTAAATTCATCGGAAAGCGGCTCAGGACCTAATTTTAAAAACAGATGAAATTCATCAAGATTGGCGCTCCAAAGCCAGGCGCCAAAACGGCGAGGATCGTTATACCGCATAATTTTGCCGTTATTCATTACAATATCCAAGTGGTCATGTTTATCGACGGGATCCCGAGCGGATACAATCCGCACCGAGCCCGACATCCCCAAATGTCCTATGATATAGCCTTGTTCCGTATGAATAATCAGATATTTTGCCCGGCGGGAAAGTGCGGTAATTTTTTGTTGAGAAATCTGTGCCAGCTGCGGGCTGACTTCCCAGCGTAATTTAGGCTGACGAACAATAATCTTTTCAATGAGATAACCTTCTAAATAAGGCGTAATACCATTTTTAGCGGTTTCGACTTCGGGTAATTCAGGCATGACTGTATTCCTATCGGGGTTCTGGCGACATAACAAAAAACCCGAACAAAAGTTCGGGTTTCTCAATTTACAAGCTAAATTATTTGATTTTAGCTTCTTTATAGATAACGTGTTTACGCACAACCGGATCAAATTTTTTGATTTCCATTTTTTCAGGCATATTACGTTTGTTTTTATCAGTTGTGTAGAAGTGACCTGTTTCTGCTGAAGAAACTAAACGGATTTTCTCACGAGCGCCTTTAGCTGCCATTTTTTAGCTCCTTAGATTTTTTCGCCACGAGCACGGATGTCAGCCAATACTGCATCAATGCCTTTTTTATCGATAATACGCATACCTTTCGCAGTTAAGCGTAAAGTTACGAAACGGTTTTCAGACTCAACCCAGAAACGGTGAGTATGTAAGTTTGGTAGAAAACGACGACGAGTCGCGTTTAATGCGTGTGAACGGTTGTTACCAACTGCCGGACGCTTGCCTGTTACTTGACAGACTCTAGACATAATAATCTCCAATAATTAAATATAAGCTCGAGCTTAGGGTTCGGACTACTTCAAAATCAGCTTGATTTTGTAAGCCACCTCGTCAGGTCGCAGTATCCGACCCGCTAACTATATCAAAGGTCGCTGATTATACTTACTTTATCTGCTATTCTCAAGTATAAAGCGCATTAAAATTTAGATTTCCTTTAATTTTCTGCGAAATTTTACACAAAAGCTTAAAATGATCAAGCCTGAACGTTATAACCAGCCCGCCTCGCTAAAAGAAAAGTAGCAACCTTTGCCGATGATAAAGTGATCTAACAGGCGAATATCCATTAAATTTGCCGCCTGACGGATCCTTTCCGTAATATGGCGATCCGATTGACTCGGTTCGGCGATTCCCGAAGGGTGATTATGGGCAAGGATCATTGCCGCCGCATTACAATATAATGCCGTTTTAATAATTTCCCGAGGATGAATGACCGCACTATTTATAGTACCGAGAAACATTTCTTCCTGTTTGATTAAACGATGTTGATTATCCAGAAAAAGTACCAGAAAGATTTCTCGTTCCCGCTGTTCCAAGGCGGTTTGCAGATAAATTCTGGCGGTATCCGTGGAGTTGAATTCCTGATTTTGTTGCAGCTCTTCAAGTAAATAGCGCTTAGTCATTTCCGTACAGGCCTGTAATTGGATAAATTGAGTGATGCCGATGCCCTTAAAGGCGCAAAATTGTTGCCGGTCGGCATTAATTAATTGTCGTAATGAGCCGAAATGCGTTAAGACGGCTTCCGAAAGCTGCATTACCGGGCAGTTTTTTATTCCCGTGCGTAAGAATATCGCTAATAATTCTTTATTATCCAAAGTGTTAGCGCCAAATTTTAACAGTTTTTCACGGGGCATCAGGTTTTCTTTTTCTATTTGTAGCATAAGGCGTTTTCCTTTATTTTTAATCGAAGGCTTACTTTGCGTAGAAAATTCCATAATGCCTACTGAGCTAGATCAATTTTTTGAAACGGATCGCAAAAATAAAATTTTTTCTTCACTTAGTTTTGAAGTAGAATGTCAGAACTTGTTTGTCTTTATCTTATGTTTCCTAAACTATGGTTTTTGGGTGCCGGGGGAGTAATGCGGAATCTTAACGGTAAGCGAATTGTTGTGGGTATCACAGGCGGTATTGCCGCCTATAAAACCATTGAATTTATTCGCCTTTTACGTAAAAGTAATGCGGAAGTGCGTGTAGTGTTAACCGCCGCGGCGGCAGAATTTGTTACTCCGCTTACTTTGCAGGCTATTTCCGGTAATCCCGTAGCGCAATCTTTGTTGGATCCTCAGGCGGAATTGGCGATGGGCCATATTGAGTTGGCAAAATGGGCGGATGCGATTATTATTGCTCCGGCGAGTGCCGATTTTATCGCCCGTTTTACCGTAGGTATGGCAAACGATTTGCTTTCTACGGTTTGTTTGGCGAGCGCCGCACCGATTTTCCTTGCGCCGGCAATGAATCAACAAATGTTCAGTCAAGCCGTTACTCGGCAAAATCTGAAGTCTTTGGCGGAACGCGGTGTAAAACTGATAGGGCCGAACAGCGGTTTTCAAGCCTGTGGTGATGTGGGGGCGGGACGTATGTCCGAACCCGCGGAAATTTATGCCGCACTTTGTGAAGCTTTATTTCTTCGTCAGGATTTATTAGGTATAAAGGTTGCCATTACCGCAGGTCCTACTCGCGAGGCGATTGATCCCGTTCGTTATATCAGCAATCATAGTTCGGGAAAAATGGGATTTGCTATCGCTCAAGCCTTTGCAGACAGAGGTGCGGAAGTAACGTTAATTTCCGGTCCGGTTAATTTAGCCGCGCCGGATAAGGTTAACCGGATAAATGTGGTTTCCGCCCGACAAATGTGGCAACAGTCCATGAAAAGTGCGGTGGAAAATCATATATTTATCGGCTGTGCGGCGGTGGCGGATTATCGTGTCGCCGAGGTTTCCGAGCAAAAAATCAAGAAAACCGACGATAATGACGAACTCACTTTAAATTTAATAAAAAATCCCGATATTATTGCCGATGTGGCGCATTTAACGGAGAATCGCCCTTTTGTGGTCGGTTTTGCGGCCGAAACGCAAAATGTAGAACAATATGCGAAAGATAAGTTGCAACGCAAAAATCTGGATTTAATTTGTGCAAACGATGTAGTGGGCGGTAGCGTGTTCGGTGCGGAGCAAAATACGCTCCATTTATTCTGGCAAAACGGTGAAAAAGTGTTGCCGACGGATACTAAAAAAGCCTTAGCGAAATCTTTGGTACAAGAAATTATAGAGTTATATCGTAAGTAAATAATAAGACATACTGATTATGTCGAGCATGGATAATAAATGAAAAAAATTGACGTCAAAATTTTAGATAGCCGTATTGGCAACGAATTTCCTTTGCCCGCTTATGCTACCTCGGGATCCGCCGGATTGGATTTGCGCGCTTTAATTGAAGAAGGGTTTGATTTGCAACCGGGTGAAACAAAATTGATTCCGACCGGGTTGTCAATTTATATCGCGGATCCGAATTTAGCGGCGGTTATTCTGCCTCGTTCGGGATTAGGTCATAAACACGGTATTGTGTTAGGCAACCTGGTTGGTTTAATTGATTCGGATTATCAGGGGCCGCTGATGGTTTCAATGTGGAACCGGGGCGAACAGCCGTTTCGTATTGAAGTGGGAGACAGAATCGCTCAACTGGTTTTTGTTCCGGTGGTACAGGCGGAATTTAATATTGTGACGGATTTTACGCAAACTGAGCGTGGTGAAGGCGGTTTCGGTCATTCGGGCAAGCAATAGATTATGGCAGAACAATTAACTCTCGACAGTATCGAGCCGGAACCGGAAAAACAATCGGCTAAAATTGAAAAGCGCAGTATCAAGGAGCGCCGTCAGCAGGTGCTTACCGTCTTAACCCATTTGCTGCATTCCGAAAAGGGGATGGAGCGAATGACTACTGCGCGTTTAGCGAAGGAAGTGGGAGTTTCTGAAGCGGCTTTATACCGATATTTCCCGAGTAAAACAAAAATGTTTGAAGCCTTAATTGAAAATATTGAAAGCAGTTTATTCAGCCGCATTAGTTATTCCATTAAGATGGAAACTAACACGTTAAACCGCGTGCATGATATTTTGCAGATGATTTTTGATTTTGCGCGAAAAAATCCCGGATTAACCCGAGTGTTAACGGGGCATGCGTTAATGTTTGAAGAGGCGAAATTACAAGCGCGGGTCGCTTTGTTTTTCGACCGTCTGGAATTGCAGTTCGTTAATATTTTACAAATGCGTAAATTACGGGAAGGCAAGACTTTTCCCATTGACGAGCGCACCATCGCGACTTATTTAGTGACTTTTTGCGAAGGTCAGTTTATGCGTTTGGTACGTACTAACTTTCGTCATATGCCGAATCAGGGCTTTGAACAGCAATGGCGTTTTATCGAGCCTTTATTTGAATAGAGAAACCTCATGATTATTCCATGGCAAGAGTTGGAACCGGACACGCTAATCAATATTGTGGAAAGCTTTATTTTGCGTGAAGGCACGGATTACGGCATGGAAGAACTTTCCCTCGCAGAAAAAAGAGATAATTTGCTGAAACAGATTCATAGTGGCAAGGCTGTTATTTTTTGGTCAGAATTGCATGAGACTATTGATATTAAAACGACAACCTAAACTTTAAAAATGGACTTTTATCCAAGAGTTAAATAGCTGAAAGAGGTTTTTATGCTAGAACAAGTGAATGCGCATCAAACAAATGTGTTACCACAGACCCAACCGGTTCAACCCGCGTCGCCGATGGATCCGACGCTTGATTGGTTTCTTTCTCATTGCCATATTCATAAATATCCGGCTAAAACGACTTTAATTCATGCGGGTGAGCGCGCCGATACGCTTTATTATATTGTAAAGGGTTCCGCTGCGGTAATGGTTAAAGATGAAGAGGGAAAAGAAATGATCCTTTCTTATTTAAGCCAGGGTGAATTTTTCGGCGAAGTCGGTTTATTTGAAGAAGGTCAGGTTCGTTCTGCCTGGGTAAAAGCCAAAAACGCCTGTGAAATTGCCGAGGTGTCTTACAAAAAATTCCGTCAATTATTACAGGTTAATCCCGAGATTCTGATGTATTTGTCGGCACAACTTTCCAGACGCCTGCAAAACACCTCAAAACAAGTGAGTAATCTGGCATTCTTGGATGTAACCGGGCGTATTGCGCAAACCCTGTTGAATCTGGCAAAAATGCCGGATGCCATGACTCACCCGGACGGGATGCAAATCAAGATTACCCGTCAGGAAATCGGGCAAATGGTGGGTTGTTCCCGTGAAACCGTAGGCCGTATTTTAAAAATGCTGGAAGATCAAAATCTGATTGCCGCTCATGGTAAAACCATCGTGGTATTCGGTACGAGATAAGCCAAATCAGGAAGGCGGATAATTTCCGAATGAGATTAAAGCTCTGATTTTTATGTTTAAAGCCTATTTTAAATAGGCTTTTTTCATATTTCTTTTTTCATCTTTCATGAAAATTTGCTAGTTTTTAACCGCACTTTGTGGTATAAAGTGCGCCGTTCTTCCGTCTTTTCGGAATGACAAACTCATTAACTTAAATCACACACATATCGTTCGGGTAAATCGGGGTGCCAAACGGTCGATTTGCTTGATATGTGGAGGCAAAACCCCAATTAAAAAGGAAAATATTATGGCACAAGTTTCAATGCGCGATATGCTACAAGCCGGCGTTCATTTCGGTCACCAAACTCGTTACTGGAACCCTAAAATGAAACCATTCATTTATGGTCCTCGCAACGGTGTTCACATCATTAACTTAGAAAAAACAGTTCCTATGTTTAATAGTGCGTTAGCCGAATTAACACGTATCGCAAGTAACAACGGTAAAATTTTATTCGTTGGTACAAAACGCGCAGCGACTGAAGCAGTTCAAGCAGCAGCATTAGACTGTCAACAATATTATGTAAATCACCGTTGGTTAGGCGGTATGTTGACTAACTGGAAAACAGTTCGTCAATCAATCAAACGTTTAAAAGATTTAGAAACTCAATCTCAAGACGGTACATTCGATAAATTAACTAAAAAAGAAGCTTTAGTTCGTACACGTGAAATGGAAAAACTTGAGTTAAGCCTTGGCGGTATTAAAGATATGGCCGGCCTTCCTGACGCTATTTTCGTAATCGGTGCAGACTATGAACATATCGCGATCAAAGAAGCAAATAACTTAGGTATTCCTGTATTCGCGGTAGTTGATACTAACTCTAACCCGGACGGCATTGATTTCGTTATTCCTGGTAACGACGATGCGACTCGTGCAATTCAGTTATATGTAACGGCAGCGGCAGCGGCTGTTAAAGAAGGTCGTAGCCAACAAACTGCAACCGAAGAAAAATTCGCTGAAGAAGTAGCGGCAGAGTAATTCCGGTTTATAGGCAAGCCCTATAAGAAACAGGGGGCTTTTAAGTTCCCTGTTTCGTTTTAATTCTATGTAGGGGCGTATCGCATACGCCCTTCCCTAATGAGAGTTGGGGATAATTAGGATGAATGCGATTCGCTCCTACAAACAACTTCTTAAAAGTGCGGTGCTTTTTCTCTGAGTTTTAAGCATCGTTCTCAATCAAATTTCTAGAGGACTACAAAATGGCTGAAATCACAGCATCATTAGTTAAAGAACTTCGTGAACGCACTGGCGCAGGCATGATGGAATGTAAAAAAGCGTTAGTTGAAGCAAACGGTGATATCGAATTAGCAATCGACAACATGCGTAAATCAGGTCAGGCTAAAGCGGCTAAAAAAGCAGGTCGCGTAGCGGCTGAAGGCGTTATCCTTGCTCGTATTGCAGAAGGTCACGGCGTATTAGTTGAAATGAACTGCGAAACGGACTTCGTTGCTAAAGACGCAGGTTTCTTAAGCTTAGCGAACGCTGTTGCGGATTATGCGGTAGCAAACAAAGGCGTAACTATCGAAGCGTTACAAGCTCAATTCGAAGAACAACGTGCGGCATTAGTGGCTAAAATCGGTGAAAACATGACTATCCGTCGTGTTGCCGAAATCGAAGGCAAAGTAATCGCACAATACTTACACGGCGCAAAAATCGGCGTATTAGTTGCGGGTGAAGGTTCTGCCGACGAACTTAAAAAAGTAGCAATGCACGTTGCCGCATCAAAACCTGAATTCGTTAATCCGGAAGACGTTTCTGCAGATGTAGTTGAACACGAACGTCAAATCCAAATCGACATCGCAATCAACTCCGGAAAACCAAAAGAAATCGCAGAGAAAATGGTTGAAGGCCGTATGAAGAAATTCACCGGTGAAGTTTCGTTGACCGGTCAGGCTTTCGTTATGGATCCTTCACAAACTGTAGGTAGTTACTTAAAATCAGTAAATACTTCAGTGGCTAACTTCATTCGTTTAGAAGTTGGCGAAGGTATTGAAAAAGTTGAAGCTGACTTCGCTGCCGAAGTTGCCGCAATGCAAAAAGTTTAATTTTAAACTGATTCCACAAAAGCAGGCTGATGCCTGCTTTTTTTATAGCTGTCGAATCGGGGATAATTGTCCCGCAATATATTTATTTTAAAATAATTTAACGTACACCCTGTCCGTGTCTAATGTGTGCCGGGTATAACAACCGCCTTATCTTCCGGAACGTCAATTTTATCAATTTCCGCTTTTAATCCGTAATCGTCTTTATCCGGTTCGTTGCTGAATAAATCCTCCCGAACGGCTAATTTGGCATTAGATATTCCGACCCAATAAGCCAGCCCCGCGGTAAAATTTAAGCCGGATTTAAACACCCTGTATTCATGGCGTTTCGTGTCGTCGCTGGAAATTTTAAATAACGGAATATCATAATGGCGTTTACTTTTCCCGCTGCTGTTATGAATAACAATATTATCTTCTGTAATTTGATGGGCAAGACCGTGATCCGAGAAATAAATCATTGAAAAAGTGCGGTCGGTTTTTGCTTTATTTTCTGCTAAAGCGTCATAAATTCTTTTAATTACCTCATCGGTTTTCTTTATAGATGAAATATAACAATTCACATTAAAATATTTTTTAGCTATTTTATCGTCATCAAACAATTTCGGATAATCGTTTAATCGGTCACAGGTAATCGGGTGAGAGCCGTACAAATGAACCACAATAAACCGTTTACCGGTACTTGGTCGTTCAAGAACCTGAGTAAATTTCGGTAATAATTCGAAATCGCTCGTATTACTGTTTAAAGAATCTCCCGATTTTAAAAAGATTTTCTCATCACTTTTATTAGCAATAGCGGAAATCGGCGTATCGAACTCGCCTAAATAACCTTGGTTGGAAATCCAATAAGTCTTAATTCCGGCGGATTTGATTAAATCTACAAAATTTAACGAATAATTACCTTCCTTAGTTTGTGTATTCGGTTGAGTGAACATTAATTTTAAAGAAGCGATGGTATTCGTTCCGCCGGCAGTCATTCCATCGATTAATACACCGTTCGCTTTGCTCATAAACGGCGTATTTTTGACGGGATAACCGTAAGCATGGTGATAATCTTTGCGCGCGCTTTCACCGACGATTAAGACATAATCGTCATAGTTTGAATTAATTAATTGAGAATCACCCCATTCGCTTTCGATGGTCATGTTGTTTAAACGCTGTAATTCGCTAATTACTTGTGTGCCGGATGTGGAAATTTCATCAATAAATTTAAACGGGGAATTGGCTAACAACATAAAAGCGGTTATTGATGCCAAAAACATTTTATTTTTATGGAGCTTTAAATCATATTTCTGTGTGATCCAGCGAAAAGCTAAAGTTAAGCCGATAATGCCCACAGGCATCAAATAGTTTTTAATACTCAGTTGCGATAAAAACTCCCGGCTTTCCATCAAATCCGTAGCAAAAACAGAAGCGATATATTGGTAGGACGGCGCACCGAATGTGATACCTACCGGTGCGTACAGTGCATGAGCTATAATAAAGGGCAACAGCAAAAAATAGAATAAGTTTTTTGATGAGTTAAAAATAACAATTAAAATCGCAAACAACAGAATATCCGTTAATTTAGGTTGGGGGTAAAATCCCGTACCCATTAAAATAAGTTTGCAGGCAAAATATAAGCAAATTGTCGCCGCAAAAAGTGCGGTCGTTTTTTTTAGAATTTCAGATGGCGATAACATCATCTTTCCCTATGACGATGATAAATAAGGATCGTATTCTACAAAATTTTAAGTTGCGCTTCTATTGCTATTTCCAGTTTAGCCTTGTTGCTTTATAATAAGCGGAATTTTATGTCCAGTTCTTGTGAGGGTAAAAATGAATAAACCGATTTATAAACGTATTTTGCTTAAATTAAGCGGCGAAGCATTACAGGGTGATGAAGGCTTTGGTATTGATCCGTCAATCCTAGATCGTATGGCATTAGAAATCAAAGAATTGATTGCTATGGACGTTGAAGTCGGCGTCGTTATCGGCGGCGGTAATCTGTTCCGCGGTGCGAAATTGGCAAAAGCCGGTATGAATCGGGTTGTAGGAGACCATATGGG
The DNA here is from genome assembly GCF_011455875.1 of Basfia succiniciproducens. Taxonomy (NCBI): domain Bacteria; kingdom Pseudomonadati; phylum Pseudomonadota; class Gammaproteobacteria; order Pasteurellales; family Pasteurellaceae; genus Basfia; species Basfia succiniciproducens. Next base: position 1,531,706 of record NZ_CP015031.1, on the reverse strand, counting down.
GATGCTTGCAACAGTTATGAACGGTTTAGCGATGCGCGATGCGCTTCACCGCGCGGATGTGAACGCAAAATTAATGTCGGCGTTCCAATTAAACGGCATTTGCGATACTTATAACTGGTCTGAAGCGATCAAAATGTTGCGTGAAAAACGTGTGGTTATTTTTTCCGCCGGTACCGGCAGCCCGTTCTTCACTACCGATTCGGCGGCTTGTTTACGCGGTATTGAAATTGAAGCGGATGTAGTGCTGAAAGCAACAAAAGTAGACGGCGTATATAATTGTGATCCGGCAAAAAATCCTGATGCGAAGTTATTCAATAAATTAACTTATGCGGAAGTAATTGATAAAGAATTACAAGTAATGGATTTGGCTGCATTTACCCTTGCCCGCGATCACGGTATGCCGATTCGCGTATTTAATATGGGTAAACCGGGCGCATTGCGCGAAGTGGTTACCGGCGAAACCGAAGGCACAATTATTTCATAATTAGCAAAAATATCGGCGGGCGTATGCGATCCCCCGGCTTTGAATTTTATTAACAAGGAAAAACAATGATCAACGAAATTAAAAAAGATACCCAAGACCGTATGGAAAAAAGCCTTGAAGCATTAAAAGGTCATATTGCAAAAATTCGTACGGGTCGCGCTCAACCGAGTTTGCTTGACGCTATTCAGGTTGATTACTATGGTTCCGCGACACCGCTTCGCCAATTAGCAAACGTAGTGGCGGAAGACGCGCGTACCTTAGCCGTTACCGTATTTGACCGTTCTTTAATTCAAGCGGTAGAAAAAGCGATTTTAACTTCAGATTTAGGTTTAAACCCGTCATCTGCAGGCACCACTATTCGTGTGCCGCTTCCGCCGTTAACGGAAGAACGCCGTCGTGATTTAATCAAAATCGTTAAAGGCGAAGGCGAGCAAGGTAAAGTGGCAATCCGTAATGTGCGTCGTGATGCAAATGATAAAATCAAGGCCTTATTAAAAGACAAAGAAATCAGTGAAAACGATCAACGTAAAGCGGAAGAAGAAATTCAGAAAATCACCGACAGTTATATCAAAAAAGTAGATGAAGTGTTGGCGGAAAAAGAAAAAGAATTAATGGATTTCTAATCAAATCAACATCTTGTAGGACGTCACAGTAGGCGTCCTTAATTTTATCTGTACAAAAAATAATTACCTAAATTGCGGATGCCGGCAGGCTTCCTTATTAACGCTATGAAAAAACAAAACTTAGTTATCTTAGGCTCGACCGGTTCAATCGGCAAAAGCACGCTTTCCGTTATCGAACATAATCCTGAAAAATATCACGCTTTCGCGTTGGTAGGCGGTCGCAACGTGGATTTAATGGTTGAGCAGTGCGTGAAATTTCAGCCGGAATTCGCCGCGCTTGATGATGAGAACGCAGCCAAACAGTTAGCGGAAAAATTAAAAAGTGCGGGCAAAAAAACGAAAGTTTTGGCGGGGCAAAAAGCTATTTGCGAATTGGCGGCGCACCCTGAAGCGGATCAGGTAATGGCGGCGATTGTCGGTGCGGCGGGGTTGCTCCCGACATTATCGGCTGTGCAGGCGAGTAAAACGGTATTGCTTGCTAATAAAGAAACCCTGGTTACTTGCGGGCGGATCTTTATTGATGAAGTTAAACGCACCAAAGCACGCTTATTGCCGGTAGATAGCGAACATAATGCGATTTTCCAATCGCTTCCTCCCGAGGCGCAGCAACAAATCGGTTTTTGTCCGTTAAAAGAATTGGGGATCAATAAGATTGTATTAACCGGATCCGGCGGTCCGTTCCGTTATACGGATTTGACGGAATTCGACAATATTACGCCCGAACAGGCGGTAGCGCATCCTAACTGGTCAATGGGCAAGAAAATTTCCGTTGATTCCGCTACCATGATGAATAAAGGGCTGGAATATATTGAAGCTCGTTGGTTGTTTAATGCCGGCGCGGAAGAAATGGAAGTGATTATTCATCCGCAATCTATTATTCATTCGATGGTGCGTTATATTGACGGTTCCGTTATCGCACAGATGGGTAATCCCGATATGCGAACGCCGATTGCGGAAACCATGGCTTATCCGGGGCGAATTGTTTCGGGCGTTACGCCGTTAGATTTTTATCAGCTAAGCGGATTAACTTTCTTAAAACCCGATTATGAGCGCTATCCTTGTTTAAAATTAGCGATAGAGGCTTTTGCCGCAGGTCAGTATGCAACCACGGCAATGAATGCGGCAAATGAAATTGCGGTCGAAGCATTTTTAAATCGGATGATAAAATTCACCGATATTGCGCGAGTGAATGCCAAGGTGGTGGAATTAATTCAACCGCAGCAGATTAATTGTATTGATGATGTATTGGCGGTTGATAAGCAGTCCCGTTTGGCGGCCAAAGAGGTGATCGTTTCTTTGAAAGCATAAAGAAATCCGTACAGGCTCTAACACATAGGCCTAACTTATGATATATTCACCGCGAAAAGTGCGGTTAAAAATTTAATAAAATAATGAAAGAACTAGATCTTAATAATATTCCTAAGCATATTGCGATCATTATGGACGGCAATGGACGTTGGGCTAAACAGCAAGGGAAAATGCGAATTTTCGGACATAAAAGTGGGGTACGAGCAGTGCGTCGTTCGGTTTCTTACGCCTGTCAAATCGGGGTTCAGGCGCTCACCTTATATGCTTTTAGCAGTGAAAACTGGAATCGTCCGGAACAGGAAGTCAATGCTTTAATGACTTTATTCATGCAAGCTTTGGATCTCGAAGTGAAAAAGCTGCATAAAAATAATATTAAACTCAAAGTTCTTGGTGATATTTCCGGCTTTAGTCCTAAATTGCAGGAAAAAATCGCCAGAGCGGAAACTTTAACGGCAAATAATGACAGTTTAACGCTGAATATAGCTGCCAATTATGGCGGGTGTTGGGACATTGTTCAGGCAACCAGACAGATTGCTCAGCAAGTTAAAGACGGAAGTTTGACAATATCGGAGATTACGGAAGAACTTTTTCAACGGAATCTGGTCACAAAAGAGCAACCTCCCGTGGATTTGTTGATTCGTACCAGCGGAGAACAACGCATTAGTAATTTCTTATTGTGGCAAATTGCCTATGCCGAATTGTATTTTTCCCATGTATTATGGCCCGATTTTAACGAACAGGAATTTAATCGCGCTATTTATGTCTATCAACAACGCGAACGCCGCTTCGGGACTAGCTAAAATAATTAGAGGATAAACCTTTGCTTAAAGAACGTATTTTATCGGCAATTGCGTTAATTGCCGTGGTATTTGCCGCTTTATTTTTATTTTCTCCTTTTTACTTTGCTCTTTGTTTGGGCGCGGTGGTCACGCTTGGTGTGTGGGAATGGACACAGTTTGCCAAAATTAAAACCGAAGTTTGGCGATATGTTATCAGTGCTATTGCAGGCACGTTTTTGTTCCTTTGGATTTATAGTCATCATAGTTATCTTAATGCCGGCAGAGTGTTTGACGGTTTAGCCGAGCCGTTGTTACTTGCCGCCGTTATTTGGTGGATTGCCGCATTCTTTTTAGTAATAAATTATCCTAAATCCGCTTCAATCTGGAGTAAGTCTTTAATTTTGCAAATTATTTTTGCATTCTTCACGCTGTTACCGTTTTTTATCGGTGTACTTAAATTACGTTTAGACGGTTATATCATAGATGCTCATCACGGCGTGGTATTATTGCTTTACGTATTTATTTTGGTCTGGGCGGCGGATAGCGGCGCTTATTTTGCCGGTCGAAAATTCGGAAAACATAAATTAGCACCTAAAGTATCGCCCGGAAAAACCTGGCAAGGCGTAATCGGCGGTTTAATTACCGCTTGCGTGCTGGCTTTTATTTTTCAAACTATTGCCGGCGAGTCTTTATTTAATCGCGGTTCGACTTTCTCTTTAACTCTGTTATCGGTTGCCACGGTGGCAATTTCCGTGCTGGGCGATTTAACGGAAAGTATGTTTAAACGAGAGAGCGGAATCAAAGACAGCAGTCAACTAATTCCCGGCCACGGCGGTATATTGGATCGTATTGACAGTCTTACCGCAGCCGTACCGTTTTTTGCTTATTTTTATTTCTTTGTGCTGTAAGGATATCGTTTCATAATGTCATTTTTGTGGTCGTTACTTTCGTTTATCATCGCTATTAGCGTACTGGTTTCGGTACATGAATACGGGCACTTTTGGGCTGCAAGAAAGTGCGGTATAAAAGTTCATCGTTTTTCTATCGGCTTCGGCAAGGTGTTATGGCGTAAAGTTGACAAGCATGGTACTGAGTTTGTCGTATCTATGTTGCCTCTCGGGGGGTACGTGAAAATGCTTGATGAACGTAATGAGGAAGTGCCGGAAGCGTTAAAATCTCAGGCTTTTAATAATAAATCCGTATTACAACGCGCTTTTGTTGTGATAGCGGGTCCTTTAGCCAATTTTCTATTTGCAATTGTGGCTTATTGGGCGATTTATACGATTGGTATTCCTAGTGTAAAACCTGTAATCAGCGCCGTTCAGCCGCAATCTATTGCCGCGCAGGCTCAATTACCTGTTGATAGTCAGATTGTTGCGGTTGACGGCACTGCAACGCCCGATTGGGAAACCGTTAATATGGTTTTGGCTTCTAAATTAGGCAACCGGCAGGTTCAATTGACCTTAACGCCATTCGGTGAAAACATGGAATTCCGTAAAACCCTGGATCTCAGCCGGTGGAAATATGATCCGGAAAAAGAAAGTGCTTTTGGTTCCCTGGGTATTGAGCCGGTGTCCGGTAAAGTCGAAATGAAGATTTCCAAAATTATGGAACACTCGCCTGCACAGAAAGCCGGATTGCAAATCGGCGATATGATTCGTCAATCCGATGGTGAGGAAATAAATTGGCAGGCTTTTGTCAAACTGGTTCAACAAGGTAAATCAATTCCGTTACAAATTGAACGGGAAGGCGTATTGTTTGATGTGATATTAACGCCGGAATTTACCGATAAACGCTGGCTTGTAGGTATTTCGCCAACCTTTGAACCGCTTAATGATAAGTATCGTAGCGAATTAAAATATGATATGCTTGAAGCCTTGCAGAAGGGCGTTGAAAAAACGGCGCAACTTTCCTGGTTGACGATTAAAGTTATCGGTAAATTATTTTCAGGCGATTTATCTTTAAATAATTTAAGCGGACCAATTTCCATTGCTAAGGGGGCGGGTATGTCTTCCAGCATAGGTTTGGTTTATTATTTAAGCTTTATGGCTCTTATTAGTGTCAACCTTGGAATAATGAATTTATTTCCTTTACCTGTTTTAGACGGTGGTCATCTGATTTTTTTAGCGGCCGAAGGAATTATGCGGAAACCGGTTTCCGAAAGAATTCAAAACATAGGTTATCGAATTGGTGCGATCCTGTTACTCATGTTAACGGCTTTCGCTTTATTCAATGATTTCTTACGTTTGTAATTAAAAAACTAATCTTATTTAGGATAATAGTAACGATGAAAAAACTCTTAATTGCTAGTTTACTACTGGGTTCCACCAGCGCTATAGCTGCGCCGTTCGTTGTGCAGGATATTCGAGTTGACGGCGTGCAGGCAGGTTCGGAAGGTAAAGTGCTTGCCGGCTTACCCGTACGCGTCGGTCAACGAGCAACAGACGGCGACATTGCCAATGTGGTAAAAACTTTGTTTGCCCGCGGTTATGATAATGTGAAAGCCGCCCGAGACGGGAATACTTTAGTTATTTCCGTTGAGCAACAACCTGTGATTGCCGATGTGACCATCGACGGCAACAGCTCGATTCCGACCGATGCGTTAAAACAAAACCTGGATGCAAACGGGTTTAAAGCGGGTGAAGTTTTAAATCGTGAAAAATTGGAAGCGTTCCGTCAAGGTATTCAGGAACACTATGAAAGTACCGGGCGCTATAACGCGAAAGTTGAAACAATCGTGAATAATTTGCCGAATAATACCGCTGAAGTTAAATTGCAAATTAAAGAAAACGATGTAGCGCTATTAAAAGGAATTTCATTTGAAGGTAATCAGGCTTTTGACAGCGATACTTTACAGGAACAAATGGAACTTCAACCTGATGCCTGGTGGAAATTTTTCGGTAATAAATTTGAGAACAATCAATTCGGTAAAGATTTAGAAACAATCTCTGATTATTACCATAATCATGGCTATGCCAAATTCCGCGTAACGGATACCGATGTTCAATTAAATGATGAAAAAACCGAAGCAAGAGTTAAAGTCGGTGTTAATGAAGGCGATTTATATACCATTAAAGACGCCCGTATTGTCGGTGATGTAGCTGGTATGCAGGATGAATTACAACCGATTTTAAAAACCATTCACGTGGGCGAAATGTATCGTCGCGGCGAATTGCAAAGTGTTGAAGAACAAATTAAAGCAAAATTGGGCGAACGCGGTTATGCTAATGCTACGGTAAACGTACATCCTGATTTTGATGAAGAAAATAAAACGATTGCGGTAACCTTTATTGTTGAAGCCGGTCGTCGTTATTCCGTTCGTCAGATTCGTTTTGAAGGCAATACGGTGACTGCAGACAGCACATTACGTCAGGAAATGCGTCAGCAAGAAGGATCTTGGTTATCTTCTCAATTGGTTGAACTGGGTAAAGTGCGGTTGGATCGTACGGGTTTTTATGAGTCGGTAGAACATCGTACGGAAGAGGTTCCCGGCAGCGATGACGAATTAGACGTTATTTATAAAATCAAAGAACGCAATACGGGTAGTATCAATTTCGGTATCGGTTACGGTACGGAAAGCGGGTTTAGCTATCAAGCCAGTGTGAAACAGGATAACTTCTTAGGTATGGGTTCGTCCGTCAGTTTATCCGGTTCCCGTAATGACTATGGTACAAGCGTGAGTTTAGGTTATACGGAACCTTATTTTACAAAAGACGGCGTGAGTCTTGGCGGTAATATTTTCTATGAAAAATATGATAACTCTGACAGTGATACCGAAGCTTCATATGCGCGTACGACTTATGGTGTGAACACGACATTAAGTTTTCCGGTAAATGAAAATAACTCTTACTATATGGGATTAGGTTACGCCTATAATAAATTAAAAAATATTACGCCGGAATATAACCGTGAAAAATATATGAAATCAATGGGTTATGATGAAACAGGCGACTGGCGTTTCAAGGCTCATGATTTTACTTTCTCAACAGGTTGGACATTTAATAACTTAAATAGAGGATACTTCCCGACCAAAGGGGTAAAAGCGACACTCGGCGGAACCGTGACCATTCCTGGATCAGATAACAAATATTATAAATTAAATGCTGATGTAGTGGGTTATTATCCGTTGGAACGTTCGCAAACCTGGGTACTTTCGGGTAAAGCGACGGTGGCATTTGCCGATGGTATGGGCGGTAAAAAATTACCGTTCTACCAAAACTATAATATCGGCGGCATTGGTAGTTTACGCGGTTTCTCTTACGGCGGTGTAGGTCCGAATGCGATTTATATTGATTCTAATGGTAATTATACGCAACTTGACAGCGATGTGGTGGGCGGTAATGCAATGGCGACGGCGAGTGCAGAGTTAATTGTGCCTACTCCGTTCGTTGCCGAAAAAAATCAAAATTCCGTTCGCACTTCATTCTTTGTCGATGCCGGTAGTTTATGGAATACACATTGGAAAGCCGAAGATAAGGCAAGATTCCCGACATTACCGGATTATAGTGATCCGTCCCGAATTCGCGTTTCTGCCGGTGTAGGTTTCCAGTGGCAGTCACCGATTGGGCCGTTGGTATTCTCTTATGCGAAACCGATCAAAAAATATGATCGTGACGATGTGGAACAATTCCAATTCAGCATTGGCGGCACATTTTAATTTGAGATGGAACTTATCTTAAATTAGTAAGTCGAATAACCATGTTCGTATTAAATCTAAATGAGATTTGATACGAAAGTTTTAATCTTAATACAAGGAAATATAACGTAATGAAAAAAGTCGTAAAAGCAACCGCACTTTCTCTAGCATTAGCACTAACTTCATCTATGGCAATGGCTGCTGAAAATATCGCATTTATTAATGCCGGATATTTATTTCAACATCACCCGGATCGTGAAGCGGTAGCGAAGAAATTAGATAGCGAATTTAAAACGCAAGCCGATAAATTAGCGGCAAATAAGAAATCAATTGATGCTAAAATCGCTTCTTTGCAAAAAGATGCGCAAAATCCTAAGAACCGTCCTTCAGAATTGAAAAAACGTGAAGATGAAATTAATAAATTAATGAAAGATCACGATGAAGAAGTTCGTAAATTCCAAGTAGAAAACGATAAACGTCAAAATGAAGAACGTGCGAAATTATTAGAAGGCATTCAAGTTGCGACTAATAATATCGCAAAAGATAAAGGTTATACTTACGTATTAGATGCAAATTCAGTTGTATTTGCCGCAGACGGTAAAGATATTACCGAAGATGTGTTAAAAGCAATCGGTGGTAAAGCTGAAACAAAACCGGCGGAAGCAACTAAATAATGAGTGTTTATTCGCTTAAAGAATTAGCTGAACATATCGGTGCTACCTCAAGGGGTAACACCGATGTTGTTGTTGACAGTATTGCCCCTCTTGATAAAGCGCAAGCTAACCAATTAACTTTCATTTCCAATGCGAAATTTCGCCCTTTTTTAGCACAATCTCAAGCCGGGATTTTGGTGGTTTCTGAAGCCGATATCGAATTCTGCAGTGCTAATAGCAATCTTTTAATCACGAAAAGTCCTTATGTTGCCTATGCTTTATTAGCCCAATATATGGATACGACGCCAAAAGCCGCTTCAGATATTGCATCGACCGCCGTTATTGCCAGTTCGGCAAAATTAGGTACGAATGTTTCTATCGGAGCAAATGCCGTTATTGAAGATGGCGTTGAATTGGGCGATAACGTCGTGATTGGCGCGGGTTGTTTTATTGGTAAAAATACTAAGATTGGCGCTAATACCCAGTTGTGGGCGAATGTGAGTATTTATCACGAAGTACAAATCGGTTCGGATTGTTTGATTCAGTCGGGTGCAGTAATTGGCGGCGACGGATTCGGCTATGCTAATGAACGCGGGCAATGGATTAAGATTCCGCAAACCGGTAGCGTTATTATCGGCAATCATGTGGAAATCGGCGCTTGTACTTGTATCGACCGGGGCGCGCTGGATTCTACGGTGATTGAAGATAATGTAATTATTGATAATCTTTGCCAAATTGCGCATAACGTACATATAGGTACGGGAACGGCTGTCGCCGGCGGTGTTATTATGGCTGGCAGTTTAACGGTCGGTCGCTATTGTCAGATTGGTGGTGCGAGCGTGATTAACGGCCATATGGAAATTTGCGATCAGGCAATTGTTACCGGTATGAGTATGATTCTGCGTCCGATTACCGAACCAGGTATTTACTCTTCGGGTATTCCTGCGCAAACTAATAAGGAGTGGCGTAAAACTGCGGCATTAACCTTAGATATTGATAAGATGAATAAGCGGTTAAAAGCCCTGGAGAAAAAATTAGCGGATTAAACATTCCGGAATATTTTATTATTAATAATCTATTGTTCTGTACCGGTTAACGCGAGAATAGAAAAAGGTTAAGGCTGTGCTTTAGCCTTTTATTTCTATTGTATGTCAATATGTTATGCGGCAAGTCTATTAAGCATTATATAAAAAAGGGTTAAGAACTTCGCGGAAGACTTAACCCTTTTTATTAAATTTTGACTGCGCTGAAAATCAGCGTAAAATTATAAATTATTTAACCGCACTTGCAGCCATTGTTGCTCCAATGCGGAAGCATTTTTCTGTGCTTGTTGATAAGCGGCTTTAGCACCGGCTTTATCACCTTTAGCCAGTAAAATATCGCCGTTTAGAATTTGTTTACGGCTATCCCAGCTGGTATCCTTCACAAGATTTAAGCTTACCAGCGCGCCGTCAAAATCTTTTTGTTGAAATTGCACGTTAGCCAAGCGTAATGCCGCAATAGAAGCAAAAATTTCATCAGGCGCACTGTTTAATGCTTGTTTTAATGCGGTTTCCGCCTGCGAAAAATCCTGTTTTTCGACCGCAGTTTTCGCCTGCTCAAATAAAGCTAAAGCCGCATAACCGCTTTTGCCGTTTTGTGCAATAAATTCAGCCAGATTATCTTTTTGAGCCGCAGGATCTTGACGGAATTCGTAAATAACCTGCTGATACTGATCCGATAATTGGTGATGCTGGCTTAATTGATAGCTTTGCCAATAACGCCAGCCGAATACGCCTGCGATTGCGATAATTACCGAAACAATAATAGTTTTGCCGTTTTCTTTCCAGAAATTTTTAATTTCATTAATTTCTTGTTCTTCTAAACTGGTATAAGCCATATATTATTCCTTAAAAGATGTTTTTAAATGATCAATAACAGCTTCTAAAGCAACGGTTTGTTGCTCTGCGCCACCTAATAAGTCTTTGACAACCACTTGCTGGTTTTGCACTTCCGATTCGCCGATCACAAGAGCAATTTTTGCGCCGCTTTTATCTGCGCGCTTAAACTGTTTCTTAAAATTGCCGCCACTGCAATGCATCATCGTGCGTAAGTGCGGTAGTTCGGAACGCACTTTTTCTGCTAACCGGAATGCGGCGGATGCGGTATTTTCTCCGGCAAAAATCAGATAAATATCCACCGCACTTTGAGGTAGGGGAATCGCTTTATTAACTTCCTGCACTAACAGAATAAGACGCTCCAATCCCATAGCAAAACCTACACCGCAGGTAGCGTGCCCGCCGAGTTGTTCAACCAATCCGTCGTAACGACCGCCGCCGCATACTGTGCCTTGTGCGCCAAGAGCGGTGGTCACCCATTCAAACACCGTTTTGTTGTAATAATCCAATCCGCGAACTAATTTGGGATTTATTTCGTATGAGATGCCTATATTATCTAAAATTGCGCAAAGTCGGGCGAAATGCTCACGGCTGTCATCGTCTAAATAATCTAATAATTTAGGCGCATTATTTAATGCTTGCTGCAGCGCTTCGTTTTTCGTATCTAAAATCCGTAATGGGTTTTTGAGCAAGCGCTCTTTTTCTTCTTCGTTCATTAGACCCACATATTGTTGTAAAAATTCAACTAATGCGCTGCGATAGTTGGCACGGGCTTCTAATGAACCGATAGAATTAAGTTGCAAAGTGACATGTTGCTCAATGCCAAGTTCTTTCCAAAGACGAGCGGTTAAGATGATAAGTTCCGCATCGATTTCCGCGTTGGCAATACCAAAAACTTCTACCCCGGCTTGATGGAATTGGCGATAGCGTCCTTTTTGCGGACGTTCGTAACGGAACATCGGTCCCATATACCATAGGCGCTGTTCCTGATTATAAAGTAAACCGTGTTCAATACCCGCGCGTACGCAGCCTGCAGTACCTTCCGGGCGCAATGTTAAACTTTCGTTATCGCGGTCATTAAACGTAAACATTTCTTTTGATACCACATCAGTCACCTCACCGATTGCACGCGCAAATAACGGTGTGTTTTCTACGATTGGCATACGAATTTCAGAATAGCCATAGCTCGCTAAAGTCGAACGAACTTTTGATTCTACCCATTGCCATACCGGCGTTTCTGTGGGCAGGCAATCATTCATACCTCGGATTGCTTGGATTGTTTTTGCCACAATAATTTTCCTATAGTTTAAAAAAACGGTACGGTTTAAAAGTACCGGACGATGAATTATAAAATACGATTTTTCGGATCCTGAGCGGCGATTTTCGCACGGATTTTTGCTTCTAACTGATCTACAATATATTCATTGTCGAAACGCTCTTTTTGACGTTCGCCGTTAAGATAAAAGCCGCTTTTCTTGTTACCGCCGGTCACGCCGAGATCCGAAACCAAAGCTTCGCCCGGGCCGTTTACCACACAGCCGATAATGGACACATCCATTGGTGTGATAATATCTTCAAGGCGTTGTTCAAGGGCGTTAACCGTACCGATTACGTCAAATTCCTGACGGGAACAGGTAGGGCAGGCAATAAAATTAATTCCTCGGGAACGAATACGCAGAGATTTTAGAATATCAAAACCTACTTTGATTTCTTCCACCGGATCAGCCGCCAGGGAGACACGCAAGGTATCGCCGATCCCCTCCGCTAAAAGCATACCCAAACCCACCGCACTTTTTACCGCACCGGCCCGCGCACCGCCGGCTTCGGTAATACCTAAGTGCAATGGTTGTTTAATTGCTTTTGCCAGTAAACGATAGGCTTCTACCGCTAAGAAAACATCCGATGCTTTTACACTGACCTTAAATTGATCAAAATTTAATCTGTCTAAAATTTCTACGTGACGTAATGCCGATTCCAATAAGGCTTCCGGTGTCGGCTCGCCATATTTTTCCTGAATATCCTTTTCTAAAGAACCCGCATTAATGCCGATTCGAATCGGGATATTCTTATCTTTGGCGCAGTCAACAACCGCACGAATGCGGTCTTCACGGCCGATATTGCCTGGATTTATACGCAAACAGTCCACACCGTATTCCGCTACTTTCAGGGCGATACGGTAATCAAAGTGAATATCGGCAACTAACGGCACTGAAGATTGTCGCTTAATTAATTTAAAAGCTTCGGCGGCTTCCATAGTCGGTACCGAAACGCGGATAATATCCGCACCGACACGTTCCAGCGCTTTAATTTGCGCAACCGTCGCCTCTACGTCGGTTGTACGAGTATTAGTCATTGATTGTACGGCGATAGGCGCATCTCCGCCTACAGGCACATTTCCTACATATATTTTAGTCGATTCGCGACGTTTGATAGTTGGTTTAAATGCTGACATTGTTAAAGTTCGTTATTGTAATTTAAATTTAGCGACACGACCGTCCACTTTTAACGGATAAGCTTCACCTTTATAAGTGATTTTAACGTTACCCGGCGCTCCGATAATAACTGAATAAGGCGAACCTTCGTTAAAGGTTAAAATTTCGCCCTGTTTATATTCTTTTTGTGCTAAGACTTTGCGTTTAGCATCTTTTACGCTGATCCAACAATTTACGCCGGTGACTTCAATCTGCAAGTCTCCTGCAGTTACGGTTGCCGGCTCCGTAGTTTCGTTATCGGTCGGCTGAGCCTGTTCCGGCTCGGTGCTGTGTTGTTGCAACATGGCTTGCGCCGTATTGGTTTGCTCCGCCGTTTGCTGAACCGGTTGAGTTTCATTAGTTACTACCGGCGTGTTGGCCACTACAGGGGCGATTTCCACACTTTCATTGGTATTCGCTTCTGGTACCGGCGTTGATGCTTCCGGTATGGTTTGAATTGCCGGGATTTCAACGACGTTGTCGCTCCGTTCAGCGGTTCTGTCTTCCGTTGCGACATAATTCTGAACTAAATTATCACGTTCGTTATTTGATTGTTGATAGTTTTCCCACCACCAAAGCGCAGTCATTCCCGCAACGAATAAAACCACTAAGGTTGTTAAATAGCCGACCCAACGACTATGAGCCGCATGAGGGTTAACCGAATGTTTAGTACGGGAATTCTTATTTAAATCGTTTTTAGGTTCTTCGGCAAAGTTCGGCATGGACGAAGTCAACAGACCATCCGGTAATTTTAGAAATTTTGCATAGTTACGCACATAACCTTTCATAAAGGTCGAGGGAATCGATTTTTGTACAAATTCATCATTTTCAATAGCCTGAATAATTGCACTACGCAAATTGAGTTTAGCGGCTACCTCATCAATGGAGATGTTTAATTTTTCGCGAGCCCGGCGTAGTTGTTCACCAAGAGAAAGGGGGGATTGGTCTGATATTGTTTGATTGTCCATAGATAAATAGTTTATTTTTTAAAGCAAGACGGAAGTTGGTAAAGTTTAAAGTTGTATCCTTAGTTTTGCAACCTTTATTACATAGAATTCCCGAATAAAATGCCCCGGTACGGAGACATGATGAATCCTGACGAAATATTAAACGAAAAGGTTTAGTTCGATATATTTTCTAATTTGGCGGCGCGCTTGGGATCCAATTTTTCTAATTTTGCTAAATAACGTTGAAAACGCTCATTATTTTTAGCTGATAATGCACAAAGCGCCAAGTTTTCGTAGCTATCGGTTTGACGATAATAATTGGGTGATTGAAGCGCCTGTTCGAATTCGTCGTAAGCTTGTTCAAATTGTCCTTGCGAACAGAGAAAAGTGCCGTAATTGTTATGTACGTCACCCTGATTATTATCTAAATCAATGGCTTTTTGATAATGGATGCGCGCTTGTTTGACGTTACCCAGTTGTTGATGAAAATAAGCTAGTGCCGAATGGGTTAAATAATATTGAGGCGCGTGTTCCAGCGCTTTATCGAAATTTTGTTTAGCCTGATTGATATTTTGTTGATGTAAATAGGCTAAGCCTAATTCAATACGGGCTTTAGCCGCCTGTTGTTTAGCTAAATTTTCCGCATTTACCTGGGGAGACGAGCTACAGGCTGAAAGTAACAGTGAAATAAATAAGGAAAAAAGTGCGGTCAATTTTTGTTGAAATTTGAAAGTCATCATTCTTCCTTATTTATATGGCACGTTTACAAGAGTTGGAATTTATTGTAATTGAACGTCAATGTTTTGTCCGAACTGGCGCTTTGCAGCCGTACGTTTTGTGCGATCAATAACATCTCCCGCCAGCTGGCCGCAGGCGGCATCAATATCATCGCCGCGGGTTTTACGCACGATAACGGTAAAACCGTATTCCATCAAGGTTTTTTGGAATTTGTCCACCCGCGTATTTGAACTCTTGCCATAAGGTGCTTGCGGGAATGGATTCCATGGAATCAGGTTAATTTTACAAGGTGTATTTTTTAGTACTTCAGCCAATTGATGAGCGTGTTCAATGCTGTCGTTTACATGATCCAACATAACATATTCGATGGTTACTTTGCCGTGATTGGCGTTAGACACGCTTAAATAACGGTTTACCGAATCAATTAACATTTTAATATTATATTTTTTATTAATCGGCACAATTTCATCGCGCAACTCGTCATTCGGCGCGTGCAAAGAAATTGCCAACGCTACATCGATCATGCCGCTTAAGTTATCCAATGCGGGAACTACACCGGAAGTCGATAATGTAACGCGGCGTTTTGACAAACCATAAGCGAAATCATCTAACATCAGTTCCATTGCCGGTACTACATTCGCTACATTTAGTAAAGGTTCGCCCATCCCCATCATAACTACATTGGTAATGGGGCGAATACCGGTCACGCCGAATTCGCCTATCACTTTTGATGCCCGCCATACCTGCCCGATGATTTCAGACACCGTTAGGTTACGGTTAAAACCTTGTTGCGCGGTCGAACAGAACGTACAGGCTAAAGCGCAGCCTACTTGCGATGAAACGCAAAGAGTGGCGCGATCGGCTTCAGGGATATAAACTGTTTCGATTTGCTGGTCGCCCACCTGCATCGCCCATTTGATAGTGCCGTCTGCAGAACGTTGTTCAACGGCAATTTCCGGCGCTTTGATTTCCGCTACCGCTTTTAATTTCTCGCGTAATTTCTTATTAATATTGGTCATATTGTCGAAGTTATCTTCGCCAAAGTGATAGATCCATTTTACGAGTTGATCCGCTCGGAAAGGTTTTTCGCCTAATTCTTTAAAAAACTCGCGCATTTGTTGGCGGGTTAGGTTCATTAAATTAATTTTTTCAGTCATATTGCCTCTATTGTCTCGTTGTTACACCTTGTGACTTAGGGGATCCGTTTTTCGTTGACAGATCTTAATAAAGGGCGACATTCTACTGATTTATTTCTCATTAATCTATCAATTTTCCAAAACTTGCGAAATTTTAACCGCACTTTTTGCGATAGTGATTCCAATTTTTACAAAACATCATAGGAAAACCTGTTTATGATGATAAAATTTGAACGAAATCCGGTGAAAAATGTTCACAAAAAGCGTTGATTTACAGTTTCTGCTGTGTAAGATGCAAATATTCTTTGAAGTAAATCACAAATTTATAACATTTATATTGCGTATAATTAACCAATTGCTAACTTAGTAAAGCCGTACATTGACTTGAGGGTAAACTTTATGAATACGCAAACTTCCGTTTCTCCACCGTCCATCTTCTCTAGAAATTCGCTGATTTTTATGGCGGATGTGATTATTTTTGCATTGTTATTAGCCTTTCTTCCTTTTGAGCAAAATGTGAATAAAGGTTTGGCGTTACTTGTATTTGTGGGTGTGTTATGGCTGACCGAAGCTTTAAACGTTACCGTAACCGCCGTATTAGTGCCGTTACTCGCCATTGGTTTAGGCTTAGTCACCACTAAAAATGCCTTAGTTGCATTCGCGGATCCGACTATTTTCCTGTTTTTCGGCGGTTTTGCTTTGGCAACGGCATTACACATCCAAAAATTGGATCGTTTAATTGCTAATCGTATTATGGCTTTGGCAAAAGGGAATTTATTCATTGCTGTGCTGTATTTGTTTAGTGTGACCGCATTTTTGTCAATGTGGATTAGCAATACGGCGACGGCTGCAATGATGTTACCGTTAGCAATGGGAATTTTAAGCCAATTGGATCGTGAGCGAGAGCATAATACCTATACTTTTGTTCTGTTAGGTATTGCTTATAGCGCGAGTATCGGCGGTATGGGGACATTGGTAGGCAGTCCGCCTAATGCAATTGTCGCCTCTCAGTTGCACCTGACTTTCTCCGATTGGTTATGGTACGGTATGCCGGTTATGATCATATTAATGCCTTTGATGATCGGTTGTATGTATGTTATTTTCAAACCAAGACTGAATATACGTTTTACTCAGGATTTTGAAAAAATAGAGATGACAACCCCTAGAATTATTACTTTGCTTATCTTTATTTTAACCGCCGTTTTATGGGTGTTCAGTTCCTCCGTAAATCCGATGCTTTCAGGTTTGTTAGGTTTGCCGAAAGATATTGCCAGCTTTGATAGCGTGGTTGCATTATTAGCAGCGGCTTTGATTTGTATTTCCGGCGTCGCTTCATGGAAACAGATTCAGGATAATACCGAATGGGGCGTGTTGCTGTTGTTTGGCGGCGGCTTGACTTTAAGTGCGGTATTAAAAGATTCCGGCGCGAGTAAAGTTATGGCTGACGGTATCGTATTTCTTATCCAGGGCGGACATTTTTACGTAATCGGTTTGATTGTTACCGCCTTTATTGTTTTCTTAACGGAATTTACCTCTAACACCGCAAGTGCCGCCTTATTGGTGCCGATTTTTATCTCTATTGCGCAAGCATTAGGGATGCCGGAGATGGGCTTAGCGTTATTAATCGGTTTAGGTGCATCCTGTGCGTTCATGTTGCCGGTAGCCACACCGCCGAATGCCATTGTGTTTGGTACAGGTGAGGTTAAACAAAGTGATATGATTCGTGCCGGTGTTGTGCTGAATATTCTGTGTATCTTTGTTATCGGTACCATAGGTTATCTATTCTGGTTCGGTTAATGCAGAAAACTTTATAAAAACCGACCGCACTTTTATATCAGTACTCGGATGATAAAAAGGCGGGCTACTTAAGTTAGCCCGCCTTTTTATATGTTTGACTATAAACTGTCGCTCGCCAATTTTATTTCGGATGTTTATTTGTCTAAAGGTAATTTCATCGTAATACATAAGCCTTTAAGACGGCTTTTATTCGCACCGATTTCCCCGTGATGCTGTTTGATAATATTCAGTACAATGGCTAAGCCTAAACCTGTTCCGCCCGTACTACGGGTGCGTGCGGTATCCACTCGATAGAACGGGGTAAAAATTTTGCTATATTCGCTTTCCGGCACACCGATACCGTCATCGTCAATATCAATGCGAAGATAATTATTTTCAAGTGTAAACGTCGCTTCAATAGATGTATTGGTATATTTCAGCGCGTTACGCAATATATTTTCCAGGGCACTGGCTAATGCGGAACGGTTACCGTTAATTGCATATTTTGCAACATCGGGAATCTTGCAGGTTGCTTTAAAGTGGATATTTCTTTGTTTCGCTTCAAATTTGGTATCTTCAAGTACGTCTTGCCAAATTTCGGTAATCGGAAAGCGTTCCCGTTCAAGCTCGGATTTTAATTGATTGCGGGATAGCTGTAATAGATCATTGATCATTTGATCCAAACGTTCTGCTTCCGTTTCAATACGGGTTAACTCTCTGCTTTCTCCTTGCCGGCGGCGAATTAATGCAACGGCTAACTGCAAGCGGGTTAAGGGCGTTCTTAATTCATGAGAAATAGAATAGAGTAGGGCTTGCCGGGTTGACAGTAAATTATCCAGCGACTCGGTCATTTGGTTGAGACTTTTACTTAATTGGCGTAGTTCATAAACACCGCTTTCTTCCAATTCTTTGTGCAGGGTGAAATCACCTTTAGATACAAGGCCGGCAAAATGTTGCAAACGACGTAAAGGGTGGGCAATCCGCCAGGCCAGCCACCATAATATCGGCGATGAAAACAACATAATAAGAAAGACAATCAGCGCCGGGTGGTCAAAGATAAAGTTAACGCCTTCTTTTTGTGGGTTAACCGTTTTTACAAAATACAGTAAAAAGGGTTCGTTTTCCGGTGTGTTGAGATGAACGATAAAAGGCCCGGCAAGCTGGATATTATTAAAATTTCTCACCATTGGTGCGGAAACATTGGCGGATTGCAGCACAAATTGCTGTACCGTCGGCAATTCATCGGGAAGCGCACCGATAATGCGTTTGTTGCTATCCATTAAAATAGGGCGGATTGGTGCCGTGGAATCAATGGCAAATTTAGCGGGGGCAACAAGTAATCGTGAAATTTGATTAGTGCGAATCGAGGTAACAATCTGCTTTTGATATGTTTCCAGTTGTTCGCTTGTTAAGGCGGAATAAACCCGGTTATCCAGGCTTGGAATAAAAAAGGCAAGCAATAATAATAGAGTAAAGGTAAACCAGAAAATAGCAAAAATTTGCGTTGTAACGGACTGTAAATGATTGCTAAGTTTCTCTATTATCATGACATAACCCGATGGGACTTGGGGTGGAACCCCTAGTCAGTTAATAAAATATAACCACGTCCGCGCAAGGTTTTAAACCAAGGAAAATCATCGGGTCTGGTCGGTAGTTTTTTACGTAAATTTGACATATGCATATCAATTGAACGGTCAAAAGATGTCAGGTTTTTACCTAGTGCTTCAAGACTCAATAATTCGCGAGAAAGCACTTCGCCCGGATGTTTGATTAATACGCACAATAAAGCGAATTCCGTTCCCGTTAATTCGAGATCCTGGCCCTGATACATGACTTGCTGGCGACCGGGATAGAGAGTCAGACCGGCAAATTCAATCGCCTTACGCTCTTCGAAAGGGGTTTCTTCTTCGCTAGATGCCGATTTGTTTAATACGGAACGGCGTAAAATCGCTTTGATTCTGGCGACTAATTCGCGATCATTAAAAGGTTTTGGTAAATAATCGTCGGCGCCCAGTTCTAAACCTAGAACGCGATCGATTTCATCACCGCGAGCCGTTAACATAAGAACGGGCGTAGTAAAATTCTGTCTTAAACGTTTTAATGTTTCGATACCGTTTAAAACCGGCATCATGATATCAAGAAGAACTATGTCGTAGCTTTCGTCAATTTTTGCTAACGCTTCTTCGCCGTTGCATGCGATTTGAACTTCAAAACCTTCTAACGACAATAATTCCGAAAGCAATTCCGTAAGTTCCGTATCGTCGTCAACTAATAAAATTTTAGCCATGGTGAATCCTTTTTAAGGTTATTTCCAAAATTGCCACCAGCTGGTGCTTTGGGACTCTGGCATGGTGATGTTGGCATTGTTTACCACTTGTTTTTCTTGATCCGGCAAAGGTTTGTCTAAATCAAAACTTTCAACCGTACCTTGTTGGTTAAAGTTCACGGTTAAGGTGTGTTGTTCGGGTGTTTCGTAACTTCTTTGCTGTAGATAAACGTAATACCAAGTGTTTGTGCTAAACGGATCGTTTAGAACCGGCGTGCCAAGTATGTATTGCACTTGTTCGCGGGTCATACCCACTTGTAATTGAGATACCGCCGCTGATTCCAAATAATTGCCTTGCGGCACATCTACACGATACACAACTTTACTAACGGTGGAACAGGAAGTTACACTCAGCGCTAATAAAAGTGCGGTAATAATCGGTTTAATTTGCATGGTATTTACCTTTCTTTTGTGTCTTGTGGGCGAAACATCTGCTGATGATACCTAAACTTAGCGGAATTGCCAAATTAATTATGATTCTTCAAAAGCCGTTGTAATTGATCTTTTAAATTTGCCGGCAAACCGTGGATTGTTAAGGTATCCTGCATATCATCCCAATAAATTCTTTTGTCTAATAATTCGGCATCAAAACTGATTGTTACCCCTTTCCCCGAACCTGAAAATTTGGTCAGGGATTTTAGTGCGGAACGCACCGGCGGAATATTGTTTTCTAAACCGTAATCCTGTTCTGCGGCGAAATCGGCAAAAGGCTGCTGGTTTAGAGTGGGAATTGTTTCGGAAAGTTCAGTCAATTCTATCTCATCGCCGGCATTAATTTGTCCTTTGCAATAGTCGAAAACTTGTTTTTTTACCGCTTGGGATTGTTCGGCGCTTAATTCGCCCTTTTGGCAATAATCGCTGACCGCTTGCAATAAGCATTGATTTTGTACTTGCGGGTTGAGTCCTTCGTCCGCACCAAGAAAATCCATAAAGAAATCGCCGATTTTACGACCGACTCGTCCCTTGATAAAGGTTAAATAACGGTTTGAATTAGCGTTGACTCGCAAATCCGTTAAATTAATACGGGCGGCGATGTCGAATTGGTTAATATTAAGATATTGGGTGCGGTGAATTTCTAATTTTTCATCAACCAGCACGCTGGCTTTACTATCCAATAAAGCAATAAACAGGTAATCGGTAGCTAAAAAATTGTACCGGCAAAGCACAAAGGTTCCGCTTTCCGCAAAGGCATATTTGGCTAATTCTGAACTCAATAATTTTGCCGCTTCATAACTAAAGGGCAGAAAATCGGTTTCCCGCTCTAACAGCCGGTTCAAACTTTGTGCAAAACGGGATTGTTCTTGAAATACGCCGTAACCTTTGGTTTTATTCTGATAAGCCTGATGGAGTTCCAGCATAAATTGTTCCGCTTCGGCGGTAATAGGCAATAATTCCTGACGTAGAACGGTTTCTAATTGTGTGTTTTGTGTCGCCGTTTCTCCGTTTTCCGTTTCATTATTGTTATTAGTCGGAATGTTCGCCGACGCAGGTTTGATAATTTGATGCAGAACAATTTGATTGACGGTAATACTCATTTTTTAATCCAAATAGGTAAATTTAAAATATTTAATAAAAATCTTGCCTAATTATAACCGCACTTTTTTAACGATAAAGCATAAAATATGCTAGGATCTAAAAAATTATCAGGTAAACTATTCATCCTTTGTGATGAATAGAATTAGAAATAAATTTGGTTGAACATGGCTATTAATTCAAAATATCAAGACAAACAAGTTGATGAAATCTTAAAAGATATAATTGAAGTCCTGGAAAAACACAAGGCGCCGGTAGATCTTTCATTAGTTGTTTTAGGCAATATGGTGACGAATTTATTAACCAGCAGTGTCGGGGCGAATCAGCGCACGGTATTGGCTCAAGCCTTCTCCGACGCCTTATTGAATTCCGTTAAAACAAAACACCACTAACTATAATCGATAGGGCTAGTGAAGAATGCAATTTATTAAAAACGGCAGACAATATCGTGAAGCAACCTCACAGAAAATCTCGTGGGGGCATTGGTTTGCTCTTTTTAATATTATTTGGGCGATTTTATTTGGTTCCCGTTATGCTTTTATTATCGATTGGCCGTCCACCCTTTGGGGAAAACTTTATTTCTTTATCAGTATTCTCGGACATTTCAGTTTCATTGTGTTCGCCGGTTATTTGCTGATTATCTTCCCGCTCAGTTTTATTATCAAAAACGAACGTACTTTCCGCGGTTTATCGGTTATCGTTACTACAATTTGTCTGACATTACTGTTGATTGATACGGAAGTGTTTTCTCGTTTCAATCTGCATTTATCGTCCGTGGTGTGGAATTTGCTGGTCAACCCCGAAGACGGCGAGCTTTCTCGCGATTGGCAGATTTTCTTTGCGCCAATGCCGTTAATTTTGCTGGTTCAAATGCTGTATTCCCGCTGGTCCTGGAATAAGTTACGCAGCCTGGAACGGCAGAAATGGATGCGCAAAGTGGGGATTTTCTTTGTCACCATGTTTGTGGCGACCCACTTAATTTATGCTTGGGCGGACGCCTATATTTATCGCCCGATTACCATGCAGAAATCAAACTTCCCGTTATCCTACCCGATGACCGCCCGAACCTTTTTGGAAAAAAACGGCCTACTGGATAAAACCGAATACGCGCAGACATTAGAACAGGAAGGTCGCCCCGAAGCCTTTAATATAGATTATCCTAAGCATAAATTGGCTTATATGCCGATCGAGCGGAAACTGAATATATTGCTGATTAATATTTCAGGTATGCGCTACGATTCCGTTATTGAAAGCAAAATGCCGAATTTAACCGAGTTCGCTAAACAATCCGCTCAATTTATGAATCATTACAGTACGGGTAACAATAGCAATTTAGGCTTAACCGGCTTGTTCTACGGGTTGAATGCAAGTTATACCGACAGTATTTTGCACAATAAAACGGAATCCGAGCTGTTTAAGAAATTGCAGGCGGAACATTATCAAATGGGTTTGTTTTCCGCCAACAATTTTAAAGACAGTTTATTCAGACAGGCGCTATTCCAAAAAGTGAATTTGCCGAGAATTAAAGCGGGCAATCAAAGTGCGGTAAAAAATTGGTTAATTTGGTTAAATAAAGCGCATTTAGATCAGGCTTGGTTTAGTTATTTAGACTTGGATGTGCTAACCGCAGTGCAGAATGCGGATCCGAAATCCAAAGAGGAAGAAACGGAAATTTACGATAACCAATTGGGCAATGTGGATGTTCAGCTGCAAATTGTGTTCGAGCAATTGCAGGAGCGCGGTTTATTGGATAAAACCATCGTGATTATTACCGCAGATCATGGTCATGCTTTCCAATTATCCGATAAAGAACATATCGATTATTTCGGTTTGGATGAAATCCAAGTGCCGATGATTATCCGTTGGAATGCATTGCTGAACGAACAGCAAAGCAAATTAACCAGCCATGTGGATCTGGTGCCGACTCTAATGCAGAATGTCTTTAAAGTGGAAAATCCGATGACCGATTACGCCCAAGGAGAAAGCCTGATAAATATTTCGCGCAAGGCGGATTGGATATTGGTCGGCAATTACCGCTGGAATGTCATCATTAGCCCTAATGGCAACCAATATCATATTGATCGTAAAGGACAATACCAGAAATATAATGTGGATTATGAAAAAGAATCCTCATTACGTCCGCCGCTGGGTTTATTCCTGGAAGTCTTTACTCAAAGCCGTTCGTTTATGGCGAAGTAATTATGGTCAACATATAAGTTTTAAACCGATAGCCAAAACCGATTATATTTTTGTAATATAACAATTTATACTATCCAGCTAGTACCAACTAAGGACTAGATAACAATGTTATTAATCAAAAATCAGAGAATTTTTCATAACATTCTTTTCAAAACAGTCGGTGTGCGTTCTTGCCCATTGATTGCTCTTCTTTTTTCAATTAATAATTCATTTGTTTTGTTTAATCCTATCCATTTTCAATCAATTCAAATAGCATTACGGAGTAATCATGAAGAATCATGTTCGCAGTTTTAAAACTTACATAAGAGATGAGATTATCAAAAAAGGCGGTTGGGTTAACGCACATGCCCATGCCGACCGCGCGTTCACCATGACCCCGGAAAAAATTCATATTTATCATAATAGTAATTTACAGCAAAAATGGGATTTGGTGGACGAGGTAAAACGCACTTCAAGTGTGGAAGATTATTACGCTCGTTTTTGTCAGTCTATCGAATTAATGATTTCTCAAGGCGTAACGGCATTCGGTACCTTTGTAGATATCGATCCGATTTGCGAAGATCGGGCAATTATTGCGGCGCATAAAGCCCGTGACGTGTATAAAAACGATATTATTCTTAAATTTGCGAATCAAACTTTAAAAGGCGTGATTGAACCTACGGCTCGCAAATGGTTTGATATCGGTTCGGAAATGGTGGATATGATTGGCGGGCTTCCTTATCGTGACGAATTAGACTATGGTCGGGGTCTGGAAGCAATGGATATTTTATTGGATAAAGCGAAATCGTTGGGTATTATGTGCCATGTTCACGTTGACCAATTCAACACGCCGAAAGAAAAAGAAACCGAGCAACTCTGTGATAAAACCATTGAACACGGCATGCAGGGGCGCGTGGTGGCGATTCACGGTATTTCTATCGGTGCACATTCAAGAGAATATCGCTATGAACTTTACAAAAAAATGCGTGAAGCTCAAATGATGATAATCGCCTGCCCGATGGCATGGATTGATAGTAACCGTAAAGAAGAATTAATGCCGTTCCATAATGCTTTAACGCCTGCCGATGAAATGATTCCGGAAGGTATTACGGTCGCCTTAGGTACGGATAATATCTGCGATTATATGGTGCCGTTGTGCGAAGGCGATATGTGGCAGGAACTGAGCTTGCTTGCGGCAGGTTGCCGTTTCCCTAATTTGGATGAAATGGTGAATATCGCCAGCATTAACGGACGTAAAGTTTTAGGATTGGATCGCTAGACTTTCAAAATTCGGCTGAACATTCGCCGGTGTTTATTGTCAAAAAGTACGTGTCGGGCGTACTTTTTTATTGGAGGTTTTGCGATGGATAAAATGGTCATCTGGCTGTTGGCATTAATTATTGCCGCGCCGGTTTTAGTATTAGCCGTTTCCCCCACGTTAAATAAAATGGGTAATCAAGTAGGAAATATGGGCAATAATAACAGTGCGGTTTTCAGCCAGCAAGGTAATTCGGTGCATGGGCAGGACGGTTCGATTTATAATCGGGTAGGTAATACCACATACAGTAACAAAGGCACGGTATATTACAACACCGGAAAACATACTTATGCCAGTGACGGCTCTTATTGCACAAAAATCGGCGCCGTTACCCAATGTAACAAACCGACTAAATAATAAGCAAAACGGCACTTCAGTTTAAAGTGCCGTTTTTGTTATTTTTGTTAAAAGTGCGGTTAAAAAAGTGAGAAATTTTAATTAAGCCGCCACCACATCCAGTAATTCATTAAATTTCTTAATGCTGTAAGTCGGTGCAATATCACTATCGTTGGCTTTGTCATAACTTAACCAACAAGTATCCAAGCCGGCGTTCTTTCCGCCTAAAATATCCGAATGTAAGTTATCGCCTACCATTAACACCTGGCTTTTATCTTCAATGTCCGCCTGTTGTAAACTATGCTCGAAGATTCGGGCGTCCGGTTTGGCTATGCCGAGTTCTTGTGAAATAGTAATAAACTGGAAATATTGTGCTAAACCGGTTCTTTGCAGACGAAGATGTTGCAAGGCGGTAAAGCCGTTTGTAATAATTGCCAGTTTTGCCTGTTTTTCCAGGGTGTGAATGGTTTCTATTACACCGTCCAGAGGCTTACACAGATCCGCGAGCGCAAGCATATAATCTTGATTAATTTCGACCGCACTTTTGCCTAACTTTTGCTCCCAAGGCTCAAACCGGATAGTTTGAATCTGTTCCGCACTGATTTCCGCATTTTGATATTTTACCCAAAGAGGTTTATTGACTTTCTCGTATTGAGTAAAATCCTGCTCGTTAAATTTTAACCCGTTATCGGCGAACAACTTTTGTAGCCCGGCAAAAGCATTGAAGGAAAAAAGGGTTTCGTCGGCATCAAAAAAGATCCATTGGTATTTCATTGTAAGTGTTCCATTTTTATTCGTAATTCGTCCGCATTATGACAGGTTTTAATATAGTCAAACAGCATAGTAGCTTGCGGATATTCTTTTTTTAAATATTGCAGCCATTGTTTAATGCGAGCCACATGATAAAAACCTGTGTCATGAATATTTTCTAAATGAGCGTATTTTTGCAAAATCCGTATCACTTTATGCCACGGCAATTTTTCTTCGTTACGTTTGACCACCCGGCTTAAATTAGGAATATTTAACGCACCGCGCCCAATCATTAAATCTTCGCATCCCGTTACCGCAAGGCAATTTTGTCCGTCTTGCCAGTTCCAGATTTCACCGTTGGCAATTACCGGAATAGCGAGTTTTCGGCGCAATTCACCGATTTTTTCCCAGTTGATTCGTTCCGCTTTGTAACCGTCGGCTTTTGTTCGTCCGTGAATAGTGATTTCATTCGCCCCGCCTTGTTGAACGGCATCGGCAATATCAAAGGCGAAGTCGGCGGAATCCCTGCCCAGGCGCACTTTTACGCTGACCGGCAAATGTTTAGGTACGGCGGTTCGAATGGCTCGGGTCGCCTGATAAATTAATTCCGGTTGTTTTAATAAAGAGGCGCCGCCATGACTGCCGTTTACCGTTTTTGACGGACAACCGCAGTTAAGATCGACGCCGAAAGACCCTAATTCAACGGCGCGCACCGCATTTTCCGCCAGCCATTCGGGAAATTGACCGAGAAGTTGGACTCGTATAGGCGTACCGGCGGTTGTTTTGCCGGCATTTTTCAGTTCGGGGCAAAGGCGATAAAACACTTTTTCCGGTAGCAGCTGGTCAACTACTCGCACGAATTCGGAAATACAGAGATCGTAATCATTGACTTCAGTAAGCAATTGGCGCACAAAAGCGTCCAGCACGCCTTGCATAGGAGCTAAAATAACACGCATTATGAATACTTTTTATCCGGGCGAATAAAATAAAACAAGAGCAGGGCGGTTAATGCGCCCAGGGTATCGGCAAGAATATCTTTTTGCGCATCCCACACATCGCCTTGCGAGCCCAAGAAGGCAATGCCTTCCTGACCGCCTGCGATAACCGCGTATTGCCATTCAATCAACTCATAACCGGCGGCAACCGACATGATAAAAAACAGGCTGAAAAATCCGGCGACAATAGGGCCGGTCAGTTTACGGCGTAATAAAAATTCCGCCATAGGGAAGCTATAAAAACCGATGATGTAATGGGCGACACGGTCAAAATGGTTACGCCCTTCGCCTAACCAGCCGGCAAGTAAATCGCTTCCCCATTTAAAAGGCACCAGTTCAAAAGTGTAATGGGCGCCGATTAAATGCAGAATCAACCAAAGAGACATACAAAAATAAGCCGGATTGCTGAATTGAAACCAAGGATAAGTGACAATCAACAGCATAAATACCGCGAAAACCGGCACTACCTCCGCATACCACACTGCGCGGGAGACCGGCTCAACCGCAGACCAAATTGCGAGCAGGCTGATAAATACGGCTAACAACAACGGAAAAGGGCGCAGAGGAAATGCCATTATTTCCAACCTTTCACTTTGCAGATTAAATCGTAAGCCGCCTGGATTTGTTGCGCTTTTTCTTTTGCCATTTCCATCATTTCTTTCGGTAGTCCTTTCGCTACAAGTTTGTCCGGGTGATGTTCGTTCATTAAACGACGATAAGCGCGTTTTACCGTTTGTTGGTTATCACCGGCGTTAACGCCCAGCACTTTGTAGGCGTCTTCTACCGTAGGGCCTGACGAAGTGCGGTAGGAATTTTGATAATTTTCTTGATTATATTGTTGGTGACTTTGTTGCTGATATTGCTGTTGACGGTAGAATCCGCCTTGGGTAAATTGGCGGGCGGCCATTTCCATGGCTAACATTTGATCAAATTGGAATCGGGAAAGACCAAGTTCTTCGGCAATCACAAAAAGCAATTCTTTTTCATTATTATGCAAGTTGGAATCGGCAAACGCGGCCTGTACCTGAATATGTAAAAACATACGTAGTAAATCGGCGCGCTGACCGCAGCCTATACGGAATTCACGAATTACTTCGCGTACCGGGAAATCCGCTTCTTTACCGCGGTTAAAAGCATTTTGCGCAAGTTGGCGGTTGGCGACATCCAATTGCATTTGGCTCATTAGATTGTTCGCTAGCTGAATATCTTCTTCGGTAACGCGCCCTTTGGCTTTGCTTAAGTGCCCCAATACGGCGAAGGTAGTTTGCATGAATAGTGACTGGCGGGTAATTTTTTTGCTAAAAAATGACGAATTTACGCTACCTAATTCATATAATTTTTTATCCGCGATATGGCCTAAAATAAGCCCGGCGATACCACCGAACAGTCCGCCGAAACGGTAACCGATAATAAAACCTAGGATTTTCCCAATAAAATTCATTGTGCGCTCCATGAGTAAAAAATAATGGGCTTAGTTTACCCGATTAATAGGGCTTAGTGAATGAAATATCTGCAAAATGCGGGGACAAGAAAAAAGTGCGGTAAAAAATCCGGAAATTTTTACCGCACTTTTGAACAATTAAGCCTGATCGCCTAACAATACGCTTTCTAAAGCGATTTCGATCATATCGTTGAAGGTTAATTGGCGTTCTTCCGAAGAAGTTTGTTCGCCGGTGCGTATATGGTCGGATACGGTACAGATGCTTAATGCTTTCGCACCAAATTCGGCGGCAACGCCGTAAATGCCGGCGGCTTCCATTTCCACCCCTAAAATGCCGTATTTTTCCATGACGTCGAACATTTCCACATCCGGCGTATAAAATAAATCCGCAGAGAACAGATTGCCCACGCGATAATTGATGCCCTTGGCTTTTGCCGCTTGCACTGCCGCTTGAGTCATATCGAAATCCGCAATTGCGGCAAAATCGTTATCTTTAAAACGAATGCGGTTTACTTTGGAATCCGTACAGGCGCCTAAACCGATGATTACGTCGCGCACTTTAACGTCATTACGAACTGCACCGCATGAGCCTACGCGGATAATTTTTTTCACGCCGTATTCGGTAATTAACTCTTTTGTATAAATAGAACAAGACGGAATGCCCATACCGTGCCCCATTACGGAAACGGGGCGACCTTTGTAAGTTCCGGTGTAACCAAGCATATTACGTACATTGGTGACTTCTTTTGCGTTTTCCAAGAAAGTTTCGGCGATATATTTTGCTCGCAGTGGATCGCCCGGCATTAAAACAACATCAGCGAAAGCACCTTCAGGCGCATTAATATGTGGAGTCATAGAAGTTTCCTCTTTTGGTCAGCGTTTATTTTTTAAGCAAACGTTTTCTTTTGATTAAAACAACAACACCACGACTTACTCGTGGTGTTGAGAATTACGGGCAATTTAAAAATCCGGTAAATTATACCGCACTTTTAACGCAAATTTAATATTAGCCTAACGCAACACCGCTTAATTCGATAAATAAGCCCGCTAAGGTTGCACTCATTAAGTTGGCAAGAGAACCGGCAATAACCGCTTTTATACCAAGGCGTGCGATATCGCCGCGACGATTCGGCGCCATGGCGCCCAAGCCGCCGATTAAAATAGCGATCGAACTGAAGTTGGCAAAACCGCATAAAGCGAAAGTGATAACGGCTTTTGTTTTATCGCCTAATACCATTGGGGTTTCAGGCGTTAAGTATTTGGTGAATTCCAAATAACCGACAAATTCGTTAATGGCAAGTTTTGTACCAATCATTTGACCTGCAACGCCGGCCTCTTCCCAAGGTACGCCGATTAACCAGGCTAGCGGACGGAAAATCCAACCGAAAATTTCACCTAATGATAATTCGGGCATGCCGAACCAAGCGCCGACACCACCTAAAATACCGTTGATTAAAGCAATTAACGCCACAAAAGCAATTAACATCGCACCTACGTTGAGGGCTAATTGTAAACCCGATGAGGCGCCGCCTGCCGCCGCATCTAAAATATTTGCCGGTTTTTCAAGTTCGACATGTTCGATGGCATCGTCAAATTTTTCTGTTTGCGGCACTAGAATTTTCGCAAACAATAAACCCGCAGGCGCCGCCATAAATGAAGCGGCGATTAAATAAGTCAACGGCACGCCCATACCGGCATAACCCGCCATAACGGAACCGGCGATAGAGGCTAAACCGCCGCACATTACCGCGAATAATTCGGATTCGGTCATGCGGCTGATATAAGGTTTAACGATTAAAGGCGCTTCGGTTTGACCCACGAAAATGTTAGCAGCCGCCGACATAGATTCAGATTTTGATGTACCGAGCAATTTCTGCAATGCGCCGCCGATGATTTTAATCACCCATTGCATAACGCCGATATAGTAAAGCAGGGAAATCAATGCGGAGAAGAAGACGATACTCGGTAACACACGCACGGCGAAAATAAAACCGTCGCCGCCGAATACCTCAAAGATTTTATCGCCGGCTAAACCGCCGAACACGAATTTAATCCCTTCGTTACCGTAAGAAATTACTTTTGCTACGCCGTTTGCCATCGAAAGTAAAATATCCCGACCTGCCGGCACGTATAAAATAAATGCGCCGATTAAGATTTGAATTAATAACGCTCCCCCTACAGTGCGGAAATTAATTGCTTTGCGATTGCTCGAAAGAGAATAAGCAATGGCTAATAACACAAAAATACCCAGAAGGCTGGTTAACATGCTCATATAGAACCTCAGAATGAATTAAAATTATAGAGATTAGAAAATCCCCGCTACTATACTGATTTTTAGTTAAAAAATCTTGTGGAAAAGCGTAAAAATGCGAGTTAAATCATTTTTTCTAAGAATTTTTATCCTCTTTTAGTATATATTATGCGTTTAATTTCATTTTATTTTCGATTTCCTTAAATTATGATAATCCCAATCGAATTGGATAAGCGCTTATTTATATGTCAAAAAAACATCAAATTCTTCCTCAAACCCGCTGGACGGCAACCTCGTTTTGGTCTCTGGAATTCAGATCTCTTAGCGTTTTGCTGCTCTCTTTTGTGATTGTGGGAATCGGGGACGGATTGCTGCTGTTATCCAATTTGGGGTCGGCGCCCTGGACCATTCTTTCGCAAGGCGTGGCTTTGCAGGGCGGATTCGGTGTGGGCTGGGCTTCGCTGTTGATCAGTATCATGGTTATGCTCGCCTGGTTTCCGCTAAAATTAAAACTGGGTCTCGGCACTTTGCTGAATATTCTCGTGATCGCTTTATTTCTCGGCATTACCACCGCTTATGTTCCCGCGCCTACAAGCTTGCTCGGACGTTTGGTTTTTGTTTTTATCGGCGTGTTTTGTTTTGGTGTCGGCACCGCATTTTATTTAACCTGCCACCAAGGAGCCGGTCCCAGAGACGGCTTAATGGTGGGGCTTTGCCAGCGTTTTCACTGGCGAATCGGCATTGTGCGTACCAGTATTGAAGTAACGGTTTGCCTGTTAGGTTTTCTGTTAGGCGGCACGGTGGGGATTGGTACTGTAGTTTTTGCCTTATCAATCGGTTGGGTCGTGCAACTTTCGTTGATGGTGATTAACCGTTCGCCTTGTTTGTTAGATAATACTTAATATTTTTAATAAGTTAGAAAAAATCGCTTTTTTGACCGCACTTTTTAGTACTTGGCAGACCGCTATCGAATCCTTGTTATCCGCCGATAATTTTCTTTGTTTTATACTTGTCTTTCTTAAATGTACTACTATAATAGTTCAAAAAGTTATTTAACATGGAAAACCTTTATGGAAAAATCTATGAAAAACAAAAAACAACCTTCTTTGCTTGGCGGCGCAATGATTATTGCCGGCGGAACAATCGGTGCGGGAATGTTAGCCAACCCGATTTCAACCGCCGGCGTATGGTTTTTAGGATCATTATTAATTCTAATCTATACCTGGTTTTGCATGATGTCATCGGGCTTGATGTTGTTAGAAGCCAATTTGCATTATCCCACGGGCTCAAGTTTTGACACCATCGTAAAAGATCTGCTCGGGAAGGGATGGAATATCTTAAACGGCCTGTCGCTGGCGTTTGTGCTGTATATTTTAACCTATGCTTACATTACTTCCGGCGGTGGGATTACAGAGGGTTTCCTTAATCAGTTATTGAGTTCCGAACAAAGTGCGGTAGAAATCGGCAGATCTTCCGGATCATTAATTTTTACCTTTGTGCTTGCCGTTTTTGTATGGTTTTCCACAAAAGCCGTGGATCGCTTTAGTACGATACTCATTGGCGGTATGGTTATTTCTTTCTTCCTTTCCGTATCGGGATTGATTTCATCCGCTAATGCCGATGTACTGCTTAACTCGGCAACTTCGCAGGATACTCAATATTTGCCTTATGCTTTAGTGGCTCTGCCGGTATGCCTGGTTTCCTTCGGATTTCATCAAAACGTGCCAAGTCTGGTTAAGTACTATAATCGTGATGCGGGCAAGGTTTCGAAATCCGTTTTTGTCGGCACATTTATTGCACTGATTATCTATATTTTGTGGCAATTAGCAATTCAAGGGAATTTACCGCGTGCGGAATTTGTTCCGGTTATTGAAAAAGGCGGCGATATTGCGGCATTACTTGCGGCATTAAGTAAATATATTCAAACGGATTATATCGCTCTGGCGTTGAAATTCTTTGCTTATATGGCAATAGCCAGTTCATTTTTAGGCGTGACCTTGGGTTTATTCGATTATATTGCGGATCTTTGCGGTTTTGACGACGGCAAAGCCGGCAGAACGAAAACGGCATTAGTGACTTTTTTGCCGCCATTATTACTCAGTTTGCAATTCCCTTACGGTTTCGTTATCGCCATTGGTTACGCGGGGCTGGCGGCAACGATTTGGGCGGCTATCGTGCCGGCATTATTGGCGAAAGCGAGCCGGAAAAAATTCAACAAACCTTCTTATAGTTGCTTCGGCGGTAATTTAATGGTGTATTTCATTATTATTTTCGGCGTGTTAAATATCCTGTCCCAGCTTGCTATGCAGTTCGGCTGGTTACCGGAATTTAAAGGTTAAATCACCTGCTCAGGCCTTATAACCGGCACGGAAAATTTCCCGTGCCTGTATTTTTTATTGATTTATTGCTATGAAAGAATCCGTTTATGACAGCGAAGGATTTTTTGAGTTATACCAAAAACTTCGCGCCAATCCCGGCAGCTTAAATGAAATAGTCGAGAAACCGACTATGCTGTCTTTATTGCCTGATATAACAGGTAAAACCTTGCTGGATATGGGCTGCGGAACAGGCGAGCATTTGCAGATGTATTTGCGGCTGGGGGCAAAAAGAGTAGTGGGCATCGATCTTTCTGCAAGTATGCTGAAACAGGCGGAAATCGATTTGGGGAAATTCTGCGAAAATCAACCGCAGTTTTCATCAGGCAGCTTTAGTTTGCACCATCTTCCCATGGAACAACTTGATCAACTGCCGGAGGCACAATTTGATGTGATTACCAGCTCTTTTGCTTTCCACTATGTTGAAAATTTTCCTGCATTGTTGACGAAAATCTCTAATAAATTAACGGCGCGGGGAAGCTTGGTTTTTTCTCAGGAGCATCCCGTCGTCACCGCCTATCAGGGCGGAGAACGCTGGGAAAAAGATGAAAATAAACAACAAATCGCTTATCGTCTGAATTTTTATCGGGATGAAGGCAAGCGGGAGCGCAGTTGGTTTAAACAGCCGTTTTTAACTTATCATCGAACGATTTCAACAATCGTAAATAATTTAATACAGGCGGGTTTTACAATTGAGAAAATGGCGGAGCCCATGCTTGCCGACCAAGCGGAGTGGCAAACGGAATTTAAGGATTTGCAGCACCGCCCCGTATTACTTTTTATCCGTGCAAAAAAATCATAAAAAATAGCAAAAACAGCTTGCGGCTTAAAAGATTTTGCAGTAAGTTAAAGGGCATAGAAAAATTGGAGAAATAACATGAACTTCAACCGCACTTTATCTCATCACCATCATCACCCTGATTGATCTTTCGGGCGTTTTGTGGTGTTCGGAAGAAAAGAAAACTTCCGGGCAAGTGTGGAAACAGGATTGCTAAACCTCTCGGAAGGAAACTTTCGGGAGGTTTTTTTATACTCCGGATTTAACCCGATTAAATAAAAAACAATAAAAGGAAATACAATATGTCAACCAATAAACGTTTAAGAATTGCAATGCAGAAAAAAGGCCGTTTAAGTGATGAATCTCAAGAATTACTTAAACAATGCGGTGTAAAAATTAATTTACAAGGACAAAAATTAATTGCTTATGCGGAAAATCTACCCATCGACATTTTAAGAGTACGTGATGATGATATTCCCGGATTGGTGTTTGACGGTGTGGTCGATTTAGGCATTATCGGCGAAAACGTGTTGGAGGAAGAAGAATTAACCCGCACGGCGGCAGGCGACAAAGTGGAATATAAAATGTTGCGCCGTTTAGAATTCGGCGGTTGTCGCTTGTCGCTGGCGGTGGATAGCGATGTTGAATTTGACGGCCCCGAATCGCTGCGCGATTGCCGCATTGCTACCTCTTATCCTCAATTACTAAAACGCTATATGGTAGAACAGGGCGTTCCTTTCAAAAGTATTTTATTAAACGGTTCCGTTGAAGTCGCACCGCGTGCCGGCTTAGCCGACGCCATTTGCGATTTGGTTTCCTCCGGCGCTACTCTTGAAGCCAACGGTTTAAAAGAAGTGGAAGTGATTTATCGTTCAAAAGCCTGCTTAATTCAACGTAAGGAACCGCTGTCGGAGGAAAAACAGGCGTTGGTGGATAAAATTCTCACCCGTATTCAAGGCGTACAACAAGCCGATGAATCCAAATACATTATGCTACACGCGCCGAAAGATAAATTGGAAGAAATTACCGCGCTGTTACCGGGAGTGGAAAATCCGACAATTCTCCCGCTTGCCCACGACGATACTAAAGTGGCTGTTCACGTGGTCAGTCAGGAAAATCTGTTCTGGGAGACTATGGAACAGTTAAAAGAAAAAGGCGCAAGTTCGGTGCTGGTGTTACCTATTGAAAAAATGCTGGCTTGAGATCGTTCTCCGTTCCCCTTTGTTAAAGAGGGGAATTTAGGGGAGATTTAAGAAAGAGAAAAACGGAGATAAATATGCAAACCCTAATTTGGAAAGATTTAACCGAACAAGAAAAGAAACAAGCCCTTACACGCCCGGCGATTTCTGCGGCGGGGAACATTAAAGATGCGGTGGATGCCATTCGGGAAAATGTGGCTGCCAATGGCGATAAAGCGCTGTTTGAGCTTTCGGAAAAATTCGATAGAGTAAAATTGAATAGTTTGGAGGTTTCCGAACAGCAAATTGAGGAAGCTGCGCAACGCCTGCCGGAAGAATTAAAACAAGCCATTCAAAATGCGAAGAAAAATATCGAAGCTTTCCATCTTGCACAGGTTCCCGTCGAGGCGGATGTCGAAACCCAATCGGGTGTACGTTGCCAAGTGCTGACCCGCCCGATTAATCGTGTGGGATTATATATTCCCGGCGGTTCGGCGCCCCTGTTTTCAACCGTATTAATGCTTGCAATTCCTGCCAAAATTGCAGGCTGTAAAAAAATCGTGCTCTGTTCGCCGCCACCGATTGCCGATGCGATCCTTTATGCGGCGAATCTTTGCGGCGTAGAAACCATTTATCAGGTAGGCGGCGCACAGGCCGTCGTTGCAATGGCATTCGGTACGGAAACCGTAGCGAAAGTAGATAAAATTTTCGGACCGGGCAATGCCTTTGTGACGGAAGCTAAACGCCAGGTAAGCCAGGCGGTGAACGGCGCCGCCATTGATATGCAGGCGGGGCCGTCGGAAGTGCTGGTACTTGCCGATGAAAATGCCGATCCTGATTTTGTGGCGAGTGATTTGCTTTCTCAGGCGGAACACGGTGCCGACAGCCAAGTCATACTGGTTACGCCGAGCGAACGATTGGCGCTGGAAACCGAACTCGCCGTCGAACGCCAACTGACCACCTTGCCACGTTCCGAAATTGCGCAAAAAGCGTTAGCGCACAGTCGCATTTTTATTGCTGAAAATTTACAGCAATGTGTTGAAATCAGTAATGAATATGCGCCGGAACATTTGGTGGTTCAAGTACAAAACGCCCGTGATTTATTACCGAATATCGATAATGCAGGCTCAATTTTCTTAGGTGCCTACAGCCCCGAAAGTATGGGAGATTATGCCAGCGGTACTAACCATGTTTTACCTACTTACGGCTATACCAGGACTTCATCCAGCCTAGGTCTGGCGGATTTCAGCAAACGCATGACGGTACAGGAACTCAGCCCGCAAGGCTTTAAAGATTTAGCTAAAACCGTTGAAGTGATGGCAGCGGCGGAACGGTTGGATGCGCATAAACAGGCAGTATCGATTCGATTAGCAAAAATTAAATAATCCGCTCCTACGAAAGAAAAGGAAGATAATATGAGCATCTCACAACTCTCGCGAAAAAACGTTCAAGCCTTAACGCCATATCAATCCGCACGTCGGTTGGGCGGTAACGGCGATGTGTGGCTGAATGCCAACGAATACCCGACTTCGCCGGACTTTAACCTTTCCGAGCGTATTTTTAACCGTTATCCCGAACCGCAACCTGAAGCGGTGATAAAGGGCTATGCCGCTTACGCGGATGTAAAACCTGAAAATGTGATTGTGACCCGAGGCGGCGACGAAAGCATTGAATTGTTGATTAAAGGGTTTTGCGAACCGGAAGACAAAGTACTTTACTGTCCGCCTACTTACGGCATGTATGCCGTGAGTGCGGAAACGCTAGGTATTGCCACTAAAACCGTACCGTTAACAGCGGATTTTCAGCTGGATTTACCTGAAATTGAAAAAAATTTAGCAGGCGTAAAAGTGATTTTTGTGTGTAGTCCGAATAACCCGACAGGTAATGTGTTAAATCAGGCGGATTTGATTCGTTTGTTGGACATTACAGCCGGCAGCGCTATTGTAGTAGTGGATGAGGCCTATATTGAATTCAGCCCTGAAACTTCGATGATAAAACAACTGGGAAATTATCCACACTTAGCCATTATCCGTACGCTTTCCAAAGCCTTTGCTCTGGCGGGATTACGTTGCGGTTTTACCTTGGCAAATCCTGAGCTTATCGGCGTGCTGCAAAAAGTGATTGCCCCTTATCCGTTGCCGGTACCCGTTTCGGATATTGCCGCTCAGGCTTTACAGCCACAGGGCGTAGCACAAATGAAAATGCGGGTTGCAGAGGTATTGGAAAATCGCGCGTGGTTGATTGGCGAACTCAAACAAATCCCAAGCGTAGTAGATATTTTCACCACCGAAGCTAATTATGTACTGGTGAAATTCCAGGATGGTGAAAAAGTGTTTAACGCCTTATGGGAAAAGGGCATTATCTTGCGTGATCAGCACAAAGCCTTTGGTTTGCAAAATTGTATTCGGATTTCGATTGGAACTAGAGCGGAATTAGAAAAAACAGTGGCTGCGCTTAAACTCGCATAATCGTAGGGCTTGCCGGCCCCAAAAAATCCGGAATTTTAACCGCACTTTATGTTGCATTGATGGTGGGCGGGTAAGCCTGCCTTACAAGGACACTATATGACTCAACAACCAACCCTATTCATCGACCGTGACGGCACGTTAATCGACGAGCCGAAAACCGATTTTCAAATTGACAGTTTAGAAAAGCTCAAATTCGAACGTAATGTGATTCCGGCGTTGCTCAAATTAAAAAATCGTTATCGTTTTGTGATGGTATCGAATCAAGACGGCTTGGGAACGGATTCATTTCCGCAGGAAGATTTTGATAAGCCGCATAATGCCATGTTAGCTGTTTTTCGTTCGCAAGGCATTGAATTTGATGATATTTTAATCTGCCCGCATAAGCCGGAAGACAACTGTGATTGCCGTAAACCGAAAATTAAATTGTTGAAAAAGTACATTGATAAAAAATTATTTGATCCCGCAGACAGCTTTGTTATCGGCGATCGGGCGACAGACGTTCAACTGGCTGAAAATCTGGGTATTCGCGCATTGCAGTATCATCCGGAAAATTTAGACTGGGATATGATCGCCGAAAAATTATTACGGGAACCTGTGGCGGATCCGAAAGGTTTAGGTCAACCGCGTCATGCCGTTGTGGCTCGCAAAACCAAAGAAACCGACATCAAAGTGGAAGTCTGGTTGGATGAAGCCGGGGTGAATCAAATTAATACCGGTATCGGTTTTTTTGATCATATGCTTGATCAAATCGCTACTCATGGCGGGTTTCGCATGAATGTCAGCTGCAAAGGCGATTTGCATATTGACGATCACCATACCATCGAAGATGTCGCATTGGCACTGGGCGCGGCGTTAAAAGAGGCTATCGGCAATAAGCGCGGTATTCAGCGATTTGGTTTTGTGCTGCCTATGGACGAATGCAAAGCGGAATGCGCCCTGGATTTATCCGGTCGCCCGTATTTCAAATTCAAAGCGAAATTCAATCGTGACAAAGTGGGCGATTTCAGCACCGAAATGACGGAGCATTTTTTCCAGTCTATTGCCTATACCTTGCTTGCAACCTTGCATTTATCCGTTAAAGGCGACAATGCTCACCATCAAATCGAAGCCTTGTTTAAAGCTTTCGGCAGAACTTTGCGCCAGGCGATTAAAATCGAAGGAAATGAAATGCCGAGCAGTAAGGGCGTGTTGTAAATTTTCATAATCGAATCCTAGGGGCGTATCACATACGCCCCAAAGTGCGGTCAGAATTCATAAAGTTTTTTTATTTCATTTTCTTGCTACAAAATAACTTGAAATATCATCCTTATCGGCGTTTAATGTAGCTTATGCTTTACAATTTTAAGTGATAGTTTACATTTTTTGCTTATATGACATTTAAAAATAAGGAGGCATTATGCAAAACAGTGCATTATTGATGGATTTTTATGCTCTGACTATGGCGAACAGTTATTTTGAGCAGGGCAGACAAGATGAAATTGCCTATTTTGACTATTTTTTCCGACGGGTGCCGGACGAGGGCGGTTATGCGGTCTTTGCCGGGTTGGAGCAATTACTGGATTATCTGGAAAATTTACATTTCAGCGAGCAGGAAATTGCCTTTTTACAACAAAAACAGATTTTTTCAGAAGGTTTTCTGGATTATCTGCGTCATTTTCGTTTTCGCGGTGATCTGTGGGCGGTGAAAGAAGGTACGGCGGTGTTTCCTGCCGAACCGCTTGTTGTGATCCGTGCGCCGATTATTGATTGCACCCTGATTGAAGCCTTTTTATTACTGACGTTGAATCATCAAACGCTGATTGCCACTAAAGCGGCGCGTATAGTGAGTGTAGCACAAGGACGTAATGTGCTGGAATTTGGTGCGCGCCGTGCGCATGGCGTTGATGCCGCCCATTTCGGGGCTCGTGCAGCCTATATTGCGGGTGTAGACGGTACGTCCAATGTGTACAGCGATTTTGCCTGCGGTATTCCCGCTTTGGGCACGATGGCTCATGCTTACGTACAAAGTTTCGATAATGAATACGAAGCTTTTCTGCAATATGCCAAAACTTACCCCGATAACACGGTGTTGCTGGTGGACACTTATGATACGTTGCATCAAGGCATTCCTAATGCAATACGGGTTCATCGCGAATATCTGGCGCCACGGGGCTATAAATTGAAAGGTATCCGTATTGATAGCGGCGACTTAGCCTATTTAAGTATTCGGGCGAGAGAAATGCTGGATGCGGCGGGGCTTACGGAAACTAAAATTACCGTATCCAATTCCCTTGACGAATATCTGATTAAAGATTTGTTGCTGCAAGGGGCGAAAATCGACAGTTTTGGTGTAGGCGAACGGTTGATTACCGCAAAAAGCGAACCGGTTTTCGGCGGCGTATATAAGATTGTTGCGCTGGAAAACGCAGGGCGGATTATTCCGAAAATTAAACTTAGCGAGACCTTGCAAAAAACCACTACACCGGGCTTTAAAAATTTGTGGCGCCTGTATGATAAAAATCACAAAGCGATCGCCGATGTGATTACCTTACATGATGAAATCATTGATAGTACTAAACCTTATATGTTGTTTGACCCGGAATATACCTGGAAAACCAAATGGGTGACGGATTTTGTTGCGGAACAAAAATTGCAGCAATGGATTTCGCAAGGGGAAAA
Source organism: Basfia succiniciproducens (assembly GCF_011455875.1). NCBI lineage: Bacteria > Pseudomonadati > Pseudomonadota > Gammaproteobacteria > Pasteurellales > Pasteurellaceae > Basfia > Basfia succiniciproducens. Next base: position 1,491,693 of record NZ_CP015031.1, on the reverse strand, counting down.
ACAGCTGACCATACCGACACTGGAAGAGAGCCGTGCGCATTGCCGACAGGAATTACAATCGCTTTGGAATGAAGTCCGCCGGTTGGAAAAACCTCACGGTTATTATGTGGATTTATCGCAGGATTTATGGACGCTAAAACAACATCTGATTGAACGGCATTCGGGGAAAAAAGAATGAAAACGGCAGCATACGCAGATTATTTAATTCAATGGCTGGAAAACCAACGAACCGAACTTTACGGTATGGACGGCTATACGCTGGGCGTCAGCGGCGGTATTGACAGCGCCGTCTGCGCTCATTTGGTAGCGCGCACCGGCGCACCGGTACAAGCCTTAATTTTGCCCGCCGAAGTAACCAGTCCGTCAGATGTGGCGGATGCGCAAGCCACACTGGAAAGCGCCGGTATTGACGGACAAATAATTTCCATTGCGCCTTGGTACGATTTAATTATGCAACAACTTTCCCCGGTATTAAATTCCGAACCGGAGCGCATTAACGTATTAAAGGGCAATTTAATGGCAAGACTGCGTATGATTGCGCTGTTTACCACGGCACAAAGCCATCGTTCTATTGTGTTGGGCACCGATAATGCGGCGGAATGGCTGACGGGTTATTTTACCAAATTCGGCGATGGTGCGGCGGACGTGCTGCCTTTAGCGGGATTGCGCAAAGAGCAGGTATTTGAACTCGGACGTTATCTTGGCGTACCGCAAAGCGTGCTGGATAAAAAACCGAGCGCCGGTTTATGGGCAGGACAAACGGACGAAGCTGAAATGGGCGTTACTTATGCGGAAATCGACGCTTATCTGCGCGGCGAAACCGTTAGCCCGCAGGCGCTGCAACAAATTCGTTTCTGGCACAACCGTTCTCATCACAAACGTATGTTGCCACCTAAACCGAAATCCCCCGATGAAGCGGAGTGTTAAAATCAAAATATAACAGCGTTATGCTTGGTGTCATAATAATCGACGATATTAAAGACATTATTACCCAATCCCGCTAAACCGCACAATTGAACTGAATGCAATACCCTATGCTTTTGCGTATTGATGATATGGATAACTTAGCACGCAAGTGCTAGGCTTAAAAGTGCGGTTGATTTTTACAAATTTTTTGTGAAATTTGATCGCTTGTGACAAATAAAAAAGGAATATAAAAATGAAAAAATTATCTTTAGCTTTATCTATTTTATTGCTTGCTGGCTGTATGGGTACGGAATTATCTACAAAAGATAAAACTTATAATGCCTCAACTGATGCCCGTATTCGCATATTTGGTCAAAATGGCAGACCATCAACACTTACCATCGAACATAATGGAAATAAAGAAAAAATTACAATTGGCGGAGGTGTAGGACAGGCGTTTTCATCACTTGTTGGTGCAAAAGGAAACGAATCTATCGGTATGCCTGAATCTGTATATAGCAAGGATCCTAGCCAATTTTCAAATATCGGTTCAACACCATTTTTCAAAGAATTTATTATTCCAGCGAATGCGAAAGTAAATGTAAAGAACGAGATTATGAGCGCTCCACATATATTTAAAGATGTTACAACAGGTAAAACAACAACGACATACTACAAATGTTCGGGTGGAAAGGAAATCTCATTTGTTGCTGAAGCCGGTAAAAATTATGAAGTGATTCCAAGTAGCTCAACAAACGAATGTGGCGTAACACTTAATGAATTAAATTAACTATGATCACCGACACAAACTGTTCAAACCTGTCATCTGTAAAATTTGCATTCGACAGTTTGTAAGAAATAACAGATAGTTCAAGCGTCTACGATTGGACTGAAAAATTGGTTTAGGCACAAGCAAGGACGCTTGCGCCAACGGGGTTGTAATTTGATTAAAGCGAAATTAACATCGCTATCAAATCTCCCCTAACCCCTCTTTTCTAAAGAGGGGGATAAATAGTTGTAGTGGTAGACTAATTCCGCAGTCCTCAATAAGTGATAAAATAACATCACAAATGAGGAAATATTATGAGAAGAACATTTAGCGCAGAATATAAAGCTGAAGCAGTAAAATTAGTGACTGAACGAGGATATTCAGTTTCTCAAGCTTGCCGAGAGTTAGGTGTGGGTGAAACAGCACTTCGTCGCTGGATAAGTCAAGTTCAAGCGGAGCAACAAGGTTACGTTTTAGCTGGTTCAAAGCCAATTAGCCCAGAACAACAACGAATTCGAGAACTTGAAAATCGTATTAAAGAACTTGAAGAAGATAAGGCCATTTTAAAAAAGGCTACAGCGATTTTAATGTCACTCGAAAACAAAAATACCAAGTCATTACGACGTTAAAATCGCGAGGAATCAACCGGTTATGTGAGCTATTTAGCGTGTCTGAAAGTGCTTACTACGCCCATTTGCGCACAGCCAAAAAGCCAGCGAAACACACAGCTTTAGCCGTTGAAATCAAGGCAATTTTTGATGCAAGCCGAAGTTCAGCAGGCAAACGAACGATTCAATCGCATTTGAAAGAGAAAGGTATTTTTGTGGGGTTGTATTTAATTCGTAAGTTAATGAATAAGCAAGGATTATTTAGTAAGCAACCGCAAAAATGGCGCAATCCTAGTAAAGGAAACAGTCAAGTTTTTGAGAATATACTAAGTCGAGAATTTACGCCTGATAGCCAAACGACCGTGCTATGTGGTGACACGACCTATATAAAAATCAATGGGATATGGTGCTATTTAGCAGTGGTAATTAATTTATTAAATCGTCAAGTCGTCGGTTGGAAGCTAAGTCGCTATCATGATAGTGAGCTGGTTAAAGATGCACTGAATCATGCGATGCTGAATATTGAACGCACGGAGCGAATGTTGTTCCATTCAGACCAAGGTAGTATTTATGGCAGTGAAATCTTTACTGATTCAGTTAAGAAACATGGGCTTACACAAAGTATGAGCCGTCGTGGTAACTGTTGGGACAATGCGCCGGTGGAGCGTTGGTTTCGAAGTTTTAAATATGAATGGATGCTGAAAGGTGGTTATAGTGATTTTGAAAGTGCTGTAAATGATGTGAGAGAATATGTGATGTATTATAATCACATTCGCCCACATAGCTATAATCAAGGTCTATCTCCGATTTTAGCAAAAACAACTTATCGGAGACTGTTAAATTAGTTGACCACTACAAGTCGAATTGAGTATGAGCTCCTTGAATTAGCTCCTCTCTTTTGTAAAGAGGGGTTGGGGGAGATTTTAAATATAGAAGTGCGGTGAAATTTTGCAAAGTTTTTGGGGAATTTGACCGCTTGTAATTGGAGAAAGTTTATATGGATCAGCAATTAATTGATTTAGGTGTTAAGTTATCTGAAGCATTAGTTAAAAACACGGCGTCAGCTATTTTTACGAAAATTAAAGCAAGTAAAGCCAAAAAAGATGATAAAGAAACAATAAATGAATTAGAAGAAATTATTCAGGAATTAATTTCGGATAAAAATGAATTATTGCAAATTTCCCAAGCTTACCAACAAGAACTAATGGCTCAGAAAATTGCTGATAAAGAAATTGACTACATTACGCAAGAGTTAATTCCTAAATTACAAGATTTAGCTAAAGCTACTGGTGGAAATGTTGATGAGGTAGTTAGAATTTTGTCTCCTGTGGTTTCAAAAGAAACTTTTATAATTCTACAATTATTAGGCTTTAATTTTAGGAAAGCTATCGGTGAACCATTAACTACTTTAGTTGAAAAAGCTATTTTATCTAAGTTACCGTTAGATCCCAAAATTCAGGCTGAAATTCAGTTAGAAACTATAAAAGCATTCCAAAATCCAAATGCAGCAAAAGCATTAGGTAAATTAAAATAAAGATATATTTATATGACCAACCTAGTAATCATCGACACAGGCTGTGCAAACCTGTCATCTGTAAAATTTGCATTCGACCGCTTAAATATTAAAGCGGAAATTAGCCGTGATATTGCAACTATCAAATCAGCGGATAAATTGCTATTGCCCGGTGTGGGCACTGCGATGGCGGCGATGAAAATCTTGCAAGATCGCAATTTAATTGAAACCATCCAAAACGCCACTCAACCTATGCTCGGTATCTGTTTAGGTATGCAGCTGATGACGGAGTATTCCAGCGAAGGTAATGTACCGACCCTAAGCCTGATGAGCGGGCATACGGATTTAATCCCGAATACGGGTTTACCGCTGCCGCATATGGGCTGGAACAAAGTGCGTTACGAGCAGGATCACCCGCTATTTGCCGGTATCGAACAAGACAGCCACTTCTATTTTGTGCATAGCTATGCGGTGTTGCCGAATGAACATACCATCGCCACCAGCGATTACGGTGTGCCTTTTAGTGCGGCGTTAGGCTGTAAAAACTTCTACGGCGTACAGTTCCATCCGGAACGTTCCGGCAAAAACGGCGCGCAGTTGTTGAAAAACTTTGTGGAGAATCTGTAATGTCGCATATTCTGGCAGTTAAAGTCGCCCAAGTGGAAACTCTCTCGCTTGCCGACGGTTCAAACATTGAAACGGCAATTCGTAAAAAAGCGGTGGATAAGGTGCGTGTGCACCAACTCGGTGCGGAAGGCAATGATGTGGGCGATAAAAAACATCACGGCGGTGTGGATAAAGCCTTGTTTTTTATGGCGCAAAAATCTTTGGAAAAACTGACCGCACTTTTGAAGCTGGATTACGACTATTTGCAGGATTCCCGCTTCGGCGAAAATTTTGTGGTATCCGAATCGGATGAAAACAGCGTTTGTATCGGCGATCAATACCGCATCGGTTCCGCTCTTGTGGAAGTCTGTCAGCCGCGTAAACCCTGCAATACCTTATCTAAAAATACCGAAGTGCCCGAAACCCGCAAAACCGTAGTGGAAACAGGTTTGGTCGGCTGGTATGTGCGAGTGTTGGAAAACGGCGTGATTGCACGGGGCGATAAACTCGAATTAGTTAAACGCCCTTATCCTGAAATGACCGTCGCCCTAGTGCACGGTTTGTTATCCCAACCGGCAAAAAATTTGGATAAAACCGTTTTAGATAAAGCAATTGCTTGTGCACCGCTGGCGGAAGGTTATAAGAAAACCCTTTATAAACAAGCGGAGAAACTGGCTCAGCAATCCAGCGAAAGCGCATTTTTTAACACGCCGGAATTTTAATACAGGAAAAAACAATGAAAAAATCCATTATTATCCCCGCCCTCGATCTTATTGATGGCAATGTTGTTCGCCTACATCAAGGAGATTACGCCAAACAAACCACATATAGCGATAACCCAATTGAGCAATTTGCCAGTTATTTAGCCCAAGGGGCAGAGCAGTTGCATTTGGTGGATTTAACCGGGGCAAAAGATCCGGCTAAACGTCAAACCGCTTTAATCGGTAAAATTATTGCGGCAACCCATTGTAAAATCCAAGTGGGTGGCGGGATTCGTACCGAGAAAGATTTGGCGGATCTTTTAGCAGTCGGCGCAAACCGTGTGGTAATCGGTTCAACCGCCGTGAAAGAACGCGCGATGGTTAAAGAGTGGTTTAACAAATACGGTGCGGAAAAATTCGTGTTGGCATTAGATGTGAACATTGATGCAAGCGGTCAAAAAATCATTGCAATTAGCGGCTGGCAAGAAGCAAGCGGCGTATCGCTTGAAGAGCTGATTGAAGATTTCCAATCGGTCGGTTTACAACACGTGTTATGTACCGATATTTCCCGTGACGGCACTTTGGCGGGTTCAAACGTAGATTTATATAAAGAAATCTGCGCTAAATATCCGGCTGTAAATTTCCAATCGTCAGGCGGGATCGGTTCGCTTGAGGATATCAAGGCATTAAAAGGCACGGGCGTGGCAGGTGTAATCGTTGGGCGCGCGTTATTGGAAGGCAAATTTAATGTAGCGGAGGCAATCGAATGTTGGCAAAACGGATAATCCCTTGTTTAGATGTACGTAACGGGCAGGTAGTAAAAGGCGTGCAGTTCCGCAATCATGAAATTATTGGCGACATCGTGCCCTTGGCGGCTCGTTATGCGGAAGAGGGGGCGGATGAGTTAGTATTCTATGACATCACCGCTTCATCCGACGGCAGAACGGTGGATAAAAGCTGGGTAGAACGTGTGGCGGAAGTGATCGACATTCCGTTTTGTGTAGCGGGCGGAATCAAAACCATCGAGGATGCGGAAAAATTATTTGCCTTCGGTGCAGATAAAATTTCGATCAACTCTCCGGCATTAGCCGATCCGAATTTAATTACACAATTGGCGGATCGTTTTGGTGTGCAGGCGATCGTAGTGGGTATTGATAGTTGGTTTGAACAAGAAACCGGTAAATACTGGGTGAATCAATACACCGGTGACGAAAGCCGTACCCGCCAAACCAACTGGCAATTACTCGACTGGGTTCAAGAAGTGCAAAAACGTGGCGCCGGTGAAATCGTGTTAAATATGATGAACCAAGACGGCGTGCGCAACGGCTATGATTTAACTCAGCTCAAATTAGTGCGTGATGTGTGCAAAGTGCCTCTTATTGCTTCTGGTGGTGCCGGTGAAATGGTGCATTTCCGCGACGCCTTTATTGAAGCCAATGTGGATGGTGCCTTGGCAGCGAGCGTGTTCCATAAGCAGATTATCAATATTGGGGAGTTGAAGGAATATTTGGCGCAGGAAGGTGTGGAAGTTCGCAGATAACTCGTAGGGACAGGGTTTATCCCTGTCCGTCAAATAAACAACGCTGGACAGACATAAAGTCTGTCCCTACGTAAAAATACATATACGCGGTTAAAATTAAGGAAAAATATGCAAAATAAAATCAACTGGCAAAAAGTCGATAACCTCCTCCCCGTCATCATCCAACACTTCCAAACCTGCGAAGTGTTAATGTTGGGCTATATGAACCAAGAAGCCTTAGCAAAAACCTGTGATGAAAAAGTGGTGACCTTTTTCTCGCGTACTAAACAGCGTTTATGGACAAAAGGCGAAACTTCAGGCAATTTCTTAAATGTGGTGGATATGAGTTTGGATTGCGATAACGATACGTTATTGATTTTAGCGGATCCGATCGGTCCCACTTGCCACACGGGAGAAGAGAGCTGTTTCCATCAGTTTGCAGCACAAAGCGAAGGTGATTGGACTTGGTTTGCCAAGTTAGAGCGTGTGTTGGCAGAGCGTAAATTTGCCGATCCGGAAAGCTCTTATACCGCAACGCTTTATGCTAAAGGCACCAAAAAAATTGCCCAGAAAGTCGGGGAAGAAGGGGTTGAAACCGCTCTTGCCGCCTTGTCTAAAGATAAAGGTGAAATTGTTTCGGAAACGGCGGATTTAATTTATCACTTAACGGTGATGTTGCACGAGCAAAACCTTGAATGGGGAGACGTAATTGATAAATTAAAAGAACGCCATCAAGGTATTGGTTTGCACCCAGAGGGTTCCAATAAATAATGGTTTAAAAGTGCGGTCAAAAATTTCAAAATTTCGACCGCACTTTTTTATCGGGAAAAAATAACGGGGTTAGCCCCTGTTAATTTAAATTGTTCTGATTTAAAATTTACTGATTTTTTAAATAAATTAGATTAAGGAATGTCTTATGAAACTAGTTGAAGTTAAACACCCTTTAGTGAAACATAAATTAGGCTTAATGCGTGCGGCTGATGTAAGTACAAAACATTTCCGTGAATTAGCGACTGAAGTGGGAAGTTTGCTGACTTATGAAGCAACGGCGGATTTAGAAACGGAAATTGTGACGATTGAAGGTTGGTGTGGTCCGGTTGAAGTTCAACGCATTAAAGGCAAAAAAGTAACGGTAGTACCGATCTTACGTGCGGGGCTCGGTATGATGGATGGTGTGTTAGAACACATTCCGAGCGCGCGTATCAGTGTTGTGGGTATGTATCGTGACGAGGAAACCTTAGAACCGGTTCCTTATTTCCAAAAATTAGCCAGTGACATTGAAGAACGTTTAGCTATCGTTGTTGATCCGATGTTGGCAACCGGCGGCTCTATGATTGCAACCATTGACTTATTAAAACAAAAGGGCTGCAAACACATTAAAGTATTGGTTTTAGTTGCGGCGCCGGAAGGTATTAAAGCGTTGGAATCCGCCCATCCGGATATCGAATTGTATACCGCCTCAATTGATGATCATTTAAATCAAGACGGTTACATTATTCCGGGTCTTGGTGATGCGGGCGATAAAATTTTCGGCACAAAATAATTTTTAGTTTCAAGTTAATTTTAATCAGAGAGTTAAAACTTACATGACAAATCAAACAAACGCACCGATTGAGGTGCAGAGTAAAGCGAAACAAGCCTTTGTAGGTTTGCAAATGCTATTCGTGGCATTTGGCGCATTGGTATTAGTGCCGTTAATTACCGGGTTAAATGCAAATACGGCATTGTTAACCGCAGGGATAGGAACATTGTTATTCCAGTTATGTACCGGAAAACAGGTTCCTATTTTTTTGGCCTCTTCATTTGCCTTTATTGCACCGATGCAATACGGTATTCAAACCTGGGGTATCGCAGTCACTATGGGCGGGCTTGCTTTTGCGGGGCTGGTTTATGTCGCATTAAGCGCCTTGGTTAAGATGCGCGGAGCTGGCGCTTTGCAACGCATTTTTCCACCGGTTGTGGTCGGCCCTGTTATCATTATTATTGGTATGGGTTTGGCACCTACCGCAGTAGATATGGCGCTTGGCAAAAATAGTGCTTATAGCTATAACGACGCGGTGTTGGTTTCCATGGTTACTTTGCTTACTACCTTGTGTGTCGCGATTTTCTCTAAGGGCATGATGAAGCTGATTCCTATTATGTTCGGGATAGCGGTCGGTTATATTTTGTGTTTGTTCTTAGGTTTAATTGATTTTCAACCCGTATTGAACGCACCTTGGTTCAGCTTACCGGAGATCACTACGCCGGAATTTAAACTGGAAGCGATTTTATACTTATTACCAATCGCTATTGCACCTGCCGTTGAGCATGTCGGCGGTATCATGGCGATCAGTTCCGTTACCGGCAAGGATTTTATTCGTAAACCCGGCTTACACCGCACTTTATTAGGCGACGGTGTGGCGACAACAGCCGCCTCTTTATTGGGTGGTCCGCCGAATACGACTTATGCGGAAGTCACCGGTGCGGTTATGTTAACCCGCAATTTCAACCCGAATATTATGACCTGGGCGGCGGTTTGGGCAATCGGTATTTCATTCTGTGGCAAAGTCGGCGCATTTTTATCAACCATTCCGACTATCGTTATGGGCGGTATTATGATGTTAGTGTTCGGTTCGATTGCGGTGGTAGGGATGAGTACCTTAATTCGCGATAAAGTGGATGTAACGGAAGCCCGTAACCTCTGTATTATTTCGGTAGTGATGACCTTTGGTATCGGCGGTATGTTTGTGAATGTGGGAGAGCTTTCTCTCAAAGGTATCAGCTTATGTGCGGTGGTCGCCATTGTATTGAACCTGTTGTTACCGAAAGCAAAAAATCAGATGGAATAAATAAAAAATGGGGTTGGGCCTTGCCTAACCCTATTTTTTTCAGCTATATTCTTACCTCATTTATTTTAGTTAGGATTATTTTTTGTCAGAGCATCAACTTCCTTTACCGATTCATCAAATTGACGACGAAACCCTGGATAATTTTTTTGTAGGTCATAATGATCTGCTGGTTGATTCTTTATCTAAAAATATTGCCTGCCTTAAACAGCAATTCTTTTATGTATGGGGCGCCGAAGGAAGCGGTAAAAGCCACTTATTGAAAGCGGTGTCTAATCAATTTTTATTGCAGAATCGCCCTGCAATTTATGTACCTTTAAGCAAATCTCAGTATTTTTCTCCCGCAGTTTTAGAAAATCTGGAATACCAGGATGCGGTATGTCTTGATGACTTACAGCTTGTGGTTGGTAATGAAGAATGGGAAATCGCGATTTTTGATTTGTTTAACCGCATTAAAGAAAAAGAAAATACTTTATTATTAATCAGTGCCAATCAATCGCCTAACGCATTGTCGATTAAGTTGCCTGATCTTGCTTCACGTTTAACCTGGGGCGAAATTTATCATCTTAATGTATTTACCGATGAAGAAAAAATTCTGGTCTTACAACGTAATGCCCATGAACGCGGGATTGAATTGCCTGATGAAACGGCAAATTTTCTATTAAAACGTTTAGACCGCGATATGCACACCTTATTTGACGCTTTGCTTAAATTGGATAAGGCTTCCTTGCAAGCGCAGCGCAAACTCACCATTCCTTTCGTGAAAGAAACTCTCGGACTTTAAACAATAAAAAGTGCGGTCAAAACTTTGAAAATTTTGACCGCACTTTTAAGATGATATTGTTTGATTAAATTAAACAATAATCATATGAGCTAAGGCATAACCTACCAAACAAGCTGTGGTTACACCGATAAGACCCGGTATCATGAAGCTGTGGTTGAAGTAGTATTTACCGATTTTGGTTGTACCCGTTACGTCAAAGTTCACGGTTGCGATATCTGACGGATAGTTAGGAATGAAGAAGTACGCGTAAGTCGCCGGGATTAAACCGACTAATACGGGCGCCGGTAAGCCTAAGCTGATACCTACTGGCAACATCATTACCGCGGTTGCCGCCTGGCTGTTGATTACTACGGATACGGCAAATAGAGCGAAAGCGAATGTCCAAGGATAGCTTTCAACCATAGTAGTTACCGCCGCTTTGAATTCAGGCATTGCGTATGAGAAGTATGTATCACTCATCCATGCAATACCGTAAATTGCGATACATGCCACCATACCTGATTTAAACACCACACCGTTTGGTACGGATTGCGGATTGGTTTTGGTTGCGATTAAGATAATACCGCCGAAACAGAGCATCATCATTTGGATAATGAATGACATAGAAATCGCTTTCACCGGTTTGCCATCCACCGGCACACCTACTGTGCGGATTTCAGGAAGCATTGCGATGACTACAACGGTAACAAGCGAAAGTACGAATAACCATACCGCCATTTTTGCCGAACGAGGTAATTCCGCATCTAAAGAGGTTGCAGTCGTATTTAAAATACGATCGCGCCAAGTCGGATCTTTTAAACGACGTTGATATTCCGGATCATCTTCCAATTCTTTACCGCGACGTAAGCTGTAAAGCGCCATTGCCATAGTACCGACGAAAGTTGCCGGAACGGTCACTGAAATAATGTTCAACAATGTGATATGTTCATAGCCCGGCATTTTAGTGATTTGCGTTAAATAATAAGCAATTGCCGCGGATAACGGGCTGGATGTAATAGCTAATTGCGAAGCTACGGATGAAACCGCCATCGGACGTTCCGGACGGATTTTGTTTTTTAACGCGATATCACCGATGATCGGCATTACGGAGTAAACTGAGTGACCGGTACCTAACATGAATGTCATTACGTAAGTTACCATCGGCGCTAAAATAGTTACGCGTTTTGGGTTACTGCGCAGTACGCGTTCTGCAATTTGTAACATATATTTTAAACCGCCGGCCGCTTCAAGTATGGAGGCACAAGTTACTACAGCTAAGATTACAAGCATTACATCAATTGGCGCTTTACCTAACGGCATACGAAGTATGAATACTTCAATAACCAGCCCGATACCTGAAATTACCCCAAGACCAATACCGCCGAAACGGCTACCCGTATAAAGCATTAATAATAGAAACAGAAATTCTAAATAAAGCATGATTAATTCCCCGAAAGAGTTATTTTTAAAAACTACGCAAATGATACGTGAATTAGAAATGCTTTCAATTGATTTAATTCATTTATTACAGGATTCTTATAAAAGTTTTATTTAAATCAAAAAAATGTAATAAGTTGGTTATTTTTTAGCTATTCAGGGATAACACAAAAAGATGAAAGGGGGGAGAATGAGATAAAAAATTAAGGCGGTTATTACCGCCTTAATGAATTAATTATTGATTGTTTTGAACGTAATCAATTGCTGATTGAACCGTTGTAATTTTTTCAGCTTCTTCATCAGGAATTTCGATATCGAATTCTTCTTCTAAAGCCATTACTAATTCAACTGTGTCTAAAGAGTCGGCACCTAAGTCTTCGATGAAAGACGCTTCGGATTTAACTTCTTCTTCTTTAACACCTAATTGATCAACAATGATTTTTTTTACGCGTTCTTCAATGCTCATTTTTTTTTCCTATTGTAGTTCTCGCCCAATGCGATAAGGTAAATAGTGTATGTATTTTTCCAAAACTTGCAAGCTATTTCTTTGCGTGGTCAAACCACAATACAAACAAATTGGAACATACAAACGGTTAGAAATCAGTTACGTTTTTGCATACGCTGTTGCGTAACTCACGTTATAGCAAGGTTAATTCTAGCATTAAGACTAATGCTTTGCCATGCTTTTTATCCTTTTTCTGTTTTCGGAACGGAATAAGAATAAAATTATGCCATATATAAGCCGCCGTTTACGTGTAAAGTAGTTCCGGTAATATAGCCCGCATCTTCGGATGCAAGGAAAGCAACCGCTTTGGCAATATCTTTAGGTTCACCTAAATGACCGGCAGGAACATTAGTTAAAATCCCCGCTTTTTGCTCTTCTGTTAATACTTCTGTCATGTCGGTTGCAATAAAGCCCGGAGCAACAACGTTTACCGTAATTCCACGAGACGCCACTTCCTTGGCAAGCCCTTTACTGAAACCGATTAAACCGGCTTTTGCCGCGCAGTAATTGGACTGACCCGGGTTACCGCTTGAACCGACAACCGAACCGATAGTGATAATACGGCCGAAACGTTTTTTCATCATAGTACGCAACATCGCTTTAGATAAGCGATAAACGGAAGTGAGGTTGGTTTGAATAATGTCAAACCATTCGTCATCTTTCATGCGCATTAACAGGTTGTCACGGGTAATGCCCGCATTATTTACAAGGATATCAATATCACCGAATTCTTTTTTGATTTGTTCCAAAACGGATTCGATAGATTCCTGATCAGCTACGTTTAACACGAAACCTTTGCCTTTTTCACCTAAATAAGCGGAAATACTTTCCGCTCCTTTTTCTGATGTTGCGGTACCAATAACAAAAGCGCCTTTTGTCGCTAATTCTTCCGCAATCGCGCGACCGATACCGCGGGTTGCGCCTGTTACTAATGCGATTTTGCCTTGCATATTTGTCTCCTAACGTTTGTAGGCGGGGGTTAAAAAACCACCGGATAAATAGACCCTGGTAAATGGCAGGCGAAAACCCACCACGAATAATTAAGCTAAAATTTCTTTTACCGTTTCTAATGATTTCGCATCATTTACTTGTTGTGCCGAAAGTTCTTTAACGATTCGGCCGGTTAAACCGGTTAATACTTTGCCCGGTCCCATTTCAAGTAAAACTTCGATATTATTTTTAGCCATGCGTTCAACGATTTCAGTCCAACGAACAGGGCTGTAAAGTTGGCGAACAAGGGCGGTTCGAATTGCTTCTGCATCATTTTCCGCTTTCACGTCGACATTGTTGATAACGGCAATTTCAGGCGCTTTGAACGAAATACTTTCTAAGGAAACCGCAAGCTGATCCGCCGCCGGTTTCATCAATGCGCAATGAGAAGGAACACTTACCGCTAATGGTAACGCACGTTTTGCGCCAGCTTCTTTACAAGCAGCTGCGGCACGCTCGACAGCGGCTTTGCTACCGGCAATAACAACTTGTCCAGGAGAGTTAAAGTTTACTGCGGAAACCACTTCGCCTTGTTCGGCGGCTTTACAGGCGTTAATAATAGATTCGTTATCTAAACCGATGATTGCGTACATTGCGCCTGTACCTTCCGGCACGGCTTGTTGCATTAATTTACCGCGTAATTCAACTAATTTAATAGCATCCTGAAAATCAATAACGCCTGCGCAAACTAAAGCGGAATATTCACCCAAGCTATGGCCGGCCATCACTTCGGGTTTTAATTCCGGGTATTGTTGTTGCCAAATACGGTAAATTGCCACTGAAGCTGCTAAAAGTGCGGGCTGAGTTTGCCAGGTTTTGTTAAGTTCTTCGGCAGGACCTTGTTGCACGAGTTGCCATAAGTCATAACCTAAGACTTCGGAAGCTTGTTTAAAGGTTTCTTGAACAACGGGAAATTGTTCGGCAAGTTCAGCCAGCATACCTACTGATTGCGATCCCTGACCCGGGAAAACCATTGCAAATTTTTTCATTGTATTTCCTATTTTATTGAATTCCGAGTGAAAACCTCAATAAAAATATTGAGGAGTTTATATATTAAAAACGAACGAGAGCGGAGCCCCAAGTCCAACCACCGCCAAAGGCTTCAAGCAGAAGGAGTTGCCCCCGTTTGATCCGTCCGTCGCGAACGGCTTCGTCTAATGCGACAGGTACCGTTGCAGCGCTGTTATTGCCGTATTTTTCTATGGTTAATACAACTTGTGACATATCCATATCTAATTTTTTTGCCGTTGCCGAAATAATACGGATATTGGCTTGATGAGGAATCAGCCAGTCTAAGTCGGATTTCTGCAAATTATTTTTTTCTAAGGTTTCTTCTACGACGCTTGAAAGCTGACCCACGGCAAGTTTAAAGGTGGCATTACCCTGCATTGTGATATAGCCGGATTTGTCTTCACCGCGTTCAATATGAGGCAATGAAAGCATATCTTCCTTATCGGCGGATGCATGTAAATGGGTTGAGACGATGCCTTGTTGTTCGCTTGCCTCTAAAATAACGGCACCGGCACCGTCACCAAATAAAACCACCGTACTGCGATCGGTTTCATCAAGATGGCGGGAATTTAGATCAGAGCCGATGACCAAGGCTTTTTTCACTTGCCCGCTTTTAATAAATTGATCGGCGACAGAAAGCGCATAAACGAAACCGGTACAGGCTGCGGCGACATCAAAGGATATTGCGTCTTTAATATTTAAAATACCTTGGATTTGACAGGCCGCACTTGGATAAGAATGGGAATTAGTTGTTGTACCTACAATAATAAGCTCTATTTCCTGCGGATCTAAATTTGCCATTTCCAAGGCTTTTGCCGCCGCATTGGCACCCATCGTCGCCGATGTTTCATCCGTTGCGGCGATACGGCGTTCCTTCATGCCTGAACGGGTATAAATCCATTCGTCCGAAGTATCGACCATTTTTTCTAAATCGGCGTTAGTACGCACTTGTGCAGGTAAATAACTACCTGTGGCTAAGATTTTACTGTACATAATGTTCTCGTTATGTCACAACTTTATTAAAATTTTTAGATTATTTTTGTAACCCTGCCAATATTTTTTCAGGAATTTGTTGGCGGGCCTGTAATGCAGCATCATGAATCGCATTATTAAATGCCTCAATATTTGCAGCGCCATGGCTTTTAACAACGATTGAGGTTAATCCGATTAATGATGCCCCGTTATATTGATCCGGGTTTATTTTTTGTAAACGTTGATAACTGTCTTTAAACAGCAATTTTATTAACCAATTAAACAGAGGTTTTAATAAATGATTGCGCGATTTTCCTTTTATTAAGGAAATCACATTTTTTGCCGCCCCTTCGAGGGTTTTCAGGGCTATATTACCCACAAACCCGTCACTGACGATAACATCTGCTTTGCCGTTTAACAGGAGATTTCCTTCGATAAAACCGATGTAATTGAGCGAACTGTTGCCTGTTAATAAATCGGCGGCTTCGCGAATGGATTTATAACCTTTAATTTCTTCAATGCCTATATTCAATAAAGCAATCCGGGGGAAAACCAAATCAAGTTGATTTTCTGCAAAAATAGCACCCATTAAAGCAAATTGGTATAAATTATTCGCGTTGCAATCTATATTTGCTCCTAAGTCCAGCATAACCGTGCGACCGCCGTCCATTGTCGGCAGCAGAGAAATAAGCGCCGGACGATCAATTCCTTTTAACGGTTGCAAAAGTACCTTTGATAATCCCATTAAAGCACCGGTATTGCCGGCACTGACACAACCTTGAGCCTCGCCTTTTTGTACCGCTTCGATAGCTAAACGCATAGACGTTCCTTTACTATGACGTAAGGCATAGGATAAACCTTGATTATTTTCAACTACACGAGAGCAATGACAAACACGGAGACGTTCTTTCAGAGCGGACGGAACTTGTTCCAATAAGGGATTTATTTGCTGGCTGTCGCCAAACAAAAGCAAAGATAGCATTGGATCTTTTTCCAACGCTTTTATAGACGCAGGGATAGTAATACGGGGACCAATGTCCCCGCCCATCACATCTAACGCAAGGGTTAGACGACTCAAGTGATTACCTTAAAGTAATAAGTTCAATTACTTGTTAATCACTTTACGACCACGGTAGTAACCGTCAGCAGTTACATGGTGGCGTAAATGAGTTTCACCGCTTGCTTTATCAACTGATACTGCAGCAGTAGTTAACGCATCATGTGAACGACGCATATCACGACGTGAACGAGATTTTTTATTTTGTTGAACAGCCATTGGCTATACTCCTAAATTTACTTTTGCTTTAAATTAGCTAATACAGCGAACGGGTTCGGTTTTTTTGCCAATTCTTCTGGCAATTCGCCAAAAACCTGTTCCTGCGCGGACACTTCACAGTGTTCAGATGAATGCATTGGAACAATTGGAAGATTTAAAATAAATTCATCTTCAATCGTACCAATTAAATCTATTTCCCCGAATTCATTAAATTCAATCGGTTCATAAATCTCCGGTAATTCATCAATTTTACTCAAATTAGCCACCGGACTATAACAAAACGTACATTCCAGCGTTTGATTGAACGTCTGACCGCAACGTTGACATTCTAATTCAACCTCAACCTGCGCCTGACCTTTCATCACCACTAATTTTTGCGGATCGATGAAAAACGATAATGTTACCTGTGCATCGCTGAGCACTTTTACCACTGACTCATTAAGACGAACCAACTGATCGGCTGCGTAGTAGCCTACGTAATCCAATCTGCGTTGCGCATCTTTAACCGGGTCAACGGTTAGGGGTAGTTTTACCTTTTGCATAGGGCGTGAATCTTACCTTCAGATAGAAAAATAGTCAAAGGAAATTATCATTTTTTAGCTGAAAAGTCTTGTGATGTTGTAAAAAAAGCCGGAATTTTTCCAAAGTTGTCTTTTAATAAGAAATGTAACGGAAAAAATCACCGCTGTGGGGAGCGAAATTTTTGCCGTATTTGTAGTGGTCAACTAATTTAACAGTCTCCGATAAGTTGTTTTTGCTAAAATCGGAGATAGACCTTGATTATAGCTATGTGGGCGAATGTGATTATAATACATCACATATTCTCTCACATCATTTACAGCACTTTCAAAATCACTATAACCACCTTTCAGCATCCATTCATATTTAAAACTTCGAAACCAACGCTCCACCGGCGCATTGTCCCAACAGTTACCACGACGGCTCATACTTTGTGTAAGCCCATGTTTCTTAACTGAATCAGTAAAGATTTCACTGCCATAAATACTACCTTGGTCTGAATGGAACAACATTCGCTCCGTGCGTTCAATATTCAGCATCGCATGATTCAGTGCATCTTTAACCAGCTCACTATCATGATAGCGACTTAGCTTCCAACCGACGACTTGACGATTTAATAAATTAATTACCACTGCTAAATAGCACCATATCCCATTGATTTTTATATAGGTCGTGTCACCACATAGCACGGTCGTTTGGCTATCAGGCGTAAATTCTCGACTTAGTATATTCTCAAAAACTTGACTGTTTCCTTTACTAGGATTGCGCCATTTTTGCGGTTGCTTACTAAATAATCCTTGCTTATTCATTAACTTACGAATTAAATACAACCCCACAAAAATACCTTTCTCTTTCAAATGCGATTGAATCGTTCGTTTGCCTGCTGAACTTCGGCTTGCATCAAAAATTGCCTTGATTTCAACGGCTAAAGCTGTGTGTTTCGCTGGCTTTTTGGCTGTGCGCAAATGGGCGTAGTAAGCACTTTCAGACACGCTAAATAGCTCACATAACCGGTTGATTCCTCGCGATTTTAACGTCGTAATGACTTGGTATTTTTGTTTTCGAGTGACATTAAAATCGCTGTAGCCTTTTTTAAAATGGCCTTATCTTCTTCAAGTTCTTTAATACGATTTTCAAGTTCTCGAATTCGTTGTTGTTCTGGGCTAATTGGCTTTGAACCAGCTAAAACGTAACCTTGTTGCTCCGCTTGAACTTGACTTATCCAGCGACGAAGTGCTGTTTCACCCACACCTAACTCTCGGCAAGCTTGAGAAACTGAATATCCTCGTTCAGTCACTAATTTTACTGCTTCAGCTTTATATTCTGCGCTAAATGTTCTTCTCATAATATTTCCTCATTTGTGATGTTATTTTACCACTTATTGAGGACTGCGGAATTAGTCTACCACTACAATATTTTTGGCGTATGTTGATAACGACAACAGCATTTCACTCCGTTCCCTCCTCCACGAAGTTAGAGGTGGAAAAGTAATGTTGTCTTTTCAACATAGCTAGTACCGCCAGTGCAGGCGCGATAATGTGATTTTCGCTCCCACCTTTATGGGGGGAGCTGTCACGCAGTGACTGAGGGGGCAGCAAGGGCCGCATAAAATTCTATAAATTCTAACCGCACTTAACAAAATTAAGGATTGCGTTTAAATTTGCTGAAATCCGGTTCGCGTTTTTGGTTGAAAGCGTTGCGACCTTCCTGACCTTCTTCCGTCATGTAGAACAACATAGTAGCGTTACCCGCTAATTCCTGTAAACCGGCCTGACCGTCGCAGTCCGCATTCAGGGCGGCTTTCAGGCAGCGCAATGCGATCGGGCTGTTTTGCAGCATTTCGCGACACCAGCGCACTGTTTCTTTTTCTAAATCCGCATAAGGTACCACGGTATTTACCAAGCCCATATTCAAAGCTTCTTTGGCGTCGTACATGCGACATAAGAACCAGATTTCGCGGGCTTTTTTCTGACCTACAATACGCGCCATATAGCTGGCTCCCCAACCGCCGTCGAAAGAACCCACTTTCGGACCGGTTTGACCGAATTTGGCGTTATCCGCCGCGATGGTTAAGTCGCACATCATGTGTAAAACATGACCGCCGCCCACCGCATAACCGGCAACCATTGCTACCACAGGTTTCGGGCAGGTACGGATATCGCGTTGAAAATCCAGTACGTTTAAGTGATGAACGCCGCTGTCGTCTTTATAACCGCCGTAATCGCCGCGGATTTTTTGGTCGCCGCCGGCGCAGAATGCGTATTCCCCTTCACCGGTCAACACGATAACACCGATTTTTTCATCGAAACGGGCGTCGGAAAAGGCGTGAATCATTTCTTTTACGGTTTGCGGACGAAATGCGTTACGTACTTCCGGGCGGTTAATAGTAATTTTGGCGATGCCGTCTTTGGATTTGTGGTAACGGATGTCGGTGTAACCTTCGCTGTGATCCGCCCATTCAACCGGGGCGTAAAGAAATTCTTCGCTTGGATATAACATTGTAAGTCCTTTGAGTTAATGAAAAGTGCGGTCATTATAGCGGAAGTTTTGCAAATCTAGAAAGAAAAACCGATAAATAAACAGATCATAAGTTATCCGTCTTTTTTATTTTATGATTTCGCAAAAGTGCGGTCAGTTTTTGCGAAAATTCGACGGGATTTTCCAGATGCGCATTATGCCCCGCATTAGCAATAAGCTGTAAGTTCAACTTTTCCTGTACCGCCATTTGGAGGAATTTTTGATCTTTTTCGCCGGCCAAATAATAAACCGGCAATGTACTTTCCCGCACTTTATCGCCTAAATAAGGCTGTTTAGCAAGGGAAGTTGCTTCCAGCATTTTACCGATATTTTTACCGCAGTTTGTAACACGTTTTTCAATTAAATCCGCACGTTGTTGTGCGTTTAAATGAGCAAATACAGGTTGTTGATACCAATCATTTAACACGCTTTCCGCAGATTCAGTGATAAACCGTTGAGCCCAAAATTCATCGTTTTTCCACCGCACTTTGCGTGCCTCATCACAGGTTAAACCGAGATTCGCACCTTCTAAAATCAAACCTTGTAAATTCCCCTTTTCGCATTGAGACTGCAACGCATAATAAAGGGCAATCCGCCCGCCAAGCGAATAACCCACTAAAAAATACGGCTGATTTCCTACCGCACTTTTGATTTGATGAGAGATAAAATCCGCACATTGCTCAAAATTATTCGCTTCAGTAAATTTATGTTCGCCGTGAAAAGGTAAATCCAGGCTGACGCAACGAAAGTGCGGTAGATTTTCGATGATTTTCCGCCAGTCGGATTTTGTGCCGAGCAAACCGTGTAAAAAAACCAGAGTCATTGTATTCACCTATAAAAAAACCTTGAAATTTATCAAGGTTTTTTACTCATTTTAAGCACCGATTACCGCATAACTGATTTGTTCAATTAAGCGTTTATAGGTGTTACTACCGTCCATCGGACCGACTTTAATTTCGATTACCGTCGCTTCTTTACGGGAATACGCCTGTTTCAGCACGGAGCTTAAATCCGCCCAGGTGTACGGACGGGCATATTTTAAATCGAACATTGAAGCCGCTTGCGAAAATTCCGTATGATGCGGCATGCGGTAAAATTCGCTTTTTACCGAACTTTCCACCGGCAGCATATCAAAAATAGCGCCGCCGTTATTATTAATCAGGAAAATAATCGTCGGTTGGTTAACGTTTTTGAACAATGCCAACGAGTTTAAATCATACAGAGCGGAAACATCGCCGATCATGGCGACTACGGGCTGATTCGAGCCCATTCCCACACCGGCTGCGGTAGCTAGTAAACCGTCAATGCCACTGGCGCCGCGGTTTGTAATTACCGGATAACCTTCCGGTAATTTGCCCAGAGCGTCCACAAGGCGGACAAATAAGCTGTTACCTAAAAATAAAATTCCGTTATTCGGCAAAATTCGTTCAATATGATGCGCCAATGAAGCTTCGTTTAAATTGCCGCCTACCTGTTGTTCGATAAAACTTGCGCAGAATTTAGATAATGCCAATGGTTCGAGCAACCAAGGTTTTTGCCGTAACGGCGGATGAGCGCGTAACCAGTGATGCACTTTGGCGGTAAAGCGGGTATGGATATGATGATAAGGATCCACTCTGTGCGCGCTTTCATCCACAATCCAGTATTCACCTTTGAAATCCGCCAAAAATTGGTTGATTCGTTTGCTGACAAAAGCATAGCCCAGCTGAATCACAAGATCCGCCTGCAATAATTTTTCGCGCACGGTTTTGTTGGCAAGCCAAATATCCGCATAAGGCAGACTTGGTTCAACGCCGGATTGAATGTCGGTTAATACTACCCACCCCATGGTATTTGCCCAGGCGGTAATACCCATACTCTGTTCCTGCGTTAAACGGCCCGCCACGATCACGCCGCGTTTGGTGCGCCAATTATCCCAATGCTCGTGCATCACCACTTCTTCCTGTAAAGCCTGATGATCCGCCCATGGTTTATTATGATTAAGCCAGCGCTGTACCGGCGCCAACCAAGGATGAACGTCGATTTCATCTTCATCGGCGTCATAAAGAGGCTCGGCGAACGGCACATTAATATGAATCACGCCTGCTTGTTGCGCTTGTTGATGACAAGCCTGATCCAGCGTAGAAATTAACCAGGAGACAATATAATCCTGACTCGGGCGAGGCAAATTCACGCTGGCAACAGGATAACCCGCAAACATATTTTGCTGCAAAATCGCTTGGTTTGCACCGCACTCTATTAATTCGTCCGGACGATCTGCGGTAAGCACAATCAGATTATCGCCGGTTTGGCGCGCTTCGATAATAGCAGGGTAAAGATTAGCCGCCGCCGTGCCGGAAGTTACGATAATCGCCACCGGTGTTTGCGAAGATTTTGCCAAGCCTAAAGCAAAAAAGCCCAAACCCCGTTCATCAAAATGCGTATGACACAACGCCCGCCGTTGTTCCTGCAAGCGGTTTGCTTCAAGCGTTAAAGGTGTGGAGCGGGAGCCGGGAGCGATACAGAAATGTTTCACTCCGTGACGTGTTAAAGTCTCAAGGATCACTTTTGACCAACAACGATTAAATGTGCTTACTGACATATGTGCTCTCCACTATTTTGTAATAAAGATAATAACCCTGATGCTTTTCTTTCAATTTCCTGCCATTCTAGCAAGGGGACAGAGCCTGCGACAATCCCTGCGCCTGCAAAAACACGAATTCTGTTTTGTTCCACAAAAGCGGAACGTAAAGTTACGCAAAATTCCGCCCTTGCACGGTTCATAAAACCTAAGGTACCGGCATACCAGCTTCTTTCAAAGGTCTCCGTTTTGGCTAAAAACCGTAATGCGTTTTGTTTCGGCAACCCTGCCACCGCCGCGGTGGGATGAATGGCGTTCAAACAAGCTTCATCCGCCGCAAGTGCGGTCAATTTTGCGAAAATTTTCCGCCGCAAATGCTGTACCAGGCGTAAACGTTTTAATTCTACGGATTGTACTTCGATATTCTGCGTAAAGGATTCAATATTACCGCAAATATCTTCCACCACCAGCATATTTTCGTACTCATTTTTTTCATCTTTGAGTAACCATTCGCCCTGCCGCTGATTTTGCTCTTCATCATCGCTCATAACAGCCGTTCCCGCCAGCGCTTCCGTCTGTAAATCTTGTCCGTTACGCAAATATAAACGTTCGGGCGACGAGCCGATAAAGGCGCAATCCGCTTTTTGGGCAAAGAAGAAATGATAACAACCGGTATTTTTTTTCTCGCTTTCAGCCAGAAAATCAATGGCGTTTATCGGCTGCCGACTGCTGAAAATACTTTCATTAGCCAACACAACCTTGGTGAAACTGCCTTTTTTTATTTCTAATAACGCCTGTTCCACCCATTCGCACCATTGAGCTTGCGTCGCTTTTTTTTCCACTAACTGCACGGATTGAACAACCGGCTCAAGCGCGACGGATTTTGTAAAATTTTTTAAACATTTGCCGGCAAGTTGCTTTTCTACCGATAAATCCTTTTGACTGTCAATAAATAAGGTCGCGGTGAGTTCGCCGTCAACTTGCCGTAACAATAAACGCGGCAAATAAAAATCGCATTCGCCGTTAAAGGTCATTCCGCCCACCAAAGTGAAATCCGCCCGCCGTACGAAAGTTTGCGCATGATTTACCGTTGTAAAAGTGCGCACCTGCCCGATTGTGGCAATATGGTTTTCCTGCTCGTTAGGAGAATCCGCCCGGCAATGCAAATAGAACTGAGGATAATCTTGTTGTGCTTTCAACCAGGCTAAAAGATTTTGTTCCAGCTGAATTTTTGCCGTAAGCGCGGTAATTTCAGGCTGATTTTTACAAGGTTGATACGCATCCATTTGCTGTATTAGCTGTTGTTGTAATGATTGCAAACTATCCATCGTTAGAAACATATATGAAAGAATTAAAGCTAAACCGGCTTAAACCGACAAAATACCCAGCTCAAAGGGTTAACGGAGCCATTAATTCTACCGCAATTTAAAAAAATTTTTTAGTAAATCTTTTATTCCGTTTAAAATAAGCGTAAATTGAAAAAACTTTTCCTGACGCTTGCGGAAGTTTTAAACACAAGCCCAAAAGACAACATCAAAAAGTAATTAGTAATTAAGGTAGCCCTTATGGAACTCTTTCCTAAATCGAATAAATTAGAACATGTCTGTTATGATATTCGCGGCCCCGTGCATAAAGCGGCGCTTCGTTTAGAAGAAGAAGGTCACAAAATTTTAAAACTGAATATCGGCAACCCCGCGCCTTTCGGTTTTGAAGCGCCCGACGAAATTCTGATTGATGTTATCCGCAATTTACCGACCGCACAAGGCTATTGCGATTCCAAAGGGCTATATTCCGCCCGTAAAGCTATTGTGCAATACTACCAATCAAAAGGTATTCACGGCGCTACGGTAAATGACGTGTATATCGGTAACGGCGCCTCGGAACTAATTACAATGGCAATGCAGGCGCTTTTAAACGACGGCGACGAAGTGCTGGTGCCAATGCCTGACTACCCGTTATGGACTGCGGCGGTAACCTTGGCAGGCGGTAAAGCGGTACATTATCTTTGTGATGAAGAACAGGATTGGTTCCCGGCTATCGATGATATTAAAAGCAAAATCACCTCCCGCACCAAAGCCATTGTTATTATTAATCCTAACAATCCGACCGGTGCGGTTTATAGCAAAGAACTTTTATTGGAAATTGCCGAAATCGCACGGCAAAACGGTTTATTAATTTTCTCTGATGAAATTTATGACAAAATTTTATATGACGGCGCGGTTCACCACCATATTGCGGGCTTAGCGCCCGATTTATTAACCATCACCATGAACGGTTTGTCCAAAGCCTATCGCATTTGCGGTTTCCGTCAGGGTTGGATGATTTTAAACGGGCCTAAAGATAAAGCACGCGGCTATATCGAAGGGTTAGACATGATCGCCTCAATGCGGTTATGTGCGAACGTGCCGATGCAACATGCCATCCAAACTGCGTTAGGCGGTTATCAAAGTATTAACGAATTGATTGTGCCCGGCGGTCGTTTGTACGAACAACGCAACCGCGCCTATGAATTATTAAATCAAATTCCCGGCGTAAGTTGCGTAAAACCGATGGGCGCACTTTATATGTTCCCGAAAATCGACATTAAAAAATTCAATATTTATGACGATGAAAAACTCGTGCTCGATTTGCTGGCGCAGGAAAAGGTGTTGTTAGTTCACGGTAGAGGCTTTAACTGGCACGCGCCTGACCACTTCCGAATCGTTACTCTGCCTTATGTGCATCAAATTGAAGAGGCCTTGAGCAAATTCGCCCGATTTATGGAAAACTATCATCAATAAGAAATTTTATTGAATCAACAACGCCTGTCCTCCGACAGGCGTTTCGGATTATCAATAAAATCTTTCGTCCTCACCCTTTATAATAGCGCTGATAACACTGAATTTAACTAAATACATATATTTCCTTATATGAGTGGGTAACACAAACGGAATTATGCGTTTGTCGGCTTGCGCGGAATCACAAATAATGCGATCAACGCACAAATCATCATCACCAAAAATACCCAATGACTTGAGATGGGGTAGATTATGCCGGCTAAAGCGGTCAATAACGCTACGGAAGCGCAACTTGCCAAACCGCTGTACAAAGATTGCAAACGCACCATAGCGTTTTGCGGCTGCATGCCGATATAGCGCACCATGGCATAATGCAGAGCGGCAAAAGTGAGGCTGTGTAAACATTGCAATAAGGCGATTTGCCATAATGCGTCAGTGTAGCTGAACGCCCCCCAACGCAACGCAGCGGCGGCTGCCGACAAATAAAAAATAGCGTTCACCGACCAATTTCTAAATAAACGACCGGAGAAAAAGAACAACAGGATTTCCGCAATAACGCCTAATCCCCATAACAAACTGGTAGTTTCAACGGCGATACCCCGATTTGTCCAATAAATAACGCTATAAACATAATAACCCGCATGAGATCCCTGAATTAACATGGCGGCAATAATTAACCTCAAATGAGTCGGTTTTTTCAAAAGTTCGCCAAAACCGACCGCACTTTTTGCCGAATTTTTATCTTCATCCGCCGGTTTCGGCTGAGGCGGTACCATTTGTAAAACGGCATATAGACCGAATAAACCGATTAATATGCTGATAATATATTGCTCGCCGATAGCGCCGATTAAAGAACCGAACACAGTGACGCCCACCACAAAAGCCGCCGACCCGATAAGCCGCGCCTTGCCGTAATCCAACCTAATCTGGCGTTGCCAGGTGGTCGCCATTGAATCCGTTAAAGGCATCCCGGCAGCATTAACCATGCTGAAAACGGCGATAGCAATAAAAATCAACCAGAAACTTTCCGACACAAACGCCATCGCAGTAATAACAAAAACATTAGCCCAAGCCAATAATCTTAAGGCGGATAAAATTTGATTCGCCCGTTTTACCCGGGAAGGAAAGAAAATACCGCCTAGAAAACGGAAAAGATAAGAGGAAGCAATAACCGCGCCGATTAATTCGGTGCCGTAATTTTGCGATTTTAACCACACTGGTAAAAAAGGAACCAGCACGCCGTAAGCGCAATAATAACCGAAATAACTTAGCGCCAGCCAAGTAAAAGGACGAACGTTCATTAAAATAATTTTTCCATTTCCTGAGAACGGGCAACGCAGGCTTCCATCGCCTGTTGCACGATTTTATCTAATTGATATTGATTAAACACCGCCAACGCCGCCGCAGTGGTTCCGCCTTTTGAAGTGACATTTTCGCGTAATGTCGAAAGGGGCAGCTGCGGATTGTTTTCCACCATTTTCGCCGCACCTAAAGCGGACTGCTGCACCAAAGTGCGGGCATTTTCCGGTGAAATTCCCATGCTTGATAATGTTTTTTCCATAGCTTCCATAAATAGAAAGAAATAAGCGGGGCTTGAGCCGGATCCTGCGGTAACGGCGTGCATATCCTCTTCTTTTTGTAGCCAGCAGGTTTTCCCTACCGCATTCAGCAAATCTTCAGCGAAATCCTGATATTCCCCGTTAAGCCCTGTCGATGCAAATAAACCCGCCATGCCCTCCGACACCAGCGCCGGCGTGTTCGGCATTACCCGCACAATATTTTTCGCCGTTGGAAGCAGCGCCGATAAACGGCTTACGGAAACTGCGGCAGCAATGGAAATGACCAATTTTCCGCTAAAATCCACCGCGCTTAATGGGCCGCAGGTTTCCGCCATCGCCTGAGGTTTTACCGCAAGCACCACTACTTCCGCTTTTTCCGCCGCCTCTACATTCGTTAAATTGACCTCAACGCCTTTTTGGGCAAATAAGTTGCGTTTAGCCTCATTACGATCGCAAACAATTAATTTTGCCGCCGAATATCCTTTATTCAACAATCCGAACACTATCGCCTGCGCCATATTTCCGCCACCGATAAAGGTGATCAATTTATTTTTCATTTAATTCTCCGATTTAGAGTAAAATACCGCAATATTTTACCCCATATCGTTCCAAGATTGTTAAGCAATGTTATACGAATATGGCATGTTCCCTTTAAACTTTCGTAAGGACATCATCAAATGTACTGGTTCAAAAATGCAATGATTTATAAGCTCACTAAAGAGCTCGATTGGTCGGAAGATAAACTTCAACAAAATCTGGCGCAATGCGCCTATCACCCTTGCGGTCAATCGGATATGAGCAAATTCGGCTGGACAACGCCGTTGCGCGGTGCCGAACTATTCTGCTTTTCAGTGGGTAAACAAATTTTATTGGTAGCTCACAAGGAAGAAAAAATAATTCCCGCGCATGTAATAAAACGGGAATTAGATAACAGAATCAATGAATTAGAAGAAAAAGAAAACCGCAAACTGAAAAAAACCGAAAAGCAGGCGCTGAAAGACGATGTGGTATCGGTGCTGTTACCCCGCGCATTCAGTAAAAATCAACAAACGGCGATTTGGATCGATACCGAAAAAAATTTAATTTATGTCGACGCGGCTTCAAGCAAACGTGCCGAAGATGTGCTCGCTTTATTACGGAAATCTTTAGGCTCGCTCCCGGTGGTACCTCTTGCCTTTGCTAATGAGCCAAGCATGGTGATGACCGATTGGATCATTAAAAACTATATGCCGCAATGGCTGGTTCCCTTAGAAGAAGCCGAGCTTAAAGCGGCTGACGACAGAGGCATTATTCGCTGCAAAAATCAAGCTTTGGACAGCGAAGAAATGATCTCTCACTTGCAGGCGGGCAAATTTGTGACCAAACTTGCCCTTGAATGGGAAGAGCATTTAACCTTTGTATTAAATGACGACGGCACCTTAAAACGGTTGAAATTTGCCGACATGATTCGTGAAAAAAACGATGATATTTTAAAAGAAGACTTTGCCCAACGCTTTGATGCCGATTTTATTTTGATGACCGGCGAATTGGCAAAGTTGACGGAAAATCTTATTGAGCATTTTGGCGGTGAAAAAAACCGTTTATAGATAGCTGAATAAAGGCGCCTTTTTAAGTAAAACAATACTGTTTTCAAACAGTTTAATGCACTTTTTTCGTACAAATCCGCATTCAAATAAGAAAATTTAATAGCAAATTAGATGCCATTATAACCAAAAAGATAAAATATTAGATATCATCTAATCATTTACTAAAATTAACGCTTAATTAATGGTTTTGTAATAAAAAATCTATAACTTATGCTAAGATGAGTCCATCTATAAATCTAACATTTAAAGGAGGATGCAACATGTTTATGGCTCAAATCCAGCGCTTTTTTAAGATGGGCTCGGCAAGTGGCATTTTATTATTTTTCTTTGCATTATTAGCAATGATTTTTGCTAATACGTCTTTGAATAATTTTTATTTTAACTTTTTGGACATTCCTGTTAGCGTTCAGTTTGGCGAATTTATGATCAACAAAACCCTGTTACACTGGATTAATGACGGGTTTATGGCGGTTTTCTTCGTACTCGTAGGGCTTGAAGTAAAACGAGAAATGCTTGAGGGTTCGCTTTCCCGCTATCAACTGGCTATTTTTCCGGCGGTTGCCGCCATCGGCGGTATGATTGTGCCGGCTCTCATCTATTACTTAATCACCAATCAACACCCGGAATTAAGTAACGGCTGGGCTATTCCAATGGCGACGGATATTGCCTTTGCTTTAGGGATTGTCGCATTGCTCGGCACTCGCGTACCTTTGCCGTTGAAAGTCTTTTTGCTGGCGTTAGCTATTATTGACGACTTAGGCGCTATCGTAGTTATTGCCGTTTTCTTCTCCGAGGAATTGAGTATTCAGGCGCTAAGCGTAGCAATTGTGGCGATAGCCGGCTTAATTACCCTCAACCGTATGAAAGTGGGACATTTATGCGCCTATTTAATTTTCGGCTTAATTTTATGGGCTGCGGTATTAAAATCCGGCGTTCATGCAACTCTTGCCGGTGTAATTATCGGTTTCTGTATCCCGCAAAAAGATAGCGAAGGCAAAAGTCCTCTGCATACCTTTGAACATATTCTCACCCCTTGGTGTTCATTTTTTGTCTTGCCATTATTCGCCTTTGCCAATGCGGGGGTGTCATTAGGCACGATTAATACGGATATGATCTTCTCCACCCTGCCGTTGGGTATTGCGCTGGGTTTAATTGTGGGCAAACCTCTAGGCGTATTCAGCTTTAGTTATTTTTCGGTCAAACTGGGGATTGCCAAACTGCCGGAAGGTATAAAATGGAAGCAGGTTTTTGCTATCGCAATTTTGTGCGGTATCGGTTTCACTATGTCGATGTTCCTGGCGGGCTTAGCCTTTACCGACGGGCAATCGGACAGCTTAATCAATACCTTGTCAAGATTAGGTATTTTGCTTGGTTCGTCCGTATCGGCAATATTAGGTTATTTATTGCTTAAAAGTACAACCAAATAACCCGATCAAAAATTTAGGAAAAAATAACCGCACTTTTGTGCGGTTATTTGTTATTACGCGTTCATTAATTCTTATCACTCCAAATAGGCACTTCAAAACCGCCAAAAATTTGAAGTTTGTCACAATTATTAAAATTTTGTTAATTAAATGTAACAATTTCCTTTTGCCTATTTTTTAAGAGGTATATAGTACATTTATCGAACAGCAATTGCTGATTTGATAAACAGAATTTACTCAAGCTATTTTTCTCATGGGGGTAGTGCTTATGTCAACATATTACTTTTTACCAACCAGAAACGTATTCGGAGAAAACGCTGTTGAAGAAGTCGGCGAGTTAATGAGAAGCTTGGGCGGCAACCGACCGCTCATCGTGACCGACGGCTTTCTTGCTCAAAGCGGCATGGCGGAACAACTCGCCACCATCCTAAGAGGTGCCGGCTTAGAGCCTATTATCTTCGGCGGTGCGGAACCTAACCCGACGGATAAAAACGTGGAAAGCGGTATCGCCTTCTATCACGACCATAACTGCGATTGTATTATTTCTTTAGGCGGCGGCTCATCTCACGACTGCGCGAAAGGTATCGGTTTAATTGCCAGTAACGGCGGTCGCATTCAGGATTATGAAGGCGTGGATCGTTCAACCAACCCGATGGTGCCGTTAATGGCGGTAAACACCACTGCCGGTACCGCTTCCGAAATCACCCGCTTTTGTATCATCACAGATACGGCCCGCAAAGTAAAAATGGCGATTGTGGACTGGCGCGTTACTCCGCAAATTGCGGTAAACGATCCGCTGCTGATGAAAGGCATGCCGGCGGGTTTAACAGCCGCAACCGGTATGGATGCTCTCACTCATGCCATTGAAGCCTATGTTTCTACCGCAGCCAATCCGCTTACGGATGCCGCAGCTTTAATGGCGATTTCCATGATCCAGCAATATTTGCCGAAAGCCGTGGCAAACGGGGATTACATGAAAGCCCGCGATAAAATGGCCTACGCCCAATACTTAGCGGGTATCGCATTCAACAACGCTTCCTTAGGTTACGTACACGCAATGGCGCACCAGTTAGGCGGTTTCTATAACCTGCCGCACGGTGTTTGTAACGCAATTTTACTGCCTTATGTGGAAGAATTTAACCTAATCGGCAACCTCAACCGCTTCCGTGATATTGCCAACGCAATGGGTGAAAACATCCAGGGCTTGAGTACCGATGACGCAGCGCTCAAAGCCATCGCCGCGATCCGTCGACTAAGCAAACAGGTAGGCATTCCTGCCAACTTAAAAGTACTCGGCGTTAAACCGGAAGACTTTGACGTCATGGCTGAAAATGCAATGAAAGACGTTTGCATGCTCACCAACCCGCGCAAAGCTACCAAACAACAGGTTATCGAAATCTTCCAACGCGCCTATGACGGCGATTAACCGGGATTAATCAGCAAACCAATAGCAAAAGTGCGGTAAAATTTACCGCACTTTTTTATGAGGACAGCGCCCTTTTTAGAAAAACAGGCGCTTCTAACAGTGTAGTGGTAGACTAATTCCGCAGTCCTCAATAAGTGGTAAAATAACATCACAAATGAGGAAATATTATG
The DNA here is from genome assembly GCF_011455875.1 of Basfia succiniciproducens. Taxonomy (NCBI): domain Bacteria; kingdom Pseudomonadati; phylum Pseudomonadota; class Gammaproteobacteria; order Pasteurellales; family Pasteurellaceae; genus Basfia; species Basfia succiniciproducens. Next base: position 1,460,754 of record NZ_CP015031.1, on the reverse strand, counting down.
AGAAGAACATTTAGCGCAGAATATAAAGCTGAAGCAGTAAAATTAGTGACTGAACGAGGATATTCAGTTTCTCAAGCTTGCCGAGAGTTAGGTGTGGGTGAAACAGCACTTCGTCGCTGGATAAGTCAAGTTCAAGCGGAGCAACAAGGTTACGTTTTAGCTGGTTCAAAGCCAATTAGCCCAGAACAACAACGAATTCGAGAACTTGAAAATCGTATTAAAGAACTTGAAGAAGATAAGGCCATTTTAAAAAAGGCTACAGCGATTTTAATGTCACTCGAAAACAAAAATACCAAGTCATTACGACGTTAAAATCGCGAGGAATCAACCGGTTATGTGAGCTATTTAGCGTGTCTGAAAGTGCTTACTACGCCCATTTGCGCACAGCCAAAAAGCCAGCGAAACACACAGCTTTAGCCGTTGAAATCAAGGCAATTTTTGATGCAAGCCGAAGTTCAGCAGGCAAACGAACGATTCAATCGCATTTGAAAGAGAAAGGTATTTTTGTGGGGTTGTATTTAATTCGTAAGTTAATGAATAAGCAAGGATTATTTAGTAAGCAACCGCAAAAATGGCGCAATCCTAGTAAAGGAAACAGTCAAGTTTTTGAGAATATACTAAGTCGAGAATTTACGCCTGATAGCCAAACGACCGTGCTATGTGGTGACACGACCTATATAAAAATCAATGGGATATGGTGCTATTTAGCAGTGGTAATTAATTTATTAAATCGTCAAGTCGTCGGTTGGAAGCTAAGTCGCTATCATGATAGTGAGCTGGTTAAAGATGCACTGAATCATGCGATGCTGAATATTGAACGCACGGAGCGAATGTTGTTCCATTCAGACCAAGGTAGTATTTATGGCAGTGAAATCTTTACTGATTCAGTTAAGAAACATGGGCTTACACAAAGTATGAGCCGTCGTGGTAACTGTTGGGACAATGCGCCGATGGAGCGTTGGTTTCGGAGTTTTAAATATGAATGGATGCTGAAAGGGGGTTATAGTGATTTTGAAAGTGCTGTAAACGATGTGAGAGAATATGTGATGTATTATAATCACATTCGCCCACATAGCTATAATCAAGGTCTATCTCCGATTTTAGCAAAAACAACTTATCGGAGACTGTTAAATTAGTTGACCACTACACAGAGATAACAATAGAAAAATTCCCCTCTTTAGCAAAGATGGGTTAGGTTTTTCTGAACTTATAATCAATCTCCCCAAAAGAAAAACGGCACAGGTTAGGAAACCTGCACCGTCCCAGAGGTTATTTAGCAATAGTTCGCTCATTTAATGGCTGAACTGGACGATTATTTTTAACGCCAACCGCTTTTGCAAATTTTTCTACTTGTTCGGCACTTACATGACCGTATGCTTTTAATACAATCCAATCCACACCTTCAGTGCAAGGAGGCGTAGTTAATGAACCTTCAAAACTATAGTAACTTTGTTTTGAAGAAATTAACGTTGCAGGATTAAATTTCGCTTTTAATTTTACTTTTTCTCCTGCTTTTTCGGGCATACCGGCCCAAATATCTGCAAGTTGTGCATTCTCGCCTCCAATTTCATAAAGTACCGCTACAACTACGATACCGCCATCTTTTGCCACGTGGACAAAGTGCCCTTCCAGTGGTAAATACTGACCGTCAATCGTATTTTCACTTGGCGAATGGAAATGGAATTGCTTTAAGGTATAAACTTTACCGTTAATTGTTAACGTGCTGTTTTCGTCTGTTAAATCCGCTTGGATAGAGTGACCGTTATTAACTACCGTCGCTTTTGAAGCTAAATAGTTTATATTTAACGCAGGCAAATCTTTATCCGTTGCTTTTTGTACTTGAATATTTACAGGCGACTGTTTTTGACCGACGGCACAAGTTTTGAATTTATCGGATAGCCCTCCCCAATATTCCGGCGAAACATCTCCCGTATAACCCCAATGTTTTTCAGTTGTTGAACAACCACTTAAAATAAAACCGGACACTAAAAGCGCCGCTGCTGTTGACAATAATTTTTTCATCATGTTTACTCTTTTTTAGATAAGTTAGGTATTGTCCTAAAATAATTTGATAGATTCCAACTAAGTTTAACCGGTTTAGTCTGTCAAAAATATTGCACTTGAATTTATGCTTTGTTGCACTTGGATTGTAAATCAAGCCTTAAAAAAACATCTGCGCATTTCTAAATAATCTCATTCAAGCTCGTTAATAACGCACGCATCCCTGTGTTCGCTTATTATATCCCTCTTAAAAAGAAACGGCACAGGCTAGGAAACCTGCGCCATCGGAGAATTTGCGTACAGAAAAAACGCTTAAATGAGCCGTTAATTAAAGCATTTTGGGAAAGTCTGATGTAAAAAACTTCACCAATAATGACCGCACTTTTAACCTAATAATCTTTCCGCCGTTATATTAATCGCAAATCCGTCGATAATTAACCAAAGACACACCACCTAGCCCAAGATTAAAGGTTTTATACCTGCCTGTTTAATGGTGTTAACTTGCGTGGTTAAGCCTAACGCCGCCATCGACATCATTAGTAAAAAATTATCTAGGGTAATTAACAGTTCAACGATACTTTGCGGTAATAATACAAAAGAATTAAAGATTGTCACGCCGATAAACATCAAGGCAAACCACGGGATATGACAACCATTGATTTAAATCAGCTTTCCACATTACCTTTAGTATTGCGTGAAAAAGGATCGGGCACGCGAGAGTTCATCGAACAACTGATTTTAAATCACATGCCGGGACAGGTAGAATATAACTATTTCAGATAAATATATGATTGAGGAGCCCTATCTATGCCGAAATAGCTTAATTCTTTGGGTTTAGAATATTTACAAACAGCTCCTATCTTTATGGCATAAGCAACATTTTTATTAAAAAAGTAATTAAAAAAATTATCTTCAGTAATACAAATCGACTTCTCAAAACGTCGAAAAATATTCTCAGGACTATCAATTACAATACTATCTATATTAACTTCTCCTATGACCTTCATAACAGGACTTGTTGCATAGATGACAATAGTACTAACTTTCTTTTGGAAAATCCTCCTTCTTAATTCATAAACTTTTTCACCCGAAAAAATTTTATCTACATATTGTGGTTTAATAGACATTAATACTTTCATTTAAACAACCCATTATAGATATATTCAATTTTATTTTTCCGGTATAAATCTGGAATTTCATCTTTCTTTTCAAAACCATATTTATTAAAAATTCTTGAAAATATATCTACAGACTCTTCCGGAACTGTAATCAATGGTTTTTTGGTATCTAAAAATCCAAATGCAATCTCAAGTAATTCAGAACCAATACCTTTTTTCTGATAGCTATCTTTTATTCGTAATGTGCAAATTTTTTTCTCTTCGAGATGATTTTTTAAAATCATTAATCCAGAAATAGATAATGAATTATTTTCATTTGATAATGAAATAAACATTTCACGATTATTCGGATTGATTTTTATCTCCTGAATAACCTTATTATACCAGTTGGAAATATCTGGATATGCAGGAAGAAAACCTTGAATTTGCTGATTGAGTACTGATTCGCTTTCTAAATATTCTAGTGATAAACGCTCAAATAGTTCTTTTAATGTATCAGGATTAATGTCAGAATATTTAATTATTTGATACTCCATAATTATCCTCCTAATGAAAAAATCTCAAAAAAAAATCATAAAATAAATTAGATATTACAGAAATCAATATAACAATTAAAACATAACATAGCATTCTCTTCCCAACATTTAATGGATATTTAAATCTTGAAAGATTAGTAAAAGAAGATATATATTTTTTATTATTTTCATTCTTTTCTTCTGCAATTTCTTTAAAATGATATGCTATTACATCATTATTTTTATTTAACTCTATATAGTCTTTCCAAACTTCTCTTTCTAAAAGTCTACTTTTATATTTATCAGAGCCAGAAATAAATTCATCAGTTGAACTTCTCATTATTAAATAATGAATGCTATTTATATTAAAAGTATTTAATCTAAAAACTTCTTCTTTTATATTTTCTGTTATAGATCTAAAATCATTAATTCTAAAATCTATAATCTCAGTTGTTCTTAATGATGAATCTTGTAGTATATTTATACGCTCATTTTCTCTCTTTAAAATATAAATATGATCATTGTCTTTAGGATGTATTCTTATTCTGAAATAGTAAATATCAGTACCATTTAAGGATGGTAAAACTTCTTCATTGCCAGATAAAATGTTTTTAACATTAACTTCTACTCGTCCATACTCGTCTTGATCGCAGAATTCAATTAACGATGCATCTAATTTGTATAGTATAAATTCTTTCCGATCTTCACTGGAGGATTTAAAATTATCACCTCTTTTAGTAATTTTAGTTCTATTAGGATGAATTTTTGATAAAACTTCGCAATCTTCATTAAATATTGCCTCAATAAGATCCGGTTGTTGAGATAATATACCGCCTAAATCGTCAACTCTATCTATATGAAATGGACAATACAATATGATACTACTAACACTTTTAATATTCTCGACCATAAAACCAAAATCTATAATTGGAGCGATTTCTGGTTTCCGAGCATTTACCCCCCATAGATTAACATGAATATCAATCTCAATCTCAGTCTCCTTGGAAACATCATCCCTTTCCCTTTTTGTATATTCTAATAAAAAACTCCGCACAAACTCACCTTTATTCATCTGCAAATGAACAATAAACTGATGTATAGTTTAATCTAGTTAGGATCCGACGTCTAATAATTTAAAAAAAAAAGCACTCAGAAAAATCCAAGTGCTTTAAAAACTATACTTTATCCCAAAAACACCCTCGCATTTCTAAACAACCGCATCCAGGCGCCGTCTTCGCTCCAGTCTTCCGGGTGCCATGAGTTGCTGACGGTGCGGAATACGCGTTCCGGGTGCGGCATCATGATAGCGACGCGGCCGTTGGTGTTGCTTAGGGCGGTAATACCGTCGACGGAGCCGTTCGGGTTAGCGGGATACACTTCTGTCGGTCGGATGTTGTTATCTACGTATTGAGCGATAATTAGACCTTGGTCGCGTAAGCCTTGCAGTTGTGAGTCGTTTTTGAACTCTACTCTGCCTTCACCGTGAGATACGGCAATTGGCATATGAGACCCGGCCATGCCTTGGAACCAAACGGAATTGCTTTCGTTGATTCGTACTAATGCGGCGCGCGCCTCGAAACGTTCGGATGTATTACGTACAAAACGAGGCCAGTTTTCCGTACCCGGGATAATGTCGGCAAGGGTTGAGATCATTTGACAACCGTTACATACGCCCAATGCCAGTGTATCTTCACGCTCAAAGAATGCCTGGAATTGATCGCGAAGTGCGGTGTTAAACAGGACAGATTTTGCCCAGCCGCCGCCTGCGCCTAATACGTCGCCGTAAGAGAAACCGCCGCAAGCTACTAACGCATTGAAATCTTTTAAGTTTTGGCGTGCCGTATGTAAATCGCTCATATGAACGTCAATGGCTTCAAAACCTGCACGGTCAAAGGCTGCCGCCATTTCGACATGGCTGTTCACCCCTTGTTCGCGCAAGACGGCAATACGAGGTTTCTTACCTGTTGCAATATATGGCGCGGCAACATCTTCGTTAATGTCGTAAGTTAAATGTGCGCTGAATCCTTGATTTGCCGGATCTTTCTTAGCGGCAAATTCCTGATCCGCACATTCGGGATTATCACGTAAACGTTGCATTTGGTGCGTTAATTCCGCCCAAATTCCGCGTAATTCGGAACGTTTTTCGCTCAATACCACTTTTGTACCGCGTTTGATTTCAAATTCGTCGTCTTCCGTCACTAAGCCTAAATCTTTAGTTAAATGAATTAAGCCGTGTTGGGTTAATACTTCGCGAACCGCTGCTAAATCGGATTCGCGTACCTGAATAACGGCGCCCAGTTCTTCGCTGAATAAAATACCTAAATCGTTATCGCCTAAAGCGCTGATTTCGGCACGGATACCGCAATTACCGGCAAATGCCATTTCAGCCAGGGTAACGATTAAACCGCCGTCGGAACGGTCGTGGTAAGCAAGTAATTTACCTTGTTGAACAAGGGTTTGCATTGCATTATAGAAGCCTTTCAGCAACTCAACATTCACTACGTCCGCCGGTTTGTCACCCAATTGTTTATAAACCTGTGCAAGTGCGGTGGCGCCTAAGCGATTTTTGCCTTCGCCTAAGTCAATTAATAATAATGCGGTTTCGCCTTTATCGGTACGAAGTTGCGGAGTAACGGTTTTGCGCACATCTTCCACGCGTGCGAAAGCCGAAATCACTAATGATAATGGGGCGGTAACGGTTTTTTGTTCGCCGTTTTCACTCCAGGTGGTTTTCATCGACATGGAATCTTTACCCACCGGGACGGTTAATCCTAAAGCCGGGCAAAGTTCTTCGCCGACGGCTTTCACCGCTTCATAAAGCCCTGCGTCTTCGCCTTCGTGACCGGCTGCGGACATCCAGTTGGCGGAAAGTTTAATACGCTTGATATCGCCGATATTGGTAGCGGCAATATTGGTGATGGATTCAGCCACGGCCAAACGCGCGGAAGCGGCAAAATCCAACAATGCCACCGGTGCGCGTTCGCCGATAGACATGGCTTCGCCGTGATAAGTGTCCAGCGCCGCAGTGGTTACCGCCACATCGGAAACGGGGATTTGCCACGGTCCGACCATTTGATCGCGGGCAACCATACCGGTTACCGTACGGTCGCCAATAGTGATTAAGAAAGTTTTCTCCGCTACCACCGGCAAACGTAATACGCGGTGGAACGCTTCTTTTAATTCAATATTTGTTTGGTCAACGGGGCTATTGTTCACCTGTGTTGATTTCACATCACGGGTCATTTTCGGCGTTTTGCCCAACAACAGGCTCATTGGTAAATCAATCGGATTATTGTCAAAATGATTATCGTGCAGCATTAAATGTTCTTCTTCCGTCGCTTCGCCGATAATGGCATAAGGGGCGCGTTCACGTTGACAAAGTTCTTCAAACACCGCTAAATTTTCCGGTGCTACCGCCAGTACGTAACGTTCCTGCGACTCGTTACACCAGATTTCCAACGGCGACATGCCACGTTCGTCACAAAGAATATTGCGTAATTCGAACTTACCGCCGCGACCGCCGTCGTGCACTAATTCAGGCATTGCATTGGATAAACCGCCGGCACCCACGTCATGAATAAAAGCGATTGGATTGCCTTCACCCATTTGCCAGCAACGGTCGATCACTTCCTGACAACGTCGTTCCATTTCCGGATTATCCCGTTGAACGGAGGCAAAATCCAAATCTTCTTTCGATTTACCGGAAGTCATTGATGATGCCGCACCGCCGCCCAGACCGATATTCATAGCCGGACCGCCAAGCACGATAAGTTTGGCCCCCACCGGGATTTCGCCTTTTTGCACGTGCTCGGCACGGATGTTGCCGATACCGCCGGCTAACATAATCGGTTTGTGGTAACCGCGCACTTCTTCGCCCGCAAAACTGTTGACTTTTTCTTCATAGGTACGGAAATATCCCAATAATGCCGGACGACCGAACTCATTATTGAATGCGGCGCCGCCAAGCGGGCCTTCGATCATAATATCCAATGCGGAAGAAATACGGCTTGGTTTGGATAATTCGTTTTCCCAAGGTTGTTCAAAACCCGGAATAACCAAGTTAGACACGGAAAAACCCACTAAGCCCGCTTTTGGTTTGGCTCCACGACCGGTCGCCCCTTCGTCACGGATTTCACCGCCGGAACCTGTTGCCGCCCCCGGAAACGGTGAAATAGCCGTCGGGTGATTGTGTGTTTCCACTTTCATTAAAATATGAGCGTCTTCATTGTGATAACGGTATTGACAGTCCTGATCCGCAAAGAAACGCCCTACTTTTGAACCTTCCATCACCGCCGCATTGTCTTTATAAGCGGACAACACATGATCCGGGGTTTTCTCGAAGGTGTTTTTGATCATTTTAAATAAGGATTTTTCCTGTTTCTCACCGTCGATCACCCAATCCGCATTGAAGATTTTATGGCGGCAGTGTTCTGAATTCGCTTGAGCGAACATATAAAGTTCGATGTCATTCGGATTGCGTCCGAGCGCGGTGAAATTTTCAACCAAATAATCCATTTCATCCGAAGCCAGAGCTAAACCTAATTCAACGTTAGCGATTTCCAACGCTTTGCGACCGCCGTTTAAAATATCTACTGTGGTAAAGGGTTTCGGATCCTGCGAATCAAATAATACGGCGGCTTGTTCAGGCGCACGAACGACGGTTTCCATCATACGGTCGTGAATATGGGAAACCAATCGCTGCTGTTGTTCGGCGCTCAAAGTGCGGTCAAATTCAAAATAATATGCGATGCCGCGCTCTAAACGCACGACTTTATCCAAACCGCAATTATGTGCGATGTCCGTCGCTTTAGACGACCAGGAAGAAATAGTCCCCACCCGCGGAATCACCACAAAGCATTCGCCTTTAGATTCGTGTTGCGCCAAAGTCGGACCATAATGTAATAATTGCTCTAATTCATCTGTTTCTTCAGCGCTTAATCCTGCCGATAAGTCGGCAAAATGTAAATATTCCGCATAGCAGGATTTCACCGGTAAATCTGCTTTTTGAAAACGGGCGGAAAGTTGGTTTAAACGGAATTCAGAAAGGGCTGGTGAGCCGCGGAAAATCTGGAACATAGGGTTTGTACCTTAACGAGTTAAACAAAATCCCGCTTATTATAAAGGAAATCCCGGCAAAACGAAAACGTTTGCTTATGTATTTTTACAGGCTGGAAAGATTATCCGCCTTCCGTGAAAACCGTCATAATTTTCCGCTTTTTATATATTGGGTTAATCTATAATCACATTAAAATTTCTCGTTTTCGGACCGCACTTTTTCTTTATTTCCCTTGGATATTGTGAATATTTGAGAAATTTTGATTGAACGGTTACAATGCCATCATTTTCCAAACACAGAGAGTTCTCATTTGAAAGGTTTATTATTACGGATAATCGCGGCATTCGCATTGGTGCTCTGGGCTATCGATATGGTATTCCCCTGGCAGCAAATGATGCGCTCGGAAGAAAACCGCTATAACGCAATTCAACAACGTGGCAAATTAGTTGTCGGCACGGTCAATAATCCGGTGTCTTATTTTATCGGCAATGAAGGGCAGGCCGGTTTGGAATATGAATTAAGCCGGGCGTTTGCCGATTATCTTGGTGTCGAGCTGGAAATGAAAGCCATGGATAACAGCGAACAATTATTTGATGCGCTGGAAGACAATGAAATCGATATTGCCGCCGCTAATTTACTCTATCAAGCCAAAAAAGCGGAAACTTTTCAATTAGGTCCAGCTTATTATTCCGCTTCCTGGCAGTTGGTTTACCGCAAAGGCGAAAGCCGTCCGCAATCGCTAAGCCAAATCAAGGACAAGCTGATTATCGCCCGCGGTTCGGAACTGCCATTGATTCTGCAAGGTTATCAAACAAAATATCCGAATTTAAAATGGCAGCTGGAAAACAACCAGACTCAGGAAGAATTATTATTGCAGGTGGCTCAAGGCAAAATTAAATATACGGTGGCAAATTCCATTGATGTTTCCGCCGTTCAGCAGGTTTGTCCTGAAATTGCCGTGGCATTTGACGTAACGGATGAGGCATCGGTACATTGGTATTTGCCGAATAACTCCTACAATGAATTACAAGCCGCCTTACTGGATTTTATGAATACGGCGCTTGAAGGCGGTTTAATCGCCCGAATTGAAGAAAAATATTTCAACCATTTCAGCCAGTTCGACTACGTAGATATGCGCCAGTACGTGCAGGCGATTAATGATATTTTGCCGAAATACGCCCCTTTATTTGACCGATATAAAGGTGACTTGGATTGGCGTTTACTTGCCGCTATCGCTTATCAGGAATCCCATTGGAACGAAAATGCTACCTCACCGACGGGCGTGCGCGGTATGATGATGTTAACCAAAGATACCGCCGAGCGGATGAAAATCGCCGACCGCACCGATGCGGAACAAAGTATTAAAGCGGGATCCGAATATTTGCATTGGCTGATTTCGCAAGTGCCGGACAGCATTCCAAAAGAAGATCGGATTTGGTTCGCCTTAACGGGTTACAATATGGGATTAGGACATATGCTGGATGCGCGCCGTTTAACCAAAAATTTAGGCGGCGACCCAGACAATTGGCTGGATGTGAAAAAGAATCTGCCGTTATTGGCTGAAAAACGTTATTATCCTAATTTGAAATACGGTTACGCCAGAGGATATGAAGCCTTTCAATACGTAGAAAATATCCGCCGTTATATGAACAGTATTATTAATTATTATCGCGTACAGGAAAATGCCGATAATAAAGACAAACCAAGCGAGACAGACGAAAATTTACCGTTACCGTTAACGGATAACCAAGAAAAACAGGAATAATTATGTTAATAAGACGACGCAAACCCTCATTAAAAACGAAAAACAAACTCTCTTTGAGTTTATCGAAACGCCGTAATTTGCGCTTAAAACATCTAAAACGACGTAAAGCGAAAATTGCCGCCCGCCACGAATATAATTTTGTGGTTTGTCAGGATTGTTAAACAAAAATCCATAAAAAAATACCGCACTTTTGTCAAGAAAGCGCGGTATTTTCTTGTCTAATTTCACGCTACTCCGTTTGCGTAATTCCCACCGCACAAGCATAGGCGGAACTCCACGCCCATTGGAAATTATAGCCGCCGAGCCAGCCTGTCACATCCAATACTTCGCCGATAAAATATAACCCTTTTACTTTTTGGCTTTCCATGGTTTTGGAAGAAATTTCCTTCGTATCAATGCCGCCCATAGTTACTTCCGCCGTGCGATAACCTTCGGTACCGTTAGGCTGAAACTGCCAATGATGAATTAGATTTTCCAGATTTTTTAACCGCACTTTGCTTAAATTAGCCAAAGTTTCGTCTTGCAGCAGCTGCCGCTCAAACCATAATTCCACCAGTTTTTTAGGCAAAATACGGGATAATGCGGTTTTTAATTGTAACTTCGGCGAACTTGCTTTTAATTGCGACAAATATTCATCAATAGAATCCGCCGGCAACAAATCGATTTCCACCGATTCATTCGGCTGCCAATAATTGGAAATCTGTAAAATCGCCGGCCCCGAAACGCCCCGATGAGTAAACAACAAGTTGTTACTAAAGGATTTGCCGTTTTGTGCCGTTACCCGTACCGGCAACGAAATACCCGAAAGTGCGGTTAAAAATTTGTCATTTTCGCGATAAGTAAAAGGCACTAAACTTGCACGCGGCGACAGCACATTAAGACCAAACTGTTCGGCGATTTGATAGCCGAAAGGCGAGGCGCCCAGCGCCGGCATAGACAACCCGCCGGTTGCGATCACAAGATTTTTACAATACCAGGTTTGCCCGCCGGACTGAATTTTAAAACGCGCGTTTTCATCATTATGTACCGCTTCCACCAAATCAATGCGCTGTCGTAACTGAATGCTCACCCGGTTTTCGGTACATCGCGCTTCCAGCATTTTCACAATATCTTCCGCGCCGTTATCGCAAAATAACTGCCCGGATTCTTTCTCATGATAAGCAATACCCTGCGCCGCAACCATGGCGATAAAATCCCATTGGGTAAAGCGCGCCAACGCCGACTTCACAAAATGCGGATTATGGGAAAGATAATGGGAAGGCAAAACCTCTAAATTGGTAAAATTACAAAATCCGCCGCCGGACATCAGGATTTTACGTCCCGCTTTTTTGCCGTTATCAAAAACCGTGACGGATTTTCCCGCTTTGCCGATTTGCCCGGCACAAAATAAACCCGCGGCGCCGGCACCGATAATGATTGTTTCCGAATAGTTTTTCACACTTAATTTGCCTTTTGTTGCATCCGGTTATTTTGCAGCATTGTCGCCAGATTCATATTTCGAATAATTTCCCGACGATCGATCCCCGTATGCCCGGAATCCAATAACTGCTGCCAATATTGCAATGCGCTTGGAAAATCGTTTTTTAAAAACGCGTCCGACGCCATTAAGGAAAGGCTCGACACTTCTTTAGGATCGGCAGCTAAAGCAATATCGATAATATGTTGTACCTGCGGGGTAATTTTTTGCCCCGCCTGATAATATAACGTCGTTGCCGCTAAACCTAAAATATGGGGTTTGCCACCCTCTAATTTTTCCGCATTGCCGTAAGCAAGCAAAGCGTTATCATAATCGTTGCTCAACATATAAGCCTGTCCGAGTTCAACCCAATCGTCGGCATTATTCGGGTCTTTACGCAGTTTGTTTTGAATTGATAGCACATAATCAATATTCTTATCTTCGGCACTGGCGGTAATTAACCGGCTTTGTTGTTGAGCAAAGGCTTTTTCCCCTTGCCGTACATAATCGAAGCGGTTTAAAGAAAAATAATAAAGCAACGGCATAACGACAAGTACCAGCCACAGTAGCGCCGATAATTTTCGGCTAAAACCGACCGCACTTTTCAATGTTAGCGCCGCTTCACTTTGTTGTTCGTCCATTAATAAACGCTGAGCGAACTCATTTGCCAGTTCCTCGCCCGGATTACTTTGAAGTTGCTGTTCATATAAAGCGATATTTTGCTGCTGACGATAATTTTGCTGCCAACTTACCTTTTTGGTAAAAAACACAAAAAGCAAAAGCCCGATGGCGGCAAAAATAATAAGCCCGATAATAAATTGCGTCATTTTTTACCCTTATTTTTAGCCAATAATTCCGCCAATTCCCGGCGTTGCCGCTCACTAAGTGCGGTGCAAATTTCGCGATTTTCCGAGCGCCGGCGCAAATAACGCACCATTAACAATACCGCCAATAAAAGTAACCCGATAGGCAAACACCAAAGCAATGCCGTAGTAAGTTCAAAAGGCGGTTTATATAAAACGAAATTGCCGAATCGGGAAGTCATCACTTCCACAATTTGCTGATTCGACTTACCTTCATCCACCATTTTATACACTTCGATACGTAAATCGTAAGCGATGGGAGAATTCGACTCCACCAGATTTTGATTCTGGCATTGCGGGCAGCGTAAAGACTTCGCCAAAGCAACCGCGCGGGTGCGATCTTCTACGTTTTTAAACTGATAGGTATCGACCATTTCCGCTTGTAGAGACAAGCTTACAAACACCAATATGGAGAACAGTATTTTTTTCATTTAGTTTCTTAACTTATTGAATTCGGGAAGAATTTCTTTTTGTAAAATGGTTTTGTCAACAGCGCCGGAATAACGGTAACGGATTACGCCGTTTTCATCAATTACATAGGTTTCCGGCGCGCCGTCCACGCCTAATTTCATTGCTAATTCGCCGCGGCTGTCGTCAATCACCAACGCAAAAGGATTGCCTTTTTTAGCTAACATTTCTAGAGCGCCTTGCTTTTTGTCACGATAATTCAAACCCACAATCGGAATACGTTGTTCCGCCAATTCCATTAAAAGCGGATGTTCTTGTTGGCAGTAATAGCACCAACTACCCCATACGTTCAGCAAATAAGGCTGTTTCGGCAAATGTTTATTGCTAATGATACGGTTGTTATCCAGTAAATCCGCCTGGAAAAACTCCGGCACAGGTTTACCGATTAACGCCGAAGCAATTTTTTTCGGATCCTGCTTTAATCCCATTATTAAAAAAATGCAGATAACCAATAAAACAATCAGAGGTAAAAATAAAAATACTTTTCTTTTCATTATGTTATTCTTTTTTAATTGCCGATGAAAACGCCATGGTGTTTTTTCCGTTGAACCAGGCTTACGGCGGCCACTAAAGCGCCTAACGCCATTAAGATTCCGCCCAGCCATAACCAGCGGATAAAAGGTTTGTAATGCAGGCGAAAACTGAACTCATTCGGCGCCAGCTTATCTCCCATGACAATATAAATATCGCCTAAAACGCCCCATTGAATGCCTACTTCCGACATATTCATAGTTCGTACCTCATAATAACGGCGTTCCGGATAAAGTGCGGTCAGTTTTTGGTTATTTTTATAAATTTCAAAATGCGCTTTTTCCGAAGTAAAGTTAGGACCTAGCTCATTAGTAAAGCCTATATAGCGGAACTCATAACCGTTTAACATTTGGCTCTGTTGCGACGCTAAACGTACGCCGATTTCACTGCCGAAATAACCGGACATCACCGCACCAACCACCGCAAGGGCGACACCGCAATGAGCAAGGATCATGCCTGACCGTCGCAACCCTATTTTTCGCCAATTTATCCATAAAGTTGCAAGCAACAGCCAAATTGCCAAACTAAGCAGCACAAATGCGGAAAAATGAAAGCGCAGACTTTCATCCTGCCGAACGGTGAAATGAATAATCAAATATGCAATCAGAAGGGCGGGGATAAGCAATATTGATTTTTGCCGCAATAAAGTGCGGTTCATTTTTTGCCATTTTGTAGCTAATACAAAAACCATCGCAATAAGCATAATCAGCAACAAAGGTACAAAAATGCTATTAAAATACGGCGCACCGACGGAAATAGAACCCCAGCCCATCGCCGAAAATACCATTGGATAAAAAGTTCCTAAAAACACGCTGACAGTGGCAATAGTGAGAACTACATTAGCCAACAACAAAAAGCTTTCTTTCGAAAAAACAGAAAAACGGACCGCACTTTGACGCAAATTGACTTTAAGGGCAAAAACGGTTAATGCCAACGCCGTTAACAGGAAGAAAATAAGTAATAATGCAGTCCCCCGTTCGCCGTCCACGGCAAAAGCGTGAACCGAAGTTAATACGCCGGAACGCACGATAAAGGTGCCAAGCAGGCTGAAAGCAAAGGCAAATAATGAAAAAAGTATCGTCCAATAGCTGAAAATCCCGCGTTGTTCGGTAACTATCAGGCTGTGCAATAACGCCAGACCGATTAACCAAGGCATCAACGAGGCGTTTTCCACCGGATCCCAGAACCACCAGCCGCCCCAGCCGAGTTCGTAATATGCCCACCATGCACCGAGCATAATGCCCAAAGTTAAGAAGAACCATGATAACAATACCCAAATTCTTGTCCAGCGTGCGATAGCGGCATCAACATGTCCGCCTAGCATGGCGGATAAAGTCATAGCAAAATTTACCGCGAACCCCACATAACCCAAATAAAGCAGCGGCGGATGAATAATCAGACCGATATCTTGCAACATCGGATTAAGATCCCGCCCTTCCGGCGGTAAAGGGAACTGACGAATGAAAGGGTTGGAAAAAAACAGAATAAAAATAGCAAAACTCAAACAAATAAAACCGAGAATAGAAAGGGTCCGCGCTGAAAAAACAGGATCAATTTTTCGACTGAAAAAAGCAAAAGCGGCAGTCCATAAACTTAATGAAAACAGCCAGAATAACATGGAGCCTTCATGCCCGCCCCAGGTCGCGGCAATTTTAAAAAACAGAGGAAGCTGTGAATTCGAATGGGCGGCGACATATTCCACCGAAAA
Organism: Basfia succiniciproducens; assembly: GCF_011455875.1. Classification (NCBI taxonomy): domain Bacteria; kingdom Pseudomonadati; phylum Pseudomonadota; class Gammaproteobacteria; order Pasteurellales; family Pasteurellaceae; genus Basfia; species Basfia succiniciproducens. The sequence goes on along the minus strand of NZ_CP015031.1, from coordinate 1,445,273 downwards.
ATCATTAACCGAAAAAGAATAGGCTAAACAGGCAATGGAAATCGTGCTGAAAATGGCAAACAGATAACTGAAATTCCAGGCATAACTCAGTAAATTCGTATTGCGTTTTATCATACCTACAAGCGGAATTAACGTAAGCAAGAAAGAAGAAAGTAATGCAATAAGCAATGCAATAAAGCCGAGTTCTGGGATCATAATAATCTGTCTGACATAAGAAAATAAAAGAAAAATAATAAAAGGCGTACCGAAATACGCCTTTATTCTACAGAAAGTAAACTTACATTGCGATGGTTAGTTGGCCGGCGTATAAAATAAAGTAACGCAGGCAAAGCACACCGATTAAGTCAAAAATTGACACTAAAATGATAAATTTCGCATTATATTTCCATTTATCGCTGGCAAATAAGTTTGCGATTAGCGGAATCATAATACCAATCAACATAACGCCAATCCAGAACACCGCGCCCCAGAAGCCGGAAAGGGCATTCTGCAAGGCAACGACCTTTTGACCGCCGCCAAAGTACAAGCCTACGAAGAAGCAGACGATTAAACCCAATTCGGTTACCATAATCGGCACTTCGAATTTATGGATATAATGCACTTCATGGCTGTCGCCTTTAAGTTTACCTGCGATTAAAATACACAGGAATGTGGCGGCAATGCCGGATGAGGTTCCCGATGCGAGGAATAATGCCGGCAATACCGGGTTATTCAACATTGGGTAACTGATTAATGCCGATAACAAGAAACCGGTATAAGCGCCTAATACTGCGGCTAAAATAAACAGAATTACTTCGGCGGCACTAAAAATGCGTTCACAAGCGCCGATAATATTGGTTACGAACCGTAACTTCGGCACAAATTTCTTAATTAGGTTATCGATTTCGGCTTTAAAGAGTACCGCAATCCAAATTACCATAAACAGCATATAGACTTGGAAAAGCATAACCCCCATCGACATCACGGAATTAAATTGATAATTAAACATCAATTTCCAGAACGTCCAAGGTCGTGCCAAATGGAAAATCAATAAAGTCAAACCGATTAGGGTCGGTATCGTTCCCAATACCGCGGCACTACGAACAATCCAGTTTTCACTTGGTTTTTCCAACTTGTGGGAGCGGCGATAAGCGATCGCTAACTGTACCGCACCGGAAGAAATACCCAGCAAAAACAGGTAAATCGCAATAGAGGAATCCCATACAAGATCAGGCGTATGAAAAGGCACAGGATAGGTTAATGTACTCATTATCTATGCTCTCCTTTTGCAAATGGGATATGGTAAAGATTCGGCTCGGTACCTAATGTTAATTTGGTACGATACACCGGATTTTCTCTTACTTTACGTGCGACCGCGCTATTTGGATCATTCATATCACCAAAGGTTAATGCTTTAGTCGGGCAAGCTTCAACACAAGCCGGTTGTTTGCCTGCTGCAAGATTGGTATCGCGGCAGAAATTACATTTATCGGCAGTTTTATGCACCGGATGAATAAAACGTACGCGATAAGGACATACGGCGATACAATATTGGCAACCTACGCAAAGATCTTTGTTTACATCAACAATACCCGTTTCAGGGTCAATGAACGAAGCACCTGTCGGACATACCGCCACACAAGGCGCGTTAGTGCAATGTTGACAAGATTGACGGAAAAATTCATATTCCTGGTTCGGAAATTCGCCATGAGGCTCGCTACGGAGAATTTCCAAACGAGAAACACCTTCTGGCACTTGGTTAGTCTCACGGCAGGCATCCATACAGGCCGTACAACCGATACATGAAGTTTCGTCATGTACCATTGCATAGCGTTTTGGCGCCGTTTCGTTAGGCTTTTCACCTTGTGCCGATAATTTAACTGATGTTCCCGTTGTGAGGATTAACGCACCCATTCCGGAAACAAAGTTTCGGCGTGAGCAAGCTGTCATTGTTTATCCTTTTGTTCGGTTGCAGATTGCGCTGCATCTGCGGCTTCTTTACGTAAACGTTGTTCGCTATGACAGTCAACGCAGATTTTCACACGTTCTTTAGGTTCGATATCCTTCATTGCATCTTTAGCGGGATGTAATGTGTGGCAACTTGCACAAGGCGCTTTCATTGCGTGAACATCATGAGCCCAAAGTTTTTTACGCAAATCATCCGGTTTATGACAAGAGAAACAAACTTGATTTTGTTCCTGTACTGAATACATCGGTTGTTCAGTACTGAAAATATCACTTTCAAAACGCATAACATCTTTGGCGCCTTTGCGGTGATCTTCACTAATATTACCGTGACAACTTACACAGGTAATAGGTTTACCTGTTGCCGGGTTGTTTTTAGTTAAATGAGTACCATGGAATTTACCCGCATGGTTTGTACCCACAGCCTGGTCTTTTGAGGTGTCAAGGTTATGACATTGTGCACAATACTTATTAGGATCGCGTACGTTGTCCAACGTTTGGTCAAAAGCAGCCACCGGAGACTCTTGCTTCGCGTCAACTTTAGCCTGTTCGGCCTGAACTGTTGTCGCAAATAGCATCACTCCGAACAATGCTGAGAGTTTTGCAAATTTTTTCAATACAGAGTTCATCTTATTTACCTTAATCCTTTGATTTAAGTTACCGCACTTCGACTTTGTTCTTTTCAGGAAAACTCAAAGTGCGGTCGCTTTTGTCATTATTTTGCAGGTGTTGTCGGCGGAGCGGTTAAAATTAACCCTTTGCTAATCGCTTCTTTATTCCATTCAGGAATCACTGTTTTAATGAACTCTTCTTTTTCTTTGCGTTCTTTCTCAATATCGATTCCCATTACTTTCCATGCTTTTTCAGCAGTTGAAATATCCGGGTATTGGATTGGTTGTTGAACGCCGTGTTTCGAAAGAATAACGGCTAATTTAGCACGGGCATCTGCCACGCGATCTAAACCGCTGGCAATGATTTTTAATGCTACATCAGGTGCGTGCATATGCATACCGTGGCTCGCCGCCGCAAAATCCCAACGCCATTGAGCGTGACGAATTGCTTGCAGCGCATCTTTCATTTCTTCTTGAGTTGCACCGTTATCCCAAGCGGTTTTCGCTTCGAAATGAGACTTAACAAGTTGATCTTCAAGTTTAAGCATCACTTCGCGAACGTCCGCTTTGTGCTGTTCAACAGTTTTAATTAAAGTATCCTGGCTTTGATCATGGCAACGAGCACAGGTATTTTGGAAGTTATCTTTTACAGGATTACCCACAACTTGGTGATCCGTATAAACTTTACCGTCTTTATCTTGTGTTTTAGCCATGTGGCAATCAACACAGGTTACGCCGTTTTTACCGTGCGTACCCATTGACCAGGTTTCAAAATCAGGGTGTTGCGCTTTTAACATTGGCGCTTTAGAAATTGAATGTTCCCAGTCTTTAAAACCGATTTCATCGTAGTATTTTTCGATACTATCTACGTCGCGACCTTTATACCATGGGAAAACTACGTTGTTTGCACCGGTGCTTTTATCGAAATAATATTCAACGTGGCAGTTAGCACAAACCCCGGCGCGTTGATCCGTACGATCGGAAGTGGCAAAGGTTTTACCAACCGTATCCAACGCACGTAAAACATGCGGACGGGCAACGCGTAATGCAGGTTTACCGTCTTTAAAATCTTGAGATTGAGTATCGTGACAGTCGGCACAACCGATGCTGTTTACAACTTCAGCGCCGCCTTTTGCCCATTTGCCGGAGAAGTAACCTTCTTCGCCCCATTCGGCAATTAAACGAGGAACATCCGGACCTTTACAGGTCCAGCAAGCCATTGGTTGCGGACCGCCGTTAGCATCTTTTGGCGAACCTGTACGTAAAATATTACGTACATCAGTTACTGCATAAATGTGACCGCGAGGAGAGTTAAATTCTTTTGCGAATGCATAACCGCCCCACATAACGATCATACGAGGATCGTCTTCTACCTCTTTATGGAATTCTGTCTGCTCCGCTGTTTTCGCCCAGGAGTTATACTGTCTTGGGAAATCCGCAGCAAATTTTTCGTTTGCCGCTTCAATTTTAAGATTAGGATTAACTGGTGTTAATTCTTCTTTAGTCGGTGCGCGTTTTGCTGCTGTTTCAGGCGCGGGTTGCTGTAATTGCTGCGCTTGTTGGTGTGTTGCCATAGCTTTTTCTTCAGCTGCCGCCGAATTCGCCATTGCAAAACCTAAGCCTGCAATCGCTAAAGAAGATAGCGTTTTTCTGAGTATGTTCACGATAATTACTCCATTCAAGGTTTAACCAAGGTTAAGAATCTTAGATTTAATTTTAAAGTTTTTATTAATTCTACCCTGCCAATAAAAATGAGAATTTTTATCATCAAAAACAAGGTGATACTTAATAAAAAGAGAGTTCCTCAAGGCTAAAAATAGCAAATGCGCATACATTTTTCATGGTTAAATAACAAATTATTGCTTTTGATCAATATTTTTTTAACATTCCGTCTGATAAAAAATTTTCACCACATGATAATACCTCTTTATAGTTAACTTAAATTAGTTATTTTTCAAAAAGTTAGAATCATTTACCAAAGCATTGAATAAGACTAAAATTCTCTTTTACACAAAATTACAGGCCATTTTTTGCGCAAAAATTTCACAAACTTGAAACATATAAAAAGCCGAGTTATCTCACAAATAACTCGGCTTTAAATCAGCTAAACAGGCATTTAGAATGTTTTATTAAAATACCGGAAAATCTAATAATTCGGTTTTATCCTTAATCTTTCGAACCGAATGACAACCATGACGGCCAGCTAAAAAAAGAATCGTCGGATTTTGTCGCAACCTTTTCTTTATCGGAGGAATCGGAAGATCCGAATGATAACCAAGAAGGCAGGCTCAAGAACGGCTCTTTCGGTTTTTCCGCTTCTTTTATTACACGGCCTTCATTTGCTTTAACCAAAGTTGCCGCCTGACTCGCCAATTGTGTTAACCCCATTTTTTCATAGGATTCCTGTAATAGCGGTAGAGCTTCCAAAGTAGCTTGCGTATCCGGATAGCTTCTCAACATGCCGGTAATACGGTTAGATGTCGCAACCCAAGCACTGCGTTTAGCATAAAATTTGGCAATTTCCAATTCATGACGGGCTAAGCGGTCTTTAATGTAAGCCATACGAGCCAAAGCGTCCGGCGTATAAGGGCTGTTCGGGAAATTTTGCACTAAGGTCTGGAAATTGCTGAAAGCGGTTTTCATTGAAGTGGTTTCCCGGGTAGAACGATCTACGCCAAAGAAATCCTGGAATAAATTATCGCCTAAAGCGGAATTCGTCAACGCCGCCATATAAAGCACATAATCTAAATGTTGGCTTTGCGGGAATTGTTGTAAAAAACGATCCGCAGTTGTGAGCGTTTTTGTGTAATCTTGAGATTTATAAGTAGAAAAGATGAGATTTAATTCAGCCTGTTCACTGTAAGAGCTACCGGGAAAGCGTGAATCTACAGCTTCTAAATAACGCGTAGCCTGAGTGTAATTACCCTCTTGTAAATAATTAGCTCCTGTTGAGAATAATTCTTGCTCCGATGCCTGTTCAACAGGTTTTTCCGAACTCGAACAACTTGCGATAACCAACACGCTTAAAGCAATAAGAGTCAATGATTTAAATTTACGCATATAAGCTATAATCCTTTTTTATGTATAAAAATTTAGTGTTGTGAGTTACAATGCTCCCGAAATAATTAAGATATTGTATAGAACATTATAAAATAAGCAAACTTCAATTAATGGAATTTTGATATTTATGGCACAAATTACTATGTCGGCTGAAGTTCAGCCTCATCAAATGGGACAGCGTTTAGACCAAACTTTAGCCGAATTGTTCCCGGATTATTCCCGCTCCCGTTTAAAAACCTGGATAGAAGACGAGCTCGTTTTGTTAAACGGAAAAGTCGCCAATATCCCCCGCGAGAAAGTATATGGCGGCGAACAAGTTGAAATTACCGTTGAAATTGAAGATGAAAACCGCTTTGAGCCTCAAAATATTCCTTTAAATATTGTTTATGAAGACGATGATATTTTAGTTATTAACAAACCGAAAGATTTTGTAGTTCATCCCGGTGCCGGCAATCCTAACGGTACGGTACTGAATGCATTGCTTTATCATTATCCGCAAATTACCGAAGTGCCGCGGGCAGGGATCGTACATCGTCTGGATAAAGACACCACGGGATTAATGGTCGTGGCAAAAACTATTCCCGCACAAACACAATTGGTTCGCGCACTACAAAAACGCAAAATTACCCGTGAATACGAAGCCATTGCTTTCGGCATTATGACAAAAGGCGGTACCGTTGACGAGCCGATGTCCCGCCACCCCACCAAGCGCACCCTTATGGCGGTTCATCCTATGGGTAAACCTGCGGTAACTCATTATCGGATAATGGAACATTTCCGCAATTACACCCGCTTACGTTTGCGTCTGGAAACCGGTCGTACCCATCAAATCAGAGTACATATGGCCCATATCGCCCATCCGTTATTAGGAGATCAAACTTACGGCGGGCGCCCTCGTCCGCCCAAAAATGCCAGCGAAGAATTTATGAGCGTATTGCGTAATTTCCAACGCCAGGCGCTACATGCAATCATGTTACGTTTAGAACACCCGATTACAGGCGAACTGATGGAATGGCATGCGCCTTTACCGGAAGATTTTGTCGAACTGGTCAATGCGTTGAAAGCGGATTATCAATTACATAAAGATGAATTAGACTACTAAATGTTGAAGGATAAAATGATGGATGCATTGCAAGCCGACTGGATTGCGCCCGGTAATATCCATGGATTCACTACTTATCGTCAAGGCGGCGTGAGCCAAGAACCGTATACAAGTTTTAATTTGGGCAATCACGTAGGTGACGATCCGAACGCAGTCAAAATTAATCGAAATCTGCTAGTGGAAAATTTCAACCTACCGCAGTTGCCCGTTTTCTTAACTCAAACCCATAGCATCCGTGTCATCACGCTTCCTTTCGAAGGAACAGATCTTGATGCGGATGCGGTTTATACCGCCCAACCGAATCAGGTTTGCGTAGTCATGACGGCGGATTGCCTGCCCGTACTATTTACCAACAAAGCGGGGACTGAAGTCGCCGCCGCGCACGCCGGCTGGCGCGGGTTATGCGACGGTATATTGGAAGAAACGATCAAATGCTTTCAATGCCCCCGTGATGAAATTATTGCCTGGTTCGGACCCGCTATCGGCCCCAATGCTTTTCAAGTGGGTGAGGATGTAATGAAACAATTTGTTGCGCAGGATAATAAAGCAAAACAAGCCTTTATTGCAGATCCCAATACGGAAGGCAAGTTTTTAGGCAATCTTTATCAAATTGCCAGCCAACGTCTGCATAATATGGGCGTAACCAATATTAGCGGCGGGGAACATTGCACTTATGAGGAACAGGATAAGTTTTTTTCTTTCCGTCGAGATATCAATACCGGTCGCATGGCGACGGTGATTTGGTTTGAATAATCGGATTTTTCCCCCTCAGTCACTGCGTGACAGCTCCCCCAGCTTCGTGGGGGAGCGAAATTTTTCGTATTTCGACAGCGCTAATATCATTCAGCCCATTCCCTCCCCCACGCAGTTGGGGGAGGTGCCTGCAAGGCGGAGGGGGAAGCGCGGGTTTAACTGATCTATTTCATTCGGTTAACGTAATGCGATTTGAATAATCGGATTTTTCCCCCCTCAGTCACTGCGTGACAGCTCCCCCAGCTTCGTGGGGGAGCGAAATTTTTCGTATTTCGACAGCGCCAACGGCATTCCACAGCGTTCCCTCCCCCACGTAGTTGGGGGAGGTGCCTGCAAGGCGGAGGGGGAAGCTTTATTCGCCTTGCGAATCTTCTTTCTTTTTGAATTTAGCCCAAACTTTATCTTCCTGCCCGCGCCATAAACGCTGGATATTTTCATGATGGCGATAAACCAACAAACAACAAACTAATGCTACAGGAAAAGTAAATTCGGGACGAATCCACCACACATAAAACGGTGTTACCAGTGCGGCGATAACGGCGCTCAAAGAAGAATAACCGCTGAGTAAAAAAATAATTCCCCAAGTACCTAACATTGCGCCGGCAATTCCCCAGCTAATCGGAGCAATAGCGCCGAATGCCGTTGCAACACCTTTCCCGCCGCGGAATTTAAAATAAATCGGAAAAATATGTCCAAGACAAGCACTTAATGCCACCATACCCAGCTCAAAAGGAGTTAAACCGAGGTAATAACCACACCAAACGGGAATCATACCTTTTAAAATATCAAAAATCAGCACGGCTAATGCAGCCCAGCGCCCGCCAATACGTAACACATTAGTCGCACCCGGGTTACCGGATCCGCTTTGCCGAGGATCCGGCAATCCTACAAGCCGACAAATTAAAATTGCGCTTGAAATTGATCCTAAAAAATAGGTCGCCAGCATGTATAAAATGGCAAAAAAGCTCATCGGACTCACCTTAAAGATAACCTTTCGCTCATAACATGAGTGAAATGCGATAAATAGTTCGTTTATTCTACCTAAAATTGATAGCATATAGCCAATTATATTTCAGCAATAATAGGAAACCTTATGATCGATCGCATTTTTATTGAAGAATTAACCGTTTTTGCCCAAATCGGCGTTTATGATTGGGAGCAACAAATCAAACAGCGTCTTATCTTTGATATTGAGATGGCATGGGATAGCAGCAAAGCGGCAGAAACCGACAATGTGAGTTATTGCTTAAATTATGCGGAAGTCAGTCAATTTATTATTCAATATATTCAATCGAAGCCTTTTTTATTAATTGAACGGGTGGCGAATGAAGTTGCCGAACAATTGCAAAAAGAATTCGGCATAAAATGGATTAAGCTGAAATTAAGCAAACCTAAAGCGGTTGCCGAAGCCCGTAATGTGGGTATTATTATCGAACGAGGTCAGTGTTAATGCCGCATTTTACCCAAAGCAAAGGTTATGGTTATTTCTGCCTTATTCTTGCCACCTTCTTTTGGGGCGGTAACTATATGTTCGGCCGAATCCTGAGCCATGTAATTCCGCCGATTATTTTAAATTATTTACGCTGGCTGCCCGCCGCAATTATTTTACTGCTGCTGTTTGCTAAATATCTTCCTCAGCAACGGCATATTATTCGCAAAAATTGGCAAATTTTAACCGCACTTGCATTACTAGGCGTGTTGATTTTCCCCGTATTTTTATATCAGGGTTTGCAAACCACCACTGCGCTAAACGCCAGTATTTATCTTGCCGTGGTACCGATTGTGGTGATGTTTTTAAACCGGATTTGTTTTAAAGATACTATTCGCTTTCCCGTTTTTATCGGGGCGTTAATTAGCTTTATCGGCGTATTGTGGCTACTAAGTCACGGAGATCTTAGCCGACTGCTGACGTTTAACGTAAATCAAGGAGATTTATGGGCTATCGGATCAGCCGTCAGTTGGTCGGTTTATTGCAGCATTATCCGGTTGAGACCTAAAGAAATCGGCAATTCCGTTATGCTGACCGCACAAGTCGGCATTGCTATGATAATTTTCACACCGGTGTTTCTTTCTCAATTGAATACCGAAAATCTACAGATTATCAGTGAGCTGACTTATGGCCAATGGATGATTATTCTCTATCTCATAATCGGTCCTTCAATTCTCTCTTACGGGTTCTGGAATTACGGTATGACTATTGTAGGCGGGACAAAAGGCGCCGCGTTCACCAACGCTACCCCGCTTTTTGCGGCGGCACTTGGCATTTTAGTGTTGGGTGAACAGTTGCACGGCTATCATTTGATTAGCTCTTTGCTGATTGTTATCGGGCTTACTCTTTGTAATAAAAAATAACGATAAAAAAGTGCGGTAAAAATTTTCGAATTTTTTACCGCACTTTTTGCTTAAGATCTGTTTATTACTTCACCAATCCGCCGCTGGCTTGTAAATCCGCATGGTAAGAAGAACGCACAAACGGACCGCAGGCTGCGTGTTCAAAGCCCATGACTTCCGCTTTGGTGCGGAATTCGTCAAATTCTTCAGGCGGCACATAACGGGCGACCGGTAAATGGAAACGGCTTGGCTGCAAATATTGCCCTAAGGTCAGCATGGTTACCCCGTTGTTTCTCAGGTCTTGCATCACGTTTAAAATTTCTTCGTTTGTCTCGCCCAATCCTACCATTAAGCCTGATTTGGTTGGAATATGCGGAAATAATGCTTTAAATTCACGTAATAATTTCAGCGACCATTGATAATCCGCACCCGGACGAATATCGCGATACAAACGAGGTACATTTTCCAGATTATGATTAAACACATCCGGCGGATTGTCTTTTAATTTATCCAACGCCTGTTCAATACGTCCGCGGAAATCAGGCACCAAAATTTCAATTTTGGTATTCGGGTTAATTTTGCGGATTTCCTTGATACATTCGGCAAAATGCCCCGCACCGCGATCAGGCAAGTCGTCGCGATCAACGGAAGTAATCACCACATATTTCAATTTCATATCCTGAATAGTTTCCGCTAATTTTTTCGGTTCTTCAGGATCCGGCGGCAACGGTTTACCGTGCGCAACGTCACAGAACGGGCAACGGCGCGTACAAATTGCCCCGAGGATCATAAATGTCGCCGTGCCATGATTAAAACATTCGTGCAAATTAGGGCATGAAGCTTCTTCACAAACGGAATTTAACCCGTGACGACGCATACCGTTTTTAATACTTTGGATTTTAGCCGAATTGGCGGGAAGTTTTATCTTCATCCAGGAAGGTTTTTGCAGTAACTCCTGGTCGGGATCAATATTTTTAACTTGAATGATCGAGGTTTTCGCTGCATCGCGGTATTTTACCCCTCGTTCCATTTTAAATGCGGTACTCACTAGGTTATTCCTTAATGTTAAAAATTTGTTGCTTATTATAGCCTAAAATTGTTACAAAGTGTTCAACTAATTTTGGCGAAACTTTGTCGCAATCCGCCTCCTGAGGTGAAACAAAATCCGCCAGCTGAACCATTTCCAACCCCGCATAGCCGCAAGGATTAATACTGTGAAAAGGTTCGAGATCCATATTAATATTAAACGCCAGCCCGTGGAAAGAACAACCGCGGCGAATACGCAACCCCAGCGAACAGATTTTTTTGCCGTCAATATAAACGCCCGGCGCATCCGCTTTTGCATAACTTTCAATGCCGTAATCCGCCAACGTGTTGATAACGGATTGTTCCAGCGCACTCACCAGTTGGCGGACACTAATATCCCGCCCCTGTGTTTTAAGCCGCTTAATATCGATCAACACATACATAATCTGCTGACCGATTCCGTGATAGGTAATTTGCCCGCCGCGATCCGACTGCACAACGGGAATCGCCGTGCTACGGAGTAAATGCTCGGCTTTGCCCGCTTGCCCTTGCGTAAAAACGGAGGGATGCTGAACCAACCAAATCTCATCGGCACTTTTATCAGTGCGATTGTCGGTGAATTCCTGCATTTCATGCCAGGTTTTTTGGTAATCCCGTATACCGAGTTGACGGATAATTAATTTTTGTTCCATATAAAATTCTAAATACGTTGCTAAAACCAAACTATATACAAAATGCAAAACTATAAAAGAAGAGCCTCAACGGAGGCTCTCAAAAAACATTCGGCTATTATTAAAGAACCATTCTCACGCCTTCAATTTTAGCCAATTCTTCATACAGTCTTTCTATTTGTTCGATTTCTTCCGCAATAATATCAATAGAAACCGAGTGGTATGTTCCCTTGCTGCTCACGGCATTACGCGGATTATAATCGCCTTTTGCGTGCTGCTGTACCAGCATCACCACATCATCAATTAAATCCGGGCGTGCGGCGCCTACAACTTTAAAGGTAAAACTGCATGGAAATTCTAATAAATCTTTTAATTTTTGTTGCGGTAGTTCTGATAAATTTACTGTTTTTGTTTCGCTCATCTCTTTATCCTTTAAATTATTAAATTCTATTCTTACGTGTTGTCACAATATAAAGCCGAAATACAAAATTTCAATGGTGAATAATCAGTCAAAATTTTGAAAAAACGAACCGCACTTTGCCATGAAGCGAAATGCGGTTTTTAATTAACGCTTAACAAATTAAATAACGTCGCCTATTACCTAGAATAAACTCTTAATCGTTAATACTAACCAATCCCAGGCTTTACCAAAAATTCCGCCTTCTTCAACGTCTTGCATTGCCTGTAAATCGACTTTTGCCACATCTTTACCGTCTAATTGGTAAATCACTTTACCCACGACCTGACCTTTTGCTAAAGGCGCTTCTAAATATTTCTTATCTAATTCGAAACGGGCTTTTAAATCGGCATTACGGCCCTTAGGCACGGTAATAAAGCGATCCTGCAACACGCCGATCTGTACTTTGCCCTGATTGCCGTAATAAATATCCTGGTTTGTAACCGCTTTACCCGCTTCTAAAGTTTTGAAGGTATCAAAACTGTTGAACGCCCATTGCAGTAGTTTTTTACTTTCCACTTCACGGCCTTTATAAGTCGGCACACCCATCACCACCGTAATCAAACGCATATTATCCGCGTTCGTTGCCGAGGCGACTAAGTTATAACCTGCCTGGCTTGTATGACCTGTTTTCATTCCGTCAACATTGATGGTTTTATCCCATAATAGACCGTTGCGGTTCGGCTGTTTGATTTTATTGAAAGTAAAGTCTTTTTCCGCATAAATTTTATACTCTTCCGGCAAATCACGGATAATATGTGCGCCGATAATCGCCATATCTCGTGCCGACGAATATTGGTTTGCATCATCTAAACCGTGTACCGTCGTGAAATGCGTGTTTTTCAATCCGAATTGTTCGGCATATTTATTCATGCTGTTAATAAAATTATCCGTTGTACCGGATACGTGTTCGGCCATGGCAACACAGGCATCATTGCCGGATACAATAATAATACCGCGGTTTAATTGCTCAACCGTAACCTGTTGATTCAGGTTCAGGAACATTTTAGATGAATCGGGGAAATTCTTACCCCATGAACTTTCGCCGACAGTAATGGTATCGGTATTATGAATTTTACCTTGTTTTAACGCATCGCCAATTACATAGCTTGTCATCATTTTAGTTAATGAGGCCGGATACTGACGTTGATCAGGATTTAAGGAAGCAAGCACAGCGCCGGAGTTATAGTCCATAACAACATAGGTTTGTGCATTCACTTGAGGAGGAACTATACCGAAATTAACGTCTTCGGCGGACACCGTTAATGGTAGAGCTAATAAACCGGCAAATATTGCCAAGCTTGTTTTTTTAAGTGCGTTCTTTAACATCGATAAATCCTTCGGATAAATAAAAATAATAAGTCGGTTTTGCCTGCTTTCAATCCTTAATTCTCAGGCTAAATAAGCAGACAAAGTGACGTCATTTAACATGTCGTCACTTTGTGTAATAAAATAAATCAAACATTTGTCATTTATTTGATTCTATCGCGGGCTTCATCGGTTCTCGCATTTTTCACTAATGTTGATGCGCCAGCACCGGAGATCTGACCGCTGCGATCAACATGTAACGCTTCCACTCGCACATTTCCAACACCTGCTCTAATTAAACCGAGCTCGTTTGCAGCGGCATGTGATAAATCCATAATGCGTGTTTTGGAAAACGGTCCGCGATCATTAATACGCACAATCACTTTTTTGTTATTACGCAAATTAGTCACTAATGCATAAGAACCTAAAGGCAGGGTTTTATGTGCTGCGGTATATTGCTGGTTGCTGTATTTCTCACCGCTCGCCGTGCGACGCCCGTGAAACTTGTTGTGATAATAACTTGCTTTCCCTTCTTTACTGTAATTTTTTGCATTACGAGAAGTTTGCGTAGTATATTTTCTACCGTTTACAACATAAGTATTTGATGATTTTGCAGCACCCTTATGTTCTAATTTCGGCCCTGCAATACCATAATGTTTTTTTGTATTATTTACCTGCGCAGTATTCGAACTTGCCGAACAAGCGGTTGTCATCACTGCTAATAATACAGTTAATAAGAATTTTAGTTTCATAATAGATACTCTAGGTTAGTGTCCTAAATTTCCACAGATATCAGACTAATCTGACCGTGAAAACTTTAATTAGTTCCCTTTGTGATAAAGAGTACGTTTATGCGTATGGATTGACATTATTACGCCAAATCCCGCCATTAATGAAACAAATGACGTTCCACCATAACTGATAAGCGGTAATGGTACACCTACTACCGGTAAAATTCCACTTACCATCCCAATATTTACAAATATGTAAACAAAGAAAATTAATGTTAATGCGCCGGTTAGAATACGTCCGAACGCAGTTTCCGCATTAACACCGATAATTAGACCCCGAATAATAATAAAGAAATAAATTAACATCAATAGCGTAATTCCAAACATACCCTGTTCTTCACTTAATACGGCAAAAATAAAGTCGGTATGAGGTTCGGGTAAGAAGTCCAGCTGAGACTGCGTGCCTAACATCCAGCCTTTACCCCATAATCCGCCCGAACCGATAGCAATTTTAGACTGAAGAATATGATAACCGGCACCGAGCGGGTCTTTTTCCGGATCCAATAATGTTAGCACTCGCGTTCTTTGATAATCATGCATTAAATACAACCACATAATCGGTATAAATGCAGCTAAACCGACTACTGCCGCCAAAATAAGCCACCAGCTCATACCTGCTAAAAATACAACGAAAAGCCCGGAGGCGCTTACCAAAATAGATGTCCCCAAATCCGGTTGAATTGCTACTAACAAGGTCGGCACTACAATAATTGCCAGTGCAATAACGGTTTCGGAAAGCTTAGGCGGTAATTTTTTATTTCCTAAATAAACCGCTACCATCAATGGCACCGATAGTTTAACGATCTCTGACGGCTGAAAACGGAATAAACCCAAATCAAGCCAACGTTGAGCACCTTTACTGGTGGTACCGATTAAATCCACCAAAATCAGCATAATAAGTCCGACAAAAAATAAATAAGGCGCAATACGTTGATAAAAGCGAGGTGGGAATTGAGCCATTACAATCATCACCGCAAATCCCAATACAACCTGGATAATCCGGCTACGGAACATTGTCTCACTGCCACCGGAAGCGCTGTATAACACAATTAAACCGTAGCCCGAGACAACCAATAATCCGACCAGCAACAGAAAATCAAGGTGCAACCTGGTCCAAATATTTGAGAAGATAGATTTTTTCTCGGTCATTCTGTCGCCCCTTCGTGCGGTAATGAAATAGGTTCTTCAATAGGCATATCGCCTGATGTTGCAGCCTCCTCACTATTATTTTCAGCCGCTTTCGACTGTTCTGCTGCGGAGTTTACGCTCTGCTCATCAGTAATCCCTTCTAATTTGGCAACTTGCGGCAAACGATGCAATAAATAATAATCCATAATTTGACGCACTACCGGTGCTGCATTGCCCGAACCGCCGCCGGCATTTTCTAAAATAATGGAAACCACGATATGCGGGTTTTCATAAGGAGCGTATGCGGTAAACCAGGCGTGATCATGTAATTCCCGTTTTAACTGGCTTGCATCATATCGTTGATTTTCTTTCAAACTAAACACCTGTGCCGTGCCGGATTTTCCCGCCACCCGATAAGCGGCACCGGTAAACGCCTTACGCCCTGTTCCGTTCGGTGCGTTGACAACACCGTACATTCCGCGTTTTGCCTCATTCCAGGCGGCTTTAGTCGGTTCCGAAATATCCTCATACAACAAAGGATCCTTATAAGGCTCTTTCTCCGAACCCACAGTTTCTTTCATTAAATGCGGCGTGTTTACTTTACCGTCATTAACCAACACGCTGGTCGCTTTAGCCAACTGCAACGGTGTTGCCGTCCAGTAGCCCTGCCCGATACCGACGGGAATCGTATCGCCTATTACCCAAGGTTTTTTATAACGTTTTTGCTTCCATTCTCTGGTCGGCATAATACCGGAAGTCTCTTCCTGAATATCAACACCGGTCGGTACGCCGAAACCGAAACGAGTCATCCATTCCGACATCTTATCAATCCCCATTTTATAGGCGACCTGATAAAAATAAGTATCCGCAGACTCGGTAATGGATTTATATAAATTTAATGAACCATGCCCTGTTTTTTTCCAGTCCCGGAAACGTTTTGTACTGTTTGGCAATATCCAGTAACCGGGGTCGAAAATAGTCATATTCGGCGTAATAATACCTTCCGTTAATGCGGCAACGGCAATAAACGGTTTCACGGTAGAAGCCGGCGGATAAGCCCCTTGAGTCGCCCGGCTGTATAAAGGCCGCGTCGGATCCTCCAACAAACGCTTATAAGCCGAACCTGAAATACCGCCTACAAATAAATTGTTATCATAACTCGGACTGGAAACCATGGCTAATATGCTGCTGTCCCGCGGATCCATTACCACAACGGCCCCTTTCTGGCCGGCAAGTAAATCGGTAATAAAGCGCTGTAATTCTAAATCAATAGTTAAATAAATACTCTTCCCCGCAACCGGAGGCTGCTCGCTCAACTTGCGGATAACCTTACCGCGGTTATTGATTTCTACCTGTTCATAACCTGCCGTGCCGTGCAACTGATCTTCGTAAAAACGTTCAATACCGAGCTTACCGATATCCGTTGTACCGGCATAATTAGCGTCTTTTTCTTCTTTTTTCAGCCGTTCTACATCTTTATCATTAATTCGCGCCACATAACCTAAAATATGGGTTAAAGGCTCACCATAAAGATAATGGCGTTTAAAGTACGGACGAATATCCAGACTCGGATAATTATATTGATTCACCGCAAAACGGGCGATTTGTTCTTCCGTTAAATCGGATTTCAGCATAATCGGCGTATAGCGAGAAGAACGACGGCGTTCTTTCTTAAACTGTTCGATATCGCTATCCGTTAACCCCACCACATCTCTGAGTTCGTCAAAAGTGCGGTCTAAATTTTCCACTTTTTCCGGTACTATATATAGCCCGAAAAAGGTCAGATTTTCCGCTAATAATTTACCGTAACGATCATAAATCAACCCGCGGGTAGGCGGTACCGGCAGCAATTTAATACGGTTGCCGTTAGAACGGGTTTGATATTTATCGTATTCCGTTACCTGCAGATTATATAAATTTGTGAATAAAACTACCGTCAGCAAAAGCGTACCGATAAAGGCCACTAATGCTCGACGGGCAAACAGATTCCGCTCCGCCTTATTATCGCGAATCGGATCATGTCGAGGTGTTGCAAAAAGTTTTGTTAACAAATTCATATTCTTCAAAAATGAGTGAACGCTATTCGCTCAATATTAATTATTCCCGGTGATAAGGGTGATTCGTCGTTAATGACCAGGCTCGATAAAGGCTTTCCGCCACAACCACCCGCACCAGCGGATGAGGCAAAGTAAGCGGTGAAAGCGACCAGCTTTGTTCCGCCGCCGCTTTACATTCCGGCGACAAACCTTCCGGCCCACCGATTAGCAAACAAATATCCCGACCGTCATTTTTCCAGGATTCAAGTTGCCGGGCTAATTGATCCGTGGTCCAAGGTTTACCGGGAATATCCAGGGTCACCACCTTTCCCCGCCCGCAAGCGCTAAGCATGGCTTTGCCTTCCTGCTCCAGAATCCGTTTGATATCCGCATTTTTTCCCCGTTTGCCAGCAGGAATTTCAATTAATTCAAAAGGCATATCTTTGGGAAAACGGCGTTGATATTCCTCAAACCCCACTTTCACCCAATCGGGCATTTTTGTTCCCACTGCAATTAACTGAATTTTCATTTATGCTGTAACCCTTATGATATCGGATTGAAAAGTGCGGTCAAAAAAATGCAATTTTCCGTTATACGAATTGTGAAGAATCTCAGAGGAATTTTACGCCCAAAGTTTTTCCAATTGATACATTTGACGAGCGTCACCTTGCATAATATGTACAATTGCCTGACCGAAATCCACCACGATCCAATCGGCGACCGCTTTACCTTCTTCGCCAAAGCTTTCAAAGCCCGCCTGTTTGCTTTCATCAATTAGCTTCTGCGCCACGGAGGCAACATGACGGCTGGAAGAACCGGTACAAATAATCATATTATCGGTGACGGAAGACTTGCCTCGCACGTCTATACATTCAATCTCTGTTGCTTTTAAAGCATCCAGTTTATCTACAAGAAAATCGACTAAATTCATTCTGCTTATATCATCCTATTATCTTAAAACGGGCAATTCTAACACGAGATAACCGGAATCTGAATAAAAGAGCGAAAATTATACAAAAAATCATTCAAAACCCGCATAACGAATTATTTTTCTTTGAAGCAGTTGACACCGTAATGTCAAAAATAATCCTTTCGAGGATTATAGATAAAAATTCAATGTACTTTTATTGGACTTATAGCGAAATATATTCGATATCAAGCCCTAAATGAGCGCCGGCGAGGCTTTGCGTCATCGGTAGGCTGGTTAAATCCGCTTTTGCCTCCGCCATTACGACACGACGGACTTTTACATCAATCAGCCCTTGCAAACGCTGATAATTCAGCGCCGATTGCAACGGCAGAAAAGTCGGATTAAAAGCGGCATTTTCCGCATAGCGTCCGCAAATAATTAGCTCGCCAAGCTGCAACGCCACGCCGCTGAAAGCTTGACTGTAAGGCGCGTAAGACTGACTTGCAGCCTCTACCGCCGCACGAATCAAAGGGTCATGCCCTTGATAGTTAAACGGATGAGATTGCCCGTCAAAAAACACATTTTGAATATTCAGATCTTTCGGCCCGAATGCATCCGGCAAATAATTGTGCAGCAAATTATTTTGGCTATGAGGCAAATGGATTTTAAGCCGTTCGGCGCTGTTCAATTCATTCATAAACTGGCGGCAATGCCCGCAAGGCGTGTAATTCACCACCATGTGAGCAATAGCTTTTTCTCCCGCCAGCCAGGCATGAGAAATCGCACTTTGCTCCGCATGTACGGTCTGTTGCATAGAGGCTGCAACAAATTCCTGATTTGCGCCAAAATAAAACGAACCGGATTGGCCGATTGCGATCGCTCCCACATTAAACTGAGAAATCGGCGTTAACGCATAACAAGCGGCGACAGGCAAACATCGCAACGCGAACTCAACCGGTGAAAGGGCGAATTGCCGGCAAAATTGTTGCACGGTAGCTTGTTCCAACACCGCTTTATAGCCTTGCGCTTCAAGTTGAACCACCACCTGGCGAATTAAATTATCCCGTTTTTGTTCGACTAAGTCGGTTAACCCTTTAATAATTGTATTTTTCATTTAAATCTCCTTATTTTGGGCTAGGCCTGTTTATCTTTTATAAATAAACGCTAATTATAAAGAATTGAAAAATCAACGTCCGTGATCAAGATCTGGCTTCTGAAAAATCAGAAAAAAATACCGCACTTTTGCCGTGAATCGGAACAAAAGTGCGGTATTTTTTAAGTGAATTTTAAAAACGTTTTTTGAAAGGCTTTGCCCCGTTTCGATTATGGCGATTGCTTGCCGGCAGACTCGGTTTTAAACGGTAAGGTTTTGCCAAATCGCGAATTAACGAGTCGGGATCATATTGACTTACAGCAATATGGTGCCCGATATATTCTTCGATGGCAGGCAGATTCATCGCATATTCTTCGCAGGCGAAACTAATGGAAACGCCGCTTTCCCCCGCACGACCGGTTCGCCCGATGCGGTGTACGTAATCTTCCCGGTCGTCCGGCAAATCATAATTAAATACGTGAGTAACATCCGGAATATGTAAGCCGCGCGCCGCCACATCCGTCGCCACTAAAATATCCAAAGCGCCGTCGGTAAACTGTTTCAGCAGAGATAAACGTTTTTTCTGCGCGACATCACCGGTCAGCAAACCCACACGATGACCGTCGGCGGCTAAATAACCCCAGATTTTCTCGCATTGATGTTTGGTATTGGCAAAAATAATGCAACGCTCCGGCCATTCTTCTTCTAATAAAGTGATAAGCAACGGCATTTTATCTTCATTGGAAGGATAAAATAATTCCTCTTTAATGCGGTGACCGGTTTTTTGCAGCGGTTCCACCTCCACATATTCGGGATCATTCATATCTTCAAACGCCAGCTCCCGCACTTTGTAAGAAAGGGTTGCGGAAAACAGCAAAGTAAGGCGCTGCTTAGGTGAAGGGCATTTGCGCATTAAATAGCGAATATCTTTAATAAAACCGAGATCGAACATGCGATCCGCTTCATCCAGCACCACCACCTGAATATGCGATAAAGCAATAATATTTTGTTTCACATAATCAATAATGCGTCCGGTAGTGCCGATAATAATATCCGCACCCGCTTCAATGGCTTTCAGCTGTTTGTCATAACCGTCACCGCCATAGGCAAGTGCGGTTTTTAAACCGGTGGTTTTCACCATACGTTCCGCATCATGAGCGATTTGTACCGCAAGTTCTCTGGTCGGCGCCATAATCAACGCCCGCGGATGATTCGTTTTAACGGGATGTTCCAATAAATGGTGGAAAGTTGCGGTTAAAAACGCCATGGTTTTGCCGGTACCGGTTTGCGCCTGCCCGGCAACGTCTTTACCCGCCAATGAAATAGGCAACGAAAGCGCCTGAATCGGCGTACAATATTCGAAGCCGTTACTTTCTAAGGCTTCCAATACTTTGGCATTAAGGGGTAAATCGGCGAAACGTTGTTGGCTTAAATGATCTAAAGACATAAATAAAAGGTCTGCTTATCTATTTGTTTATTGTGGCGCTAAGAATAGCATGATATGCGAAAATCCTCAAAAAATATGCAAGGCAAGTTAAACAATTCCGTATTCTTCAGGCGGTTTGACAGAACAAAATTAAAAAATCCATTATTTTTAACCGCACTTTTTATAAGATTTTTTTAACCAAAAACTAGACACCTCGTCGATTTAATGGTAACTTTAGCCCATTCAAAATTACTGCCGACAATTAAGCAGACAAGTCAAAATTTCATTAAATCCAATCAAAAAGACTCTCAACAAATTATTATGCATTTAACAGAATTAAAAAATACGCCCGTGTCTGAATTAGTCGCGCTTGGCGAAGGTCAAATGGGCTTAGAAAATTTAGCCCGTTTACGTAAACAGGATATCGTTTTTGCCATTCTTAAACAGCACGCCAAAAGCGGCGAAGATATTTTCGGCGGCGGTATTCTTGAAATCTTACCGGACGGCTTCGGGTTTCTTCGTTCCGCCGACAGCTCTTACTTGGCGGGCCCGGACGATATTTACGTCTCACCTAGTCAAATCCGCCGTTTCAACTTACAAACCGGTGATAAAATCGAAGGTAAAATCCGCCCGCCGAAAGAAGGCGAACGTTATTTTGCCCTGTTAAAAGTTGACCAGGTTAACGATGACAAACCCGAAGTTTCCCGCAGCAAAATTCTTTTCGAAAACTTAACGCCTTTACATGCCAATTCCCGTTTACGTATGGAACGCGGCAACGGCTCAACGGAAGATTTGACCGCGCGCATTCTCGATTTGGCTTCACCAATCGGTAAAGGCCAACGCGGTCTTATCGTGGCGCCGCCGAAAGCGGGTAAAACCATGTTGCTGCAAAATATTGCACAAAGCATCACCCACAACTATCCGGAATGTGAATTAATCGTACTGCTTATCGACGAGCGTCCGGAAGAAGTTACCGAAATGCAGCGTTCGGTGAAAGGCGAAGTTATTGCCTCAACCTTTGACGAACCGGCGTCCCGCCACGTTCAGGTTGCGGAAATGGTAATCGAAAAAGCAAAACGTTCCGTAGAACATAAAAAAGATGTGGTGATTTTATTAGACTCAATTACCCGTCTTGCCCGCGCTTACAACACGGTCACGCCGGCTTCCGGTAAAATCTTGTCCGGCGGTGTGGACGCCAACGCCTTACATCGCCCGAAACGTTTCTTCGGTGCGGCGCGTAACGTGGAAGAAGGCGGCAGCTTAACCATTATCGCCACCGCTCTTGTTGATACGGGTTCAAAAATGGATGAAGTTATTTTCGAGGAATTCAAAGGTACGGGTAATATGGAATTACATCTTTCCCGCAAAATTGCGGAAAAACGCGTGTTCCCGGCTATCGACTTCAACCGTTCCGGTACCCGTAAAGAAGACTTGCTCACCACGCCTGACGAATTACAAAAAATGTGGATTCTGCGCAAAATCCTTAACCCGATGGGTGAAGTGGAAGCCATGGAATTCCTTATTGATAAATTAATGGTGGCCAAAACCAACGAAGAATTCTTCGAAATTATGAAACGTTCGTAATCCAATTAACTAAAGAAAAATGATCGCTTTATGCGATCATTTTTTGGCTTAAATTTATTTTGTCTATTACACCTTTATTTTAAAAACAAAAAGTGCGGTAAAAATTTTCGGATTTTTTACTGCACTTTTGCAAACTCAATATAATTATCTGTTATTCTTCACCGAGTTCTTCAAGTTCTAACGGCTCTTGAGAAAGGATGATACCGGTTAAATCCGCATACACATAATCTTCCGGGAAAAAGGTCACACCACCGAAATTAACCGGAATATCGCTTTCGCCCTGCGTATCTTCATCCGCACCGACAGGAATCGGCGCAAGCGCGTGAATACCGATATTAATATTCTCTAATCGGCTTAATTGCCGCACCGCACCATATACGATAATACCTTCCCAGCCGTTATCCGCCGCAAGTTGAGCAAGTTCGGCATCGATTAACGCACGGCGCACGGCACCGCCGCCATCTACTAAAAGTACTCGACCTTCACCTTGTTCTTCTAAAATTTCGGCAATCAGCCCGTTATTTTCAAAACATTTAATCGTTGTTACTTTACCGAAAAATTCGTTTACACCGCCGAAGCTGGAAAAAATCGGCTCTACAACATCCACTTGATCAAGATAAACGTCACAGAGTTCTGAAGTATCGATACGCATAAAATTACCCTTATATAAATTGGACTTTTCTAGTATAAACCTGTTTCCGGTATAACTCAAATCCGCATTTAAAGCGAAAATCCGGTTCCGATACGCTTATCGGTTGCTATTTTGCCAGCACTAAACCGAGGCTGAAAAGCACGTTAGTCAACAATGCCAATAAAGACATTTGGGCAAGCATGGGGCGCAATAAAATCGGCTCTTTGGTTTTATAAACGAAACCGGCATGTTTCACTAACAACGGCACTGCCAGAATAAAAAGAAATCCCCACCGGGAATCTACATTTATCGCGGAAAACAGCGCATAGCAAAGCACACCGGAAGTTAATAAAAGGCAATGATACACTCGGCTTTTTTCCGCTCCTAAACGCACCACCAAAGTATGTTTGCCCGCTTTTTTATCCTGCTCGATATCCCGCATATTATTGATATTTAATACCGCGGTCGAAAGAAAACCGCAAGCGCCGGCAGGTAAAAATACCGTCCAGTTCATACTGTGAGCCTGCAGGTAATAGGTGCCGGCAACGGCCAGTAAACCAAAGAATAAGAACACAAAAATATCGCCTAATCCGAGATAACCGTAAGGCTTTTTGCCGACGGTATAAGCAATCGCCGCCACGATAGAGGCAATACCTAATGCGATAAACACAATCAAATCCTGTAATGATTGGTAAGCGGTTGCTAATAACGCAAAACCGGAAATTAAGATCAATATAATGGTGACAATTAATCCGTTGCGTAATTGCCCTTCCGTCATATTGCCTTTTTGAATGCCTCGCAACGGACCGATACGCTCGACCGTATCCGAACCCTTTTGGAAATCGCCGTAATCATTGGCAAAATTAGAAAGGATTTGTAGTAAGGTAGCGGTTAATAAGCATAATAGCGTAATCTGCCAATCAAAACTGCCGAACCAGTAAGCCACGGCGGAACCGGTAAAAATAATAGCCAGGGCAAGCGGCAGAGTTTTTGGTCGGGCGGTTTCAAACCAGGTTTTTAAAGCACTTTGAGTCATAATATTTGCAAAAAAGAGACCGCACTTTTAAGCGGTGTTATAATGAAAGGCCTATTCTATCAATACTTATTACGGATTTTAAGGAAAATATGTCGGATACTTCTCTCAGCCTCCACCCAATTGCGATTATTAATACGCCTTATAAAGAGAAATTTTCCGTGCCGCGCCAGCCGAATCTCGTTCCCGACGGCGTCGGCACCGTTGAATTATTACCGCCCTTTAACCAACCCGAAGCCGTGCGCGGATTAGAAGCATTCAGCCATTTATGGCTGATTTTTCAGTTTGATAAAGTTCCGCAGGGTAAATGGCAACCGACCGTCAGACCGCCTCGTCTTGGCGGCAACCGGCGTATCGGCGTATTTGCCTCCCGCTCTACCCACCGCCCGAATCCGTTAGGCTTATCCAAAGTCGAATTACGTAAGATAGAAATTAGCAACGGCAAGGTTTTACTGCATTTAGGGTCGGTAGATTTAGTGGACGGCACGCCGATTTTCGATATTAAACCCTATATTGCCTATGTCGATAGCGAGCCGCAGGCAAAATCAAGCTTTGCCCAGGAAAAACCGCAAGCTAAATTAAAGGTTGAATTCACTCCGTCAATACAAAATATCATCCAGAAAATCGAACAAAAACGATCGCACTTTGGACGCTTTCTCACTGATGTGATCGCACAGGATCCGCGCCCGGCTTATCAAGCGGGTAAGCCAAGCGAGCGGGAATACGGTATCACGCTGTATGAATTTAATATCCGTTGGCGAATCCGGCAGAATTCCGCAGATGTCGCCGAAGTGTTTGATATAGAACAAACCGGCAATATTTAAACATGAATAAAATTCACTGGGTTTATAAGTTTTCCGTGCAAGTACCGCGGCAAGCAGCTTGTCCGGCCCTAGCTTGAGAGAAGCCATTGCACAATTTTTTAAACATAAAAGTGCGGTTAGAAATTTGAAAATTTTGTGCTAAATACTTACTCATTGACATATAAACAAAAAGCCGCTGATTAATTTAATCAGCGACTTTTATCTTTAAAATAAACTTACTTTTAGTCTTGGCTTTGTTTCATAAACTCTTCATTTACTTCGATTTTTGCTTTATTACGCAAAGATTTAAGTAAATTAGCCTGTAAGTCCGTTTGTTCCGCCTGCATAACCTGTGCGGTAAATTGCGCACCCTGTTCCGCAGAAACTTCCCCGTTTTCTACCGCAGTTAGCGCCACAATAACTACATCGCCGTTATCCGCTTTTGCCGCAGCGTAAGTTGTTTTATCCTGTTCCGGTTTTGCCATAGAGAAAATCGCATTATTTAATGCCGGATCTTTATTTTCCGCATAAACCCAGGTTTCGGCAGCCGCAAAATTTAACGCAGGTTGTTTTCCCTGATTTAATTCTTCCACCGTTTTATTAGCCTGTTCAAGCATAACGGTTTCCGCTTTTTGGCGTTTTAAATAGGCGGTAATTTCCGCTTTTGCCTCTTCTAAGGATTTTGTGCCTTCCGCTTTATGATCAACCACACGAACCACAATCGAATGTTGATCAGCCACATTCATCGGTTCGGAATTCTGATTACCTTGAGAAATATCGCCGTCAAATATCGCACTCGCCACTGACGGGAAATTCAACGCTGCCGGAATATCTTTACGCGAAAAGTAATCCGTTTCTTTGATTTCAACGCCGGCAACTTTTGCCGCCGCTTCGAGAGAGGATTGATCCTCAAAGGCTTTTTCAGCAACCTGTTTTTCTAAAGAATAAAATTGATTATTTAACAGATCCTGGCGAATCTGGCTTGCAATTAGATCTTTCACTTCCTCTAAGCTTTGCGCTTTTGGCGCTTTGCGATCTTCAAGCTTAATAATGTGATATTGATTATCTACTTTAACCGGTTGACTGTATTGACCGATTTGCAATGCCGCAGCCGCCTCTTCAAATGCTTTCGGCAAATCGCCGGCATTCAGCCAGCCCAGCTCACCGCCGTTAACGGCAGAAGGTTTATCTAAGGATTTTTCTTTCGCTAAAGCGGCAAAATCCGCCCCGTTTTGTAGAGCCTGATACGCATCTAACGCATCCGTTTCTTTCGCAAACTGGATATGGGCTAAACGATCCTGCGCTTTAGAAACAAATTGGGCTTTATTGTCCTGATAATATTGCTGAATCTCAACATCCGTTACTTTTACCGCTTTTTCCGCAGCCGCACGGGTGATATCAAGATATTGCACCTTAACTAATTCAGGCACCATAAACGCACTTTTATTGGCGTTGTAATAATCCGCGACTTCCTGATCCGTTACCGTCTGCTTCGCCATTTCAGCGGTTAAAGGCAATTTTGCTAAACGGAAAGTCCGTTTTTGGAAAAATAATTTCGCGAATTCTTCCTGCTGAGCCGGCAACATCAGCACCGTACCGGCTAAACCTGATTGCAATTGATCTAAACGTAACGCCTCACGCACATATTCGGCATACATATCCGCCGTCATATTATTTGCACGTAATATTTGCTGATAGGCATTGTTATCAAACTTACCGTCAGCCTGAAATGCCGGAGTTGTAACGATTTCCTGTTTTACATAGGTATCGCTTGCCGCTAATTTTAAATCCGTTACATATTGGCGTAATAACTCTTGGTCGATAAGACGGTTTAACACTGATTTTCTTAATCCTTCAGAAAACTCCGGCGTATCCGCGACGGCAGAAAATTGCGCGCCTAATTGCTGACTTAATCGTTGATATTCGTCATTATATTGTTGTTGGAATGCCTGTTGAGAGATTTCTTCACCGTTGATTTTTACCGCTGATGTATCGGCCGTAGCGACCATGTAGCCGGCCATACCGCTCACTACAAACGCCACTGAAATCAGCGCAAAAATAATTTTTGAAAATATGCTGTTTGAGGCATTATGCATTTTTTCCATTACCATTAGTGCTAATCCTATAAATAATAATTAAAAGTTTTCGAATTATAATCGAAAGTCCGCCACTTATCACGAGAAAAATAAAAAAGCACGAGCCTTAGCCCGTGCCGATTGAGTATTTAAAAAGTTAGTTCACCGTTGAAGTCGAACGTTTTGAAACGGGCTTTCTGGCTTTCGGCGCTTTCACTTTAGCCAGCGGTGCCGCTTTGATAAATTCAACGCCTTCAGGCGGATTTTCGAGTGCAACGGTTAACACTTCATCAATGGTTTCAGCAGGAATGATGGTTAACGCATTTTTCGCATTTTCCGGAATTTCCTCAAGATCTTTAACATTATCTTTTGGAATAATCACGGTTTTAATACCACCCCGGTGCGCCGCAAGCAATTTTTCTTTCAAACCGCCGATTGGCAATACTTTGCCTCTTAAGCTGATTTCGCCCGTCATCGCCACTTCCGATTTTACCGGATTGCCGGTTAAACAAGACACCAGCGCAGTACACATTGCAATCCCTGCACTCGGACCGTCTTTCGGTGTTGCACCGTCCGGAACGTGAATGTGAATATCCCGTTTTTCGTGGAAATCAGCGGCGATACCTAATTTTTCCGCACGGGTACGCACAACGGTCATTGCCGCCTGAATGGACTCTTTCATCACATCGCCGAGCGAACCGGTAAAGGTTAATTTTCCTTTACCCACAACGGATGCCGTTTCGATCGTAAGCAGATCACCGCCCACTTCGGTCCAGGCAAGCCCGGTTACTTCACCGATTCTGTTTTGCGTATCGGCAAGACCGAAATCAAAACGTCTTACGCCGAGATAATCATGCAAATTATCGGCATTCACCGTGATGGATTTCAATTCTTTATTAAGCAGTAAGTTTTTCACCGCTTTACGGCAGATTTTTGAAATTTCACGCTCAAGTCCGCGTACCCCGGCTTCACGGGTGTAATAACGGATAATGTCCACAATCGCACTTTCTTCAATGGCTAATTCGCCGGCTTTCAAGCCGTTTCGTTCCATTTGTTTTTGCACTAAATGACGCTGCGCGATATTTAGTTTTTCATCTTCCGTATAACCGGAAAGACGAATAACCTCCATACGATCCAATAACGGCGTAGGAATATTCATGGAATTCGAGGTAGCCACAAACATCACGTCGGAAAGATCGTAATCCACTTCCAAGTAATGATCGTTAAAATGCGAATTTTGTTCCGGATCCAATACTTCCAATAACGCCGAAGCAGGATCACCGCGCATATCGGATGCCATTTTATCAATTTCATCCAACAGGAATAATGGGTTTTTCACGCCAATCTTCGCCATTTTCTGAATTAACTTACCCGGTAAAGAGCCGATATAAGTTTTGCGGTGACCTCTGATTTCAGCCTCGTCGCGCACACCGCCCAGCGCCATACGTACGTATTTGCGACCGGTGGCATTGGCGATTGACTGCCCTAAAGAGGTTTTACCCACCCCAGGTGGTCCCACCAAACACAGGATAGGCCCCCTAATTTGGTTTAAACGGCTTTGTACCGCTAAATATTCAAGAATACGCTCTTTAACGCGTTCCAATCCGTAATGATCCGCATCCAGAATTTCCTGCGCTTTCACAATATCTTTTTTGACTTTAGTTCGTTTAGCCCAAGGAACCTGAATCATCCAGTCAATATAACTGCGTACAACGGTCGCTTCCGCAGACATCGGCGACATCATTTTTAATTTTTGTAATTCCGCCTCAACTTTCTCGCGGGCTTCTAACGGCATTTTTGCATCTTCAATTTTTTGACGTAATTGACCGATTTCATCATTCTCGAGAGCATTATCATTGTCGCCAAGTTCTTTTTGAATGGCTTTAATCTGCTCATTTAAATAGTAATCCCGCTGGCTTTTTTCCATTTGTTTTTTCACGCGGTTACGAATGCGTTTTTCAACCTGCAATAAATCCGCTTCGCTTTCCATAGTGCCAAGCAAGTATTCCAAACGCTCGGTCACATTTTCACGTTCCAGCACTTCCTGTTTATTGGCGACGGAAATAGGTAAATGTGCCGCCAGCGTATCGGCGAAACGGTCAAAATCACCCACATCGGCCAGAGCTTTGGCTAATTCGGGTTGAATTTTTTTGTTTTGTTTAGCGTAGTTGTCAAACTCTTCGAGAACCGTATTGCGTAACACTTCAAGTTCTTTTTCATCGCCCAAAGTCGTTTCAATGGGCGTTACGGTAGCTGAAAAATAATCCTGATCGGTTAATTTCAAAATATTGGCGCGTTGCTGGCCTTCCACCAACACTTTCACCGTACCGTCAGGCAATTTTAACAACTGGATAATATTAACGATGGTACCGACGTTATAAATATCGTCAATGGTAGGATCTTCCAATTCCGCTTGTTTTTGCGAAACCAATAATAATTGTTTACCTGATTCCATTGCTTTATCAAGACTATGAATGGATTTTGCACGGCCTACAAATAACGGCATCACCATAAAAGGAAATACCACGACGTCTCGTAAAGGGAGAACCGGTAATTCTTTTTGTTGAATTCTTTTGCTCATAATTTACTCTTTATTTGAAATTTCAGACTGGTTCATTTTATATGGGGATAGAAGGCGGAACTTCAAGTAGCAATAACAAAAGTGCGGTAAAAAATACCGCACTTTTTATTAAATAATGACATATTCCGATTAGTATTCTAATTTAGGTGCGCGGTGTTCGTTGATAACCGCCTCATCAACCACCACTTTAACAAGCCCTTCCAATGAAGGTAAATCATACATAGTGTCTAATAATGCGCCTTCAACAATTGAACGCAAACCGCGAGCGCCCGTTTTACGCTCAAGGGCTTTCTTAGCCATAGCGTTTAAAGCTTCCGGCGTAAATTCGAGTTCAACATTTTCCAAGCCGAATAATGCCTGATATTGTTTGGTCAGCGCATTTTTAGGTTCGGTTAAAATCTGCACCAACGCCTTCTCATCAAGTTCGCTTAACGGCGCCACCACCGGCAGACGGCCGATAAATTCCGGAATTAAACCGTATTTGATTAAATCCTCGGTTTCAATTTGTTTAAGTAAATCCGTTAAACTGACTTCGTCTTCTTTGCCTTTTACTTCCGCATCAAAGCCGATTCCGCTCCCCTTATGAATACGTTTTTGAACCACACGATCCAAGCCGGCAAAAGCGCCGCCGCAAATAAATAAAATTTTTGAAGTATCAACGCGCAGCATTTCCTGCTGCGGATGTTTGCGCCCGCCTTGAGGCGGAATAGACGCCACAGTTCCTTCAATTAATTTTAATAACGCTTGCTGAACGCCTTCGCCCGATACATCACGGGTAATAGACGGATTTTCCGATTTACGCGTAATTTTATCGATTTCATCAATATAAATAATGCCTCGTTGCGCTTTTTCCGTATCATAATCGCAATTCTGCAATAACTTTTGAATTACGTTTTCAACATCTTCGCCCACATAACCCGCTTCAGTTAAGGTGGTCGCGTCCGCCATGGCAAAAGGCACATTAAGCATACGCGCCATTGTTTCGGCTAACAGGGTTTTACCGCTACCGGTCGGACCGATTAACAGAATATTACTTTTGCCCAATTCAACATCAGCAATGCCGTGATTTGAACGCAAGCGCTTATAATGATTATAAACCGCAACGGCTAATACCTTTTTCGCATAATCCTGCCCGATAACGTAATCGTCTAAGTGAGCGCGGATTTCATGCGGGGTCGGTAATTTTTCTTCCGTTTCAACCGCTTCTTCAGCGCTTTGTTGTTCCCGTGTTTCTTCGTCATGCAATAAATCATGACAAAGATCAATACATTCGCCGCAAATATAGCCATCGACGCCGGCAATTAATTTACCTACTTCATCTTGCGATTTACCGCAAAACGAACAGGTGGTTTCTGTTTCTTTTGTCATTCTACTGATTCCAATTAACGCTTAACCAATACGCTATCGATAAGACCGTAATTTTTTGCATCTTCCGCCGACATAAAATTGTCGCGATCCGTATCCCGCTCGATAACCTCAAAAGGTTGACCGGTATGAAAGGCCAAACGTTCATTTAATGTTTGTTTAATTTTTAAAATTTCCTGCGCATGGATCTGAATATCCGATGCCTGACCGCGGAACCCGCCTAACGGCTGGTGAATCATCACTCGGGCGTGAGGTAACGCGGCACGCTTACCGGCAGCGCCGCCGGCTAATAAAAATGCGCCCATAGAACAAGCCTGACCGACGCACAAAGTGCGTACATCGGGCTTGATAAACTGCATCGTATCATAAATAGCCATCCCGGCCGTCACCGAACCGCCCGGAGAATTAATGTAGAGATTAATGTCTTTTTCCGGATTCTCCGATTCTAAAAAAAGCAGTTGGGCTACGATCAGGTTTGCCATATTATCTTCAACTTCACCGCTTAAAAAAATGACGCGTTCTTTCAACAAACGCGAATAAATGTCGTACGAACGCTCACCGCGGGAGGTTTGTTCTACAACCAT
Organism: Basfia succiniciproducens; assembly: GCF_011455875.1. Taxonomy (NCBI): domain Bacteria; kingdom Pseudomonadati; phylum Pseudomonadota; class Gammaproteobacteria; order Pasteurellales; family Pasteurellaceae; genus Basfia; species Basfia succiniciproducens. Next base: position 1,413,970 of record NZ_CP015031.1, on the reverse strand, counting down.
AGGAATAAGTGCCATAATGTCCTCATAAATTAATGTAAATAGCTAACGATTCATTGTTATTGGTTAGCTTATGGGCAAATTTTTGCTTATTTTACCTGAAAAATAGAATTTTTCTAACTTAAAACGCCGGCAAGTACCAATATAGGATCTGAATAAAAGAAAAGTGCGGTCAAAATTTTGCATTTTTTGACCGCACTTAAAAAAGCTAAAATCTAAAGCAATAATTATGCTTGTGGATTCATTACTTCATCGAATGAAGAAGTTTTTTCCGTTACTTGCGCTTTAGCAAGCACTGCGTCGATAGCTTGTTCTTCCAATACAACGTTACGAATATTATTCATTAATTCGTTGTTTTTGCTGTAATATTCAACAACTTCGGCCGGTTGTTCATAAGCGGAGGCAATATCTTCGATCATCGCTTTTACTTTTTCTTCGTCAGCTTTTAATTCGTTTGAAGAAATCACTTCAGCTAATAAAAGGCCTACTTGAACGCGACGTTTTGCCTGTTCTTCGAATAATTCGCGAGGTAATTGCGCCGCTTGTTCCGCATTGCCGCCAAAACGTTGTGCCGCTTGATTGCGTAACACTTCAATTTCCTGATCTACCGCAGCGAACGGTACGTCAATTTGGTTTTGTTCGATTAAACCGTCAATTACTTGATTTTTAACGCGGGCCGTTAACGCATTTTTTAATTCGCGTTGCATATTTTTGCGGATTTCCGCACGTAAATCATCAACGGTTTTTGTATTCGGACCGAATTTAGCAATGAAATCCGCCGTTAATTCAGGCAATACCACCACTTCCACTTTTTTCACGGTGATAACAAATTTAGCCGGTTTCGCTTTTAAGTTTTCAACGTGATAATCTTCAGGGAAAGTGACCTCGATATCAAATTGTTCGCCCGCTTTATGACCTAGAATACCGTCTTCAAAGCCGGGAATCATACGGCCTTGACCCATTGCCAGTACGAAATCGTTCGCTTTGCCGCCCTGGAATTCTTCACCGTCGATAGAACCGACGAAATCGATAGTTACACGATCGTCTTTAGTCGCCGCATTGTCCGTTTCAGCCCAAGTCGCTTGTTGTTTGCGTAACACTTCAACCATGTTGTCCACATCGGCATCAGTGATTTCAACTACAGGTTTTTCAACTTTAATGTTTTCTAAACCCTGCAATTGAATTTCCGGATATACTTCAAAAGTTGCAGTGAATTGTAAATCTTTGCCTTCTTCATAGTTTTCAACGGCAAAAGTCGGGCGACCGGCTAAATTTACTTTTTCTTTAAACGCTAAGTCAAAGAAATGACGCGGTAATAAGTCGTTCAACACGTCCTGACGAACAGATGCGCCAAAACGTTTTTCAATAATTTGCGCCGGAACTTTACCTTTGCGGAAGCCATCTACGCGTGCATTTTTTGCTACGCGTTTTAATTCATCACGCACTGCGGTTGTTACGGTTTCAGCAGGAACGGTGATGCTCACACGACGCTCAAGACCTTGAGTTGTTTCAATAGTTGTCATTCTCTGTTTACCTCGAATTGAATTTTCTCGAATTGAATGTGCACTCGGCGAAGGTTTTACACCGAACACGGTTTAAATACATATAAACTTGAGGATTATAACGTTAGTCGCGGGTTCAGTCGAGGAAATGCCGATTAAATTAAAATATTTGCTTAAAAAATAATCTAAAACAAAGAAAAACCCCTATTTTTATTACTTAAAATAGGGGCTTCAAAATTAATTAAACGGCTAAATTAAAGTGATTTAGGCAAACGGATTTTTTGACCGGGGAAAATTTTATTTTCATCCTTGATCACTTCTTTGTTTGCTTCAACAATAGCTTTATATTTAATGCCGTTACCATAATGTTTTTCCGCGATAGCCCATAATGTATCGCCTTTTTGAATCACATAGAATTCGTCATCACCGGCTAATACTTCGCCGTTCAGAATATTCACCCCGTCGGCTTTCACCGAGGTGATACCGGCGATATTTCCCGCCATTAAAATGGCTTTCTCCAACGCACTGGCGGATTTTGCCGAACCTTCAAGTTTTGCCACGCCATTTTCAACAGTCACGTTCACATTTTCAACGCCCGGATTGTCTTCCGCGATATGCTCGGTTACCGCTTTAGACGCTTCATCTTCTCGGTTGAAGATTTTTTTACCGATATTACCTACAAAATCAAATAAGCCCATTTTTCCTTCCTTTTTTAACAAGTTAATTGAAACTATAGGTTAAACATAACGAAATCGGATCGGTTCGTCTATTAAATTTACATTAATTGAAAAATTTAAAAAAACGACCGCACTTTTATCCGTCACGGCTAACCATTGTTTTCATACGCCGTTAATGTGTTAAACATTAACATGGCAACAGTCATAGGACCGACACCACCGGGAACAGGCGTAATAAACCCGGCTTTTTCCGCGGCCGCGGCAAATTCCACATCGCCGCGCAGCTTGCCGTCTTCACAACGATTAATTCCCACGTCAATAACCACCGCACCTTCTTTGACCCAATTCCCGGGAATAAATTCCGCTTTACCTACGGCGACCACTAAAATATCCGCCTGACGGACATAACCTTCCAGATTGGTAGTAAACCGGTGAGTAACGGTCACCGTGCAACCGGCGAGCAACAACTCCATCGCCATCGGACGACCGACGATATTTGAAGCGCCGACAATCACCGCATGTCGACCTTTCAGGTTTAATTCCGTAGTTTCCAGCAATTTCATAATACCGTAAGGCGTACAGGCGCGCAAAGTCGGAATACGCTGGCACAAACGCCCCACATTATAAGGATGGAAACCGTCCACATCTTTGTGCGGCGCAATGCGCTCGATAACTTTTGTACTGTCGATATGCTTCGGCAACGGCAGTTGCACTAAGATACCGTCGATATCCGCATCGTTATTCAATTCGTCAATTAAAGTTAATAACGCTGCTTCAGAGGTGGATTCCTCTAAATCATAGGATTTGGAATTAATACCGATTTCCGCACAACTTTTGCGCTTACTCCCCACATAAACCTGAGAAGCGGGATCGGCGCCCACTAAAATTACAGCTAACCCGGGGGCACGTTTGCCTTGCGCAACATATTGTTCGATTTTTTGCCCGACTTCCGTTTTTACTTTTTTCGCTAAAGCCGAACCCGAAATAACCTGTGCAGTCATTGATTTTTCCTTATTTTAATTGAACCGTAAACGTTTGCTATTTTCGCAAAATTTTTTCGGGATTGTAAGCCTAATTGAGATAAAATTAAGCGATCAAACAAAAAATCAGAAAAAATTATTGACTGAATAAAAAAGCTCACTATAATGGCAGCCATTCGTCGGCGAGTAGCGCAGCTTGGTAGCGCAACTGGTTTGGGACCAGTGGGTCGTAGGTTCAAATCCTATCTCGCCGACCACTTCTTTCAGTTCAATTTCAATAAGCCATTTGACATTGCGCCCTTAGCTCAGCTGGATAGAGCAACGGCCTTCTAAGCCGTAGGTCATTGGTTCGAATCCAATAGGGCGTGCCATTTAATTCAGTCGATTTATTTCTAACTTTTCTTAGTAAAAATCAAATCTCCTTGGTAAAAATCCTTGAATTTTGACCGCACTTTTTTTAATAAGAAAACGACTTATTCTTTACCATACCGCATTTCAACCCGCACCTTCCTTCATAAAGTTGGGGGAGGTGCCTGCAAGGCGGAGAGGGAAAATCCTTGCCCCCTCAGTCACTGCGTGACAGCTCCCCCAGCTTTGTGGGGGAGCGATATTTTTGCGTATTTTGATAACGACAACACCATTTCAATCCGTTCCCTCCTCCGCGAAGTCGGGGGAGGTGCCTGCAAGGCGGAGGGGGAAAATCCTTGCCCCCTCAGTCACTACGTGACAGCTCCCCCAGCTTCGTGGGGGAGCGATATTTTTGTGCATTACGATAACGACAACGCCATTTCAGCCCGTTCCCTCCCCCGCAACGTCGGGGGAGGTGCCTGCAAGGCGGAGGGGGAAAATCCTTGCCCTCTCAGTCACTGCGTGACAGCTCCCCCGGCTTCGTGGGGGAGCGATATTTTTGTGCATTACGATAACGACAACGCCATTTCAGCCCGTTCCCTCCCCCACAACGTCGAGGGAGGTGCCTGCAAGGCAGAGGGGAAAAATCCTTGCCCCCTCAGTCACTGCGTGACAGCTCCCCCGGCTTCGTGGGGGAGCGATATTTTACGTATTCCGATATTTTTCAGATTAGTTAGTAAACGTATTGCATTGTGTCGGGTCGCCGGTTTGTAAGCCTTTTCGGAACCAGGTGAGACGCTGTTGCGATGTACCGTGAGTAAAACTATCGGGTACCGCATAACCTTGACTGCGTTTTTGTAAACGGTCGTCTCCTACCGCCTCCGCTGCGGCAAACGCTACTTCTAAATCACTCGCTTCAAACATATTGTTTTTTACCGCCTGATAACCGAATACACCGGCAAAACAGTCCGCCTGTAATTCAAGATTAACCGAAAGCTGATTAGCTTGAGCGGGATTACTTTGTTGCAGGCGGCTGATTCGAGGCAAAATGCCCGTTAAATTCTGAACATGATGTCCTACTTCATGAGCGATTACATAAGCGAACGCCGCTTCACCACCGGCACCCAGCTGATTTTTCATATCGTTATAAAAAGATAAGTCTAAGTAAACTTTATGATCGTTCGGGCAATAAAAAGGCCCCATAGCGGATTGACCCGTTCCGCAGGCGCTAGGGGTTGCGCCGTTATATAAAACCATGGTCGGCGCACTGTATTTTTGTCCGCTACGGGCAAAATAATCCTGCCATGTGCTTTCCGTATCGGCTAACACCACCCGGGATAATTTTTCCAATGTTTCCTCTTCGTTTTGGCTTAATGAGGAACCGACCTCACCAATATTCGATGAAGTTCCCACCAATCCCGATAAATCCACGCCGTAATAAGCGCCTACCAATAAAATAATAAACCCTAAAACGCCCGTTTTCTTCCCGCCCATCGAAATGCCGGAACGTTCCGAACGTCTGTCTTCAACATTTGTACTTTCTCTTCGACCTTGCCAACGCATAATTTACCTTCCATTTAACAAATAAACCGATTAAGTCCACATTCTACAATAGGGTTTAGGGGCGTTTCAAAAATATTTGCGTTATTACTAAAAAATAACAAATTCAATATCGAAATTTTGCAACAACACAAACAAATAGGTAGAATATGCACTCTTTTAATTCGTGGTTCGAAAACCTCCCACGCAAAAAAACTAAGGAAAACGATGAATATTACAAATCCGAACGGCGACCGCAAAGCGGTTGTTATCTTTTCCGGCGGACAAGATTCTACAACCTGTCTGCTTAAAGCCATTGCCGATTACGGCGTTGAAAATGTCGAGGCGGTGACTTTTCAATACGGCCAGCGCCATGCTATTGAGCTGGAAAAAGCAAAATGGATAGCCCAGGATCTCGGCATTAAACAAACCTTAATTGATACTTCCGTTATCAAAACCATCACCGCCAATGCGATGATGGATAATATTGAAATAACTAAAGATGAAGCCGGTATGCCGAATACGTTTGTGGACGGGCGTAATGCCTTATTTTTGCTTTATACGGCGATTTATGCCAAAGGGCAAGGCATTCGTGACATTATCACCGGCGTATGCGAAACCGACTTCAGCGGTTATCCCGATTGTCGCGATGTATTTATCAAGTCCATGAATGTGACGTTAAATCTGGCGATGGATTATCAATTCAACATTCATACGCCGTTAATGTATTTAACCAAAGCGCAAACCTGGCGGCTTGCCGACGAATTAGGCGCATTAAATTATGTGCGCGAACATACCCATACCTGTTATCTCGGTGTTGAAGGCGGTTGCGGCAGTTGCCCGAGCTGCATTCTGCGGGAAAACGGTCTACAACAGTATTTAGCTTCAAAACAATAAAAGTGCGGTAAAAATGTTTAAAGTTTCAAAAGAATTCAGTTTTGATATGGCCCATATTCTGGACGGTCATGACGGCAAATGCCAAAATTTACACGGCCATACCTATAAGCTTCAAGTGGAAGTGATGAGCGCTCAGCTTCACCAAAGCGGTGCGAAAAAAGGCATGGTAGTGGATTTTTCAGATCTCAAAACCGTCGTGAAAAAATTCATTTTAGACCCGATGGATCATGCCTTTATTTATGACAATACAAGCGAACGCGAATGCAAAATTGCCCGTTTATTAGTGGAGCTGAACTCAAAAACCTTCGGGATTCCGGTTCGCACAACCGCCGAGGAAATGTCGCGATTTATCTTTAATCGCTTAAAACATGACGCGGGGCTGCCCGTTTCCGCTATTCGCTTATGGGAAACGCCGACCTCTTTTTGCGAATATCGGGAATAACTGCGGTGGAAAATCTGTTAATTTCCAACCCCCGTTATCCTATTGTGGAAATTTTCGAAAGTTTACAGGGCGAAGGCTTCAACACAGGTATGCCCTGCATATTTGTACGTTTCGGCAAATGTAATCTGGCTTGCCCTTGGTGCGATACGGATTATGAACGGTTCGAATATCGGACTTTGCAGCAAATTGTGGAAAAAGTGCGATCATTTTCTGCCAAAAATATTATTATCACCGGCGGCGAACCGACGATTCAGCCGAATATTTCCTTATTATTGGCGCAATTTAAACGGGACGGCTATTTTCTGGCTATCGAAACCAACGGTTTGAGAGCGGTGCCGCCGCAAATTGATTATATCTCCGCCAGCCCGAAGGCGATGTATGCGGAAAAGTATCGGCGCCGTTGTATTGATTTCGCCCATGAAGTACGTATTGTGATGGATGCCGATGCGGAAAATTTCTGCCAACAAATTGAACAAAAAATTCGGGCGGAGCGTTATTACCTTTCGCCTTGCGAAATAGAAGGAAAAATGAATTTGCTGGAAACCATCGCGTTGTTAGGCAAATTAAATCAACGCCCGAATAAACCCAAATGGCAATTGAGCATTCAAACCCATAAGTTAGCCGGAATCGAATAAAAAAGTGCGGTAGAAAATTTCGATTTTTTTACCGCACTTTTTTAATTTATGATTTGCGCTCTAAAATTAAAAACCGTAAATCATAGGCGTTATTTTCATCCGCCGGGCGATATTCCTCATAGGAAATTTCCCATTCGTCCGTATTAATTGCCGGGAAAAAGGTATCGCCTTCAAGTTCCGCCTGAATTTCCGTGAAGTACAGTTTATCCGCTTGAGATAAATATTGCTCGAATAACTGTCCGCCGCCGATAAGCATAATTTCGGCTGAATCTTTCAAAAAATCTAGCGCACTTTCCAGGCTTTCTTTCCATATAACGCCTTCATGTTCGAAAGGATGACGGGAAAGCACAATATTCACGCGCTTCGGCAACGGGCGACCGATACTTTCAAAGGTTTTGCGCCCCATAATAACCGGTTTTCCAAGAGTGTTTTCTTTAAACCATTTTAGATCTGCAGGTAAATGCCAGGGCATTTGGTTATCTTTACCAATTACATGGTTTTTTGTGGCTGCGACGATTAAACTCAGTGTCATAAAATGCCTCTTTCTATCAGATAAAATTGCGGTCTAAACCACAGGTGTGCCCCGATAGAATAGCAGACGCGGCAAAGCAAGTCCAAAAACCAGTGCGCCGAGGATAAAACAGCCCTTTACAAAATTATCCACCATTTGATTAAACAATTCGGGCGATGATCCTAAAGAATTAATCCGAACAATGGCGATCATGGCTTTGTAGGCATAAACGCCGGGAATCATCGGAATAATTGCCGCCACGGTAAAAACTTTTGGATGGGCAAGATAATGTTGGGCGATACGCACGCCGATAAAGCCGATGAGACCGGCGGCAAAAAAAGTACCAAATACGATGGATACGCCGAAATGCATCAACAAAGTGCGTGAAGCGTGCCCGATAGCGCCCAAAATCGCACAATAACCCAATGCTTTAGGCGGCACGTTAAAAATCAGCGCAAACCCCACGGCGGGAATTGAGGCAAAAAACATATCGTCAATCAGTGTGATTAATAAGTCCATTTAATACCCCCAATTTGCAATATTCAATACATTTAAGGCAAATACGATGCCCATACAGGCGCCAAAGGTCAATACAGTAGCAATACTCCAACGCGCCAGCCCCATATTCACATGGCCTTTTAAAATATCCGCAAGGGAATTGATCAGCGGGAAACCCGGTACCAATAACAAGACACTGGATGCCAATGCAATTTGCGCATCATTTCCCAGCTGAAATTTCAATGCCAAACCGGAAATCATAGAAGCCACAAATGCGGTGCAGCAAAACACGATTAACGGGTTAAAATGCCGTACGGATAATTCTTGACGAATATACATGGCGATAGAAGAAGCTATAAAGGTAATCAGACAAATTAAATTATCACCGCCGGACAAATGGGCGAAACTTGCGCAGGATAAACCAATCATCAGCACAACAAAATAACGGTTATATTTTATCGGCTTCATATTTTCTAATTTACTTTTCACTTGTTCCAAGCTATAAATCCGATGTTCCGCCGCAATCACGATATGATGAACGTCGGTAACCACTTTCATATTGATGCCTTTATCGATATTTTTTCTTGTAGTAGTTAAACAATGCCCGTCCGTTAATGTCGTGACAATTACGGCATTCGGCGTTAGTGCGCATTCTACGCTGTCAACGCCCAACGCCAAGCCTAAACGAGTGGTTAATGCCACAACTAAAGCACTTTCCGCACCATGTTGTAACAATAATAATGCGGTGTGCACACAAAGACGGGTAATTTCACGTTGTTTTTGTGAACTCACTTCACTTTGATTTTGCATAATTTCTCCTAAAACTGATTCCGTGCAAATTATATGCTTTTCCCGATTAAAAATTTTGTTCTAAATCATGAGCGTTGTAGAGAATTGGAAAAATTTTTTATTTGAATGAAAAAGTGCGTTCAAAAATGAGGTGATTTCTCAATTGTTTAATGCTAATTTAAAGTTCACTTATAAAATTGCGCAAATTCGCAAGGCGGAAAAATGGAACAAAAACAAAACTCGCAAAAAACCATTGTAGTGAAATTCGGTACCAGCACATTAACTCAAGGTACGCCAAAATTAAATCGCGCCCACATGATCGAAATCGTGCGTCAATTGGCGCAATTACATCAGGAAGGTTATCGTCTTGTAATTGTCACATCCGGTGCAATGGCGGCGGGCAGGCATTATCTTAATCACCCGAAACTTCCGCCCACAATCGCCTCAAAACAATTATTGGCGGCGGTTGGGCAAAGCCAGCTGATTCAAACGTGGGAACAACTATTTGCCATTTACGATATTCATATCGGTCAGCTTTTATTAACCCGCGCCGATATTGAAGACCGCGAACGCTTTTTAAATGCCAGAGATACGCTTCACGCGTTATTGGATAACCGCATTATTCCGGTCGTAAATGAAAACGACGCCGTCGCCACCGCAGAAATCAAAGTAGGCGATAACGACAACTTATCAGCGTTAGTGGCGATTTTAGTACAGGCGGAACAACTTTATTTGCTCACCGACCAACAAGGATTATTTGATTCCGATCCGCGGAAAAATCCGCAGGCAAAGCTAATCCCGGCGGTAAATGAAATTACCGATCATATTCGTTCTATTGCCGGCGGTAGCGGTACAACCTTAGGCACAGGCGGAATGTCCACCAAAATTACCGCCGCCGACATTGCAACCCGTTCCGGCATTGAAACAATCATTGCTCCGGGAAACAGGGAAAATGTTATCGCCGATCTTGCCCACGGCGAAGCTATAGGTACGAAATTTACGGTTCAGACCGATAAACTGGAAAGCCGTAAACAATGGCTCTTTGCCGCGCCTTCCGCCGGCATTCTGACCATCGATCAAGGGGCGGAAAATGCAATATTAGAACAACATAAGTCTTTATTGCCGGCGGGTATTGTAAATATTGAAGGTCGTTTCTCCCGCGGAGAAGTGGTAAAAATCCGCACCCAACAAGGCAAAGATATCGCCCTTGGCATGCCACGTTACAACAGCGATGCGCTTTATCTCATTCAAGGCAAAAAATCTCAGAATATTGAAAAAATTCTGGGTTATGAATACGGCTCTGTGGCGATTCACCGCGATGATATGATCGTGTTAAACAAATAACCGCATAAGAAGTGCAAAAGTGCGGTCAAAATTATCGAATTTTGACCGCACTTTAGATTATAAATAAAACACAGATAAAAATAAGGACACCAATATAGCGTCCTTATTTTTTATTAAACCGGATTATTAAAGAATATCTAATAATTCCACTTCAAACACCAACGGGCTGAACGGCGGAATTGATGCTCCCGCACCGCGTTCACCGTACGCTAAATTATGCGGAATAGCTAAACGCCATTTAGAACCCACCGGCATTAATTGTAATGCTTCCACCCAGCCTGCAATAACGCCGCCTACCGGAAATTCCGCCGGTTGACCGCGGCTTACGGAACTGTCAAATACGGTACCGTCAGGTAAAGTCCCCGTATAATGAACGCGCACGGTATCTTCACGGGAAGGTTTATTACCGTTACCTTCCACTAGAATTTCATATTGAAGACCGGATTCCGTTACCTGCACGCCGTCTTTTTTCGCATTTTCCACTAAAAATGCGCGACCGTCTTCTTCAATTTGTTTAAATTGCGCTTGAGCGGCATCTTGCGCTTTTTGCTGTAATTCCTGTAACGCTTTGCTGACTTCATTTAAATCTAACGCAGGGGCATTATTGTTTAATACGTCGTAAATACCTTTCGCTACCGCTTCCGCTTCAACATTTAATCGGCTGTCTAATAATTGCTGGCCGATTTGTAATCCTACGCCATAGCCGCCTTTTGCCGATACGCTGTCTAACGCAACTGAATCAAAAAATTGTTTTGACATTCTATTTCCCTATTTAAATTAATGATGAATGAATGAGTTTTTTCACCCTCTCTATATGGCTCTTTATCCATATAATTCAAGGGTAAAGCCGTAATTATTTTTTATACGCCAAAATTTCACCGACACGGGTAACCGTGTCTACTTGCAAATAATCCGCTAACTTCACGGCATTTTTAGGAAATAAATTAATTACCGTAGAACCTAATTGGAACGCACCCATTTCCTGCCCTTTCGCTAAACTGACAGCGCTCTGACCTTCATAAGTCCAGGTACGGATATCTCCCGTTCTTGGCGGATTAATCACCCCCTCCCAAACCGTACTGATACTGGCGGTAATCGTAGCGCCTACTAAAATTTGCACCATCGGGCCGAAATCCGTATCAAACAGGCAGATAACCCGTTCGTTACGCGCCAGTAAATTCGGAATATGGGTATTCAAAAAAGGATTGACGGAAAACAGTTCGCCGGGCACATAAATCATTTTGCGGATAGTTCCGTTACACGGCATATGCACACGATGATAATCGCGCGGCGACAAATAAGTTGTAACAAACTCGCCGTCTTTAAACAGTCGGGTTAATTCTTCATCGCCCGCCAATAGGTCGCGCAAGCTGAAGCTATGACCTTTTGCCTGTAACAATAATTCGTCGTCAATATGCCCGCACTGGCTGATTTTGCCGTCTGCGGGCAAACATAAAGCATCGGTATTTTGATTAATCGGGCGTGCGTATTCTTTTAACTGACGAATAAAAAATTCGTTAAATGTCACATAATCGGAAAAATTCGGTTTTGCCGCTTCCGCCATATGCACATTATATTTTTTAGCAAACATTTTGATCACAAAATGTGTGACGGCACCCCAACGTTTATTGGCAAACCAACCGGCAATTTGTGTTAAATAAATTTGCGGCATTGCATATTGAAAAGCAATTTTTAATCGTTGTCCGTAAGTGATTTGTTTTTTTTCTAATGAATTCATAATGTTATATTCACCTAACATATAAAGTTTTAACTTATCCGTTAATAAGTCGATGGGATTATAACAATTTATTTCCGTTGTGCAATTTATTAGGCTAAGAGGTTACCTGTAAAAAGGCGGAATTTACCAGCAAAATTTCTCTAAAATCGACCGCACTTTTATAACAAAACAATCGGATTTCTTATTAACACGAGTAAAAAGCGGAGCCGTCATACAGTGACTGATAGTAAGAATTTTCCCCCTCCGCCTTGCAGGCACCTCCCCCGACTTCGCGGGGGAGGGAATGGAATGAAATGGCGTTGGTGTTATCAAAATACGGCAACAATTTCGCTCCCACACAAAGTTGGGGGAGCTGTCACGCAGTGACTGAGGGGACAGGAATTTTCCCTGCGCCTTGCTGGACTTCCCCGACGTTGCGGGGGAAGGAATAGAGTGAAATGGCGTTGGCGTTATCAAAATACGGCAACAATTTCGCTCCCACACAAAGTTGGGGGAGCTGTCACGCAGTGACTGAGGGGGCGGGGATTTTCGCCTTTCCGCCTTGCAGGACTTCCCCGACGTTGCGGGGGAAGGAATGGAGTGAAATGGCGTTGGCGTTATCAAAATACGGCAACAATTTCGCTCCCACACAAAGTTGGGGGAGCTGTCACGCAGTGACTGAGGGGGCGGGGATTTTCGCCTTTCCGCCTTGCAGGCACCTACCCGACGTTGCGGGGGAAGGAATGGAGTGAAATGGCGTTGGTGTTATCAAAATTGTAGTGGTAGACTAATTCCGCAGTCCTCAATAAGTGGTAAAATAACATCACAAATGAGGAAATATTATGAGAAGAACATTTAGCGCAGAATATAAAGCTGAAGCAGTAAAATTAGTGACTGAACGAGGATATTCAGTTTCTCAAGCTTGCCGAGAGTTAGGTGTGGGTGAAACAGCACTTCGTCGCTGGATAAGTCAAGTTCAAGCGGAGCAACAAGGTTACGTTTTAGCTGGTTCAAAGCCAATTAGCCCAGAACAACAACGAATTCGAGAACTTGAAAATCGTATTAAAGAACTTGAAGAAGATAAGGCCATTTTAAAAAAGGCTACAGCGATTTTAATGTCACTCGAAAACAAAAATACCAAGTCATTACGACGTTAAAATCGCGAGGAATCAACCGGTTATGTGAGCTATTTAGCGTGTCTGAAAGTGCTTACTACGCCCATTTGCGCACAGCCAAAAAGCCAGCGAAACACACAGCTTTAGCCGTTGAAATCAAGGCAATTTTTGATGCAAGCCGAAGTTCAGCAGGCAAACGAACGATTCAATCGCATTTGAAAGAGAAAGGTATTTTTGTGGGGTTGTATTTAATTCGTAAGTTAATGAATAAGCAAGGATTATTTAGTAAGCAACCGCAAAAATGGCGCAATCCTAGTAAAGGAAACAGTCAAGTTTTTGAGAATATACTAAGTCGAGAATTTACGCCTGATAGCCAAACGACCGTGCTATGTGGTGACACGACCTATATAAAAATCAATGGGATATGGTGCTATTTAGCAGTGGTAATTAATTTATTAAATCGTCAAGTCGTCGGTTGGAAGCTAAGTCGCTATCATGATAGTGAGCTGGTTAAAGATGCACTGAATCATGCGATGCTGAATATTGAACGCACGGAGCGAATGTTGTTCCATTCAGACCAAGGTAGTATTTATGGCAGTGAAATCTTTACTGATTCAGTTAAGAAACATGGGCTTACACAAAGTATGAGCCGTCGTGGTAACTGTTGGGACAATGCGCCGGTGGAGCGTTGGTTTCGAAGTTTTAAATATGAATGGATGCTGAAAGGTGGTTATAGTGATTTTGAAAGTGCTGTAAATGATGTGAGAGAATATGTGATGTATTATAATCACATTTGCCCACATAGCTATAATCAAGGTCTATCTCCGATTTTAGCAAAAACAACTTATCGGAGACTGTTAAATTAGTTGACCACTACATTTCAACATAGCTAGTACCGCCAGTGCAGGCGCGATAATGTGATTTTCGCTCCCACCTTTATGGGGGGAGCTGTCACGCAGTGACTGAGGGGGGCAACACAAAATTCCAACGAATTTTAACCGCACTTTTTAATTTTTCAGAGAAAACATATGACTACTCGTTGTTATCATCTTTATCGTTATTCCATTCCCGTTGACAGCCAACTGATTTTGCGCAATCGTTTTTTAAAACGGCGTGAAGGTCTGTTAGTACAGATCAAATGCAAAGAGAACGAAGGTTGGGGGGAAATAGCTCCGCTGCCTGAATACAGCTGGGAAACCTTAGAACAAGCGCAGGAACAGGCAATTCAATGGCTGAAAGATTGGGATGCAGCCCGCAGCCGCAATGAAAAACTTTCCTTTGACGGTTTATACCCATCGGTGGCGTTCGGTTTAAGTTGTGCGTTAGCGGAGATGAAAGGCTCATTACAAACGGAAGGGAATTATCAGGTTGCGCCTTTGTGTTACGGCGATCCCGACGAGCTTTATGAACCCTTGGATCAAATGCAAGGCGAGAAAGTGGCAAAAATTAAAGTAGGCATGTACGAAGCCAACCGGGACGGCATGATTGCCGATATGTTATTGGAAGCCATTCCGGATCTTTATTTGCGTTTAGATGCCAACCGCAGCTGGACGCCGGCAAAAGCGGCGATGTTCGCCAAATATGTGAAACCGGAACATCTCCCGCGCATTCAGTTTTTGGAAGAACCCTGCAAAACCCGTGAGGAAAGCCGTCGGTTTGCCGAGCAAACGGGAATTAATATTGCCTGGGACGAATCGGTGCGCGAGCCTGATTTCGAAGTGGTTACCGAACCTCATGTTACGGCGATTGTGATTAAACCGACGTTGGTGGGCTCATTGGAAAAATGTGTTTCATTAATTGAAAAAGCGCAAAATTTGGGTATGAAGGCGGTCATCAGTTCTTCAATCGAAAGCAGTTTCGGCTTAACCCAGCTTGCCCGCATTGCCCGTCAGTATACGCCGGACGTTACGCCGGGATTGGATACGCTGGATTTAATGGAATATCAGGTGGTAAGAAGCTGGCCGGGGTCTGGCTTGCCGGTGGCGGATTTTAATTCCGGATTTATTACCGAAATTAATTTTTAAGGGTTATTTACTCTATAGGAAACCACCCTGTTTAAAACAAAGGTTTGACCACATAGGCGCTGCAAATGAGGAAAAAATCGTTATAATGTAAGCCTTTCATATAAAAAGGAATAATTATGTCGCAATCATCACGTATTTTGCTGCTAAACGGCCCGAATTTAAATATGTTGGGCGCAAGAGAGCCGAAACATTACGGTACGCTTTCTTTAGCGGCGATTGAAGCCAATGTTCAGGCGTTGGCGGCAAAAAACAATATTGAATTGGAATGTTTTCAGGCCAACAGCGAAGAAAAACTGATTGATAAAATTCATCAAAGTTTTAAAAAAGTCGATTTCATTTTGATTAATCCGGCTGCCTTTACTCATACCAGCGTGGCATTACGTGATGCCTTGTTGGCGGTGGCGATTCCTTTTGTGGAAATTCATCTTTCGAATATTCATAAACGCGAGCCTTTCCGTCATCATTCTTATTTTAGCGATGTGGCTGAAGGGGTGATTTGCGGATTAGGCGCAAAGGGTTATGAATGCGCATTTGAGTTCGCCGTCGAATTTTTAGCGAAAAAAGCATAATTTCAGCGAAAATAGTAGAAATTTATCGCAAAAAGGTTAAATTTCAGGTAATCTTGCGGGCAATAAATCTATTCTCGGCAAACTGCACTTGAGACTGCATGTTTCAGTATTGTAAAGTGCGGTTGTTATTTTTTATTTTTAGCAACAAAACGGATCAAAATATTATGGCAATGGATATTCGTAAAATCAAAAAACTTATCGAATTAGTTGAAGAATCGGGCATTATGGAGTTGGAGATTTCCGAAGGAGAGGAGTCCGTTCGTATCAGTCGCGGTGCGGCCGCACCAAGTGCGATTCAATATACTTTACCTGCTGCGGCACCTGCGCCGGTAGCGGCTCCGCATGCACCGGTGGCGGCTCCTGTGGCGGCACCTGACGCGGTAGCGGAGCTTTCCGGTCATATCATTCGTTCTCCGATGGTAGGGACTTTCTACCGTAGTCCAAGTCCGGAAGCAAAAGCATTCGTTGAAGTGGGTCAAACAGTGAAAATGGGTGATGCGCTTTGTATCGTTGAAGCAATGAAAATGATGAACCGTATTGAAGCGGATAAAGCCGGTGTGGTCACTGCAATTCTTGTCAATGACGGCGATGCGGTTGAGTTTGACGAACCGTTAATCGTTATCGAATAATCTTGTAGGGTGGGTTTATCCCACCTTTTTACATTTGTTGATCAAATTTCGAATTGGAATACTCTTATGTTAGAAAAAGTGGTTATTGCTAACCGTGGTGAAATTGCATTGCGTATTTTACGTGCCTGTAAAGAATTGGGCATTAAAACCGTTGCGGTTCACTCTACGGCAGATCGTGACTTAAAACACGTTTTATTAGCGGATGAAACGGTTTGTATCGGTCCTGCGCCTTCGGTAAAAAGTTATTTGAACGTGCCGGCGATTATTGCGGCTGCGGAAGTAACGGGTGCCGACGCGATTCATCCGGGCTATGGTTTTTTATCCGAAAATGCGGATTTTGCCGAACAGGTTGAGGTTTCCGGTTTTACCTTTATCGGTCCGACTGCGGATGTTATTCGTTTAATGGGTGATAAAGTTTCAGCGATTAATGCCATGAAAAAAGCGGGCGTGCCGTGCGTACCGGGTTCCGACGGCCCTTTAGGCACGGATATGGTGAAAAATAAGCAAATCGCCAATCGTATCGGTTATCCGGTTATTATTAAAGCCTCGGGCGGCGGCGGTGGTCGCGGTATGCGAGTGGTGCGTAACGACGAGTCATTGGAAGAATCTATTGCCATGACCAAAGCGGAAGCGAAAGCGGCATTTAATAACGACATGGTTTACATGGAAAAATACCTGGAAAACCCGCGCCACGTAGAAATCCAGGTTATTGCGGATACCCACGGAAATGCTGTGTATCTGGCGGAACGCGATTGCTCAATGCAGCGCCGTCACCAAAAAGTATTGGAAGAAGCGCCGGCGCCGGGTATTACGGAAGAAATCCGTCGCGATATCGGACAGCGTTGCGCCAATGCCTGCATTGAAATCGGCTATCGCGGCGCAGGTACGTTCGAGTTTTTATATGAAGACGGCAAATTCTATTTCATTGAAATGAATACCCGTGTTCAGGTTGAACATCCGGTAACGGAAATGATTACCGGCGTCGATATTGTAAAAGAACAATTACGCGTTGCTTCAGGCTTGCCGCTTTCGGTGAAACAGGAAGACATTAAAGTTCACGGTCATGCCATTGAATGCCGTATCAATGCGGAAGATCCTAAAACCTTCCTGCCGTCGCCTGGCAAAATCGCGCATTTGCATTCGCCGGGCGGTTTAGGCGTGCGCTGGGATTCTCACGTTTATGCCGGTTATACAGTGCCTCCGCATTATGATTCCATGATTGCGAAGTTAATTGTGCATGCGGATACCCGTGAGGGAGCGATTCGTCGCATGCAAAACGCATTGGCCGAAACGATTATCGACGGTATTAAAACCAATATTCCGTTGCAAAATCTGATTTTGGAAGATGAAAATTTCCAAAAAGGCGGTACCAATATTCATTACCTGGAAAAAAAATTAGGGATGGGTGAATAGTTAAAAGAAAAGTGGATTTTTAGATCCACTTTTTTTTATACTTACTTCCCGTTATTTACACTAAGGATAGTTATGAATATTCAAAAACGTTATCTGCAAGCTGAAAAAGAAGCCCGTTGGTCACTGGGATTAACGATTCTTTATGTGATTGGCTGGTGCGTTTGCGCCTATTTGCCGAAAGGTTCCGCCGGGCCTTTAGGGTTTCCGTTATGGTTTGAATTGTCCTGTATTTATTTACCGATTTTATTTGTGGTTATCGGTTATTGGATGATTAAAATCGTTTATCAGGACATTGATTTGGATCATTCCGGAAGTAGCGGCAAAGATAAAAGTGCGGGAGAAAATTCATGAATTTAGGGGTGATTTTTCCGCTTGTTATCTATCTGGCATTTATTTTCGGTGCGGCAATTTATGCCTATGTGAAACGTCAGCGGGGCGATTTTTTAACCGAATATTATGTGGGAAACCGCTCTATGACGGGCTTTGTACTGGCGATGACAACAGCTTCCACTTATGCCAGTGCCAGCTCTTTTGTGGGCGGTCCGGGTGCCGCTTATAAATACGGTTTAGGCTGGGTGCTGCTTGCCATGATTCAAGTGCCGGCGGTTTGGTTGGCACTAGGCGCATTAGGTAAAAAATTCGCTATGTTGTCTCGTGAGACAAATGCCTTAACCATCAATGACTTATTACTTTATCGTTATAAAAACAAATATTTGGTTTGGATTGCCAGCATAGCCTTGTTAATTGCTTTTTTTGCCGCGATGACCACGCAGTTTATTGGCGGCGGACGTTTACTAGAAACTACAATCGGCATTAATTATACCCAGTCTTTATTAATTTTTGCGCTGACCGTGGGGCTTTATACCTTTATCGGCGGTTTCCGCGCCGTGGTATTAACGGATACCATTCAGGGCACGGTGATGATTCTCGGCACGATGATTCTGCTTGGCGCCGTTATTTATGCGGCAGGCGGTACCGAGGCGGCAATCACCAAACTCACAGAAGTGGATCCGCAGCTGGTTTCGCCTTACGGGCCGAATAATATGCTGGACTTTCAGTTCATGACTTCATTTTGGGTACTGGTTTGTTTCGGGGTGGTTGGATTGCCTCATACTGCGGTGCGCTGTATGGCGTTTAAAGACAGCAAAGCCCTGCACAGCGGAATGCTTATCGGCACGATTATTTTGTCGATCATTATGTTTGGTATGCATTTATCCGGTGCATTAGGGCGAGCCATTGTGCCGGATTTGACTATCCCCGATCAAGTAATCCCGACACTGATGATCAAAGTATTGCCGCCGATTGTAGCCGGGATCTTTTTAGCGGCGCCGATGTCGGCTATTATGTCCACTATTGATGCGCAGCTGATTCAGTCTTCCGCTATTTTTGTGAAGGATATTTATCTTGCGGCGAAACCCGAGAAAGCAAACAATCAAAAACTTATTTCCCGTTTTTCCTCATTGATTACCTTAACCATTACGGTGATTTTGGTATTTTTGTCCTTAAATCCGCCGGATATGATTATTTGGTTGAACCTGTTTGCCTTTGGCGGTTTGGAAGCGGCATTTTTGTGGGTAATTGTGCTCGGTATTTATTGGAACAAAGCCAACGCTTACGGTGCGATTGCCTCGATGGTTGTGGGCCTTGGCAGCTATATTTATCTTACCGTCGCAAAACTGAAGTTATTGGATTTTCACGCCATTGTGCCGGCGCTTGTGTTCGGTTTAATCGCGTTTTTAATCGCTAATAAAATCGGTGAACGCAAACAAATTAAGGCTTAAAAGCAAATTTGCTTAAAATCGGGCGGATTATTCCGCCCTTAATTATTCCGCTTGCTGATAAATCATTAACCAGCGATGCAAATGCAGTTCGATAATGCTGACCAAATGTTTAAGGAAAGCGGTATCCTGCCCGTTATGAAAATGAGCCGTATCCCTTGCGCTGAATAACAAAAGTGCGGTGGATTTATGTTGATTTTTTTTCATTCCCAATAAACAACAGGCAATGGAACCGACGGGTAATTCTTCCGGCAAAAATAACAAAGATTTCTCTTTGTTGGTCAGTTCGCCTAAATAAAAATGGCGCAGTCCGATCCGTTCCAGACGGATTAATTCAAACCCTTTGCGATCAATCCAGAATTCTTCGCCCACGCTGGGGTTTTTCTGCCAACAGTCATTAAAAAGTAAAATTTTAGCTTGTTGCAGTTCAAAATTTCTTGCCCATTTGTTGATTTCTTCCACGCCTTCGGGAAAATTTTTACATTGTACCAATCGTTTTTGTAACGGCATTAACGCAAGAAAAATATCCTGTTGCTGATGTGCCAAATCGGCGAAAAGCGCCAATTCCGCCTCCAGTTCTTTAATGCGTTCCCGTTGGCGTTCCAACTGCATTTCCACTAAAGACAGTGTGCCTTTTTGTGCATGAGGAATGATAAGTTGATCTAATAAATCAATATGTTGAACAAAAAATTGAGGATTTGCTTTAAGATGTTTGACAACCAGTTCGTCAACTTGAGCGTTATTCATATTAATTACCATTGGAAACGCGCTCAGATAGAGAAATTTCCTCTTTGAGCGCGAAAAGTGCGGTTAAAAATTAAGGAATTTTACAGCTTAATCACACCGTCATAGATATGGGTCGCATCGCCGGTCATATAAAGCGGATGGCCTTCTCCCTGCCATTCTATCCACAAACTGCCGCCCGGCAAATCCACCTGTACCTTATTTTCTAATAACCCTTGCATTATGCCGATAGCCGCCGCCGCACAGGCGCCGCTGCCGCAAGCCTGCGTTTCGCCCGCACCCCGTTCATAGACCCGCAATTTAATGTGATTCGGATTAATCACCTGCATAAAGCCAACATTAACGCGTTCGGGAAAACGTTCATGGTTTTCCAGCAGTGGGCCAAGCTCCGCCACATTTGCGGTTTCCACATCATCAACCACCAGCGTACAATGAGGATTGCCCATCGACACGGCACCGCATAATACGGTTTGAATATCCGTGCGTAAAATATAGTTTTTCTCAAATTTATTGGCAATAAACGGGATTTTTGCCGGTTCCCAAACGGGCTCACCCATATTCACCCGAATCATACCGTCGTCTTGAACGGTTAAAATCATTTTGCCGTTGGTGGTACTGACCGCGATGTCTTTTTTATCGGTCAATCCTTTGAGGGTTACAAAACGGGCAAAACAACGGGCGCCGTTACCGCATTGCGCCACTTCGCTACCGTCGGCATTAAAAATACGGTAGTGAAAATCTAATTCCGGATCATAAGGCGGCTCTACAATCAACATTTGGTCAAAACCGATACCGCGATGGCGATCCGCCAGTTTTTTGATCACTTCTTCCGGGAAGTACACATTTTGCGTCACCGCATCAACCACAACAAAGTCATTGCCTAATCCGTGCATTTTTGAAAACTGCATATTCGTATCCTATAAATTTGTTTGCATTCGGGCATTATAGAGGGCAAATCCGGGTGAGTAAATTAGATTATCACACCGGCAGCGATAGGCATTTCTTTATTCTGACCGCATAAAGAGATTAAGCATTGCTATTTAACATAAAATATTTTTTATTTTCCCCTTGAAACGCCGGAATTTAATCTCATTTACTGTTTTGTGAACAAAAAATGTTCTATGAATTTTAAGGAAGGCAACTATGAATATCGAAAAATTTACCACAAAATTCCAACAGGCATTGGCCGAAGCGCAGTCATTAGCATTGGGAAAGGATAATCAATATATCGAGCCGGTTCATGTGCTGAGCGCCTTGATTAATCAGCAAGACGGTTCGGTGGCGCCGATTTTGACTTCCGCCGGCGTGAATGTCGGGGCGTTGAAAGCGGAATTAAATAGTGAAATCAATAAATTGCCGCAGGTTTCCGGCAACGGCGGAGATGTGCAGATTTCCCGTCAGCTACTGAATTTATTGAATTTGTGCGACAAAATTGCACAGCGCAACAATGATAAATTTATTTCATCGGAATTATTTTTACTGGCCGCATTGGAAGAAAAAGGCAGCCTTGGCGATTTACTTAAAAAGTGCGGTGCAAAAAAAGAAAGTTTAGAACAAGCGATTAAAACCATTCGTGGGGGACAAAGCGTGAATGATCAAAATGCGGAAGAAAGCCGTCAGGCTCTTGAAAAATATACTATTGACTTAACCGAGCGGGCGGAAAGCGGCAAGCTTGACCCGGTAATCGGTCGTGATGAAGAAATCCGTCGTGCAATCCAGGTGTTACAACGCCGTACCAAAAATAACCCGGTGTTAATCGGTGAGCCTGGTGTAGGTAAAACCGCTATCGTAGAAGGTCTGGCACAACGTATCGTAAACGGCGAAGTGCCGGAAGGGTTGAAAGGCAAACGCGTACTTTCCCTTGATATGGGCGCTTTAATTGCCGGGGCAAAATACCGCGGCGAATTTGAAGAACGTTTGAAAGCGGTATTAAAAGAGCTGGCGCAAGAAGAAGGCAAGGTGATTTTGTTTATTGATGAAATTCACACCATGGTAGGCGCCGGTAAAACCGACGGCGCTATGGATGCGGGCAACTTGTTAAAACCGTCTCTTGCCCGTGGCGAATTGCATTGCGTAGGGGCGACGACTTTAGACGAATATCGTCAATACATCGAAAAAGACGCCGCACTTGAACGCCGTTTCCAAAAAGTATTTGTAGATGAACCGACAGTGGAAGACACCATTGCCATTCTGCGCGGTTTGAAAGAGCGTTATGAACTGCACCATCACGTGCAAATTACCGACCCGGCAATCGTAGCGGCGGCAACGCTTTCTCATCGCTATATTTCCGATCGTCAATTACCGGATAAAGCGATCGATCTGATTGATGAAGCGGCATCCAGCATTCGTATGGAAATCGATTCCAAACCTGAGCCGTTAGATCGTTTGGATCGTCGTATTATTCAATTAAAACTTGAACAACAGGCATTGAAGAAAGAAGAAGACGAAGCAAGCCGCAAGCGTTTGGATATGCTTGAAAAAGAATTAAGCGAAAAAGAACGGGAATATGCGGAGCTGGAAGAAGTCTGGAAAAGTGAAAAAGCCGCCCTTTCCGGCACGCAACATATTAAAGCCGAGCTTGAAAACGCCCGTACGCAAATGGAACAGGCACGTCGCGCCGGCGATTTGAATAAGATGTCCGAATTGCAATACGGCACGATTCCGGCATTGGAAAAACAACTTGCAGCGGCAGATAGCGCAGAAGGCAAGGAAATGAGTCTGTTGCGTAACCGCGTGACCGACGAAGAAATCGCCCAGGTACTTTCCCGCGCAACCGGTATTCCGGTTTCCCGCATGATGGAAGGCGAAAAAGAAAAATTATTGCGTATGGAAGAGGAATTACATAAACGCGTTATCGGGCAAGGTGAAGCGGTGGAAGCGGTGGCGAACGCTATCCGTCGTAGCCGTGCGGGGCTTTCCGACCCGAACCGTCCGATTGGCTCCTTCCTGTTTTTAGGGCCTACCGGGGTGGGTAAAACCGAGCTTTGTAAAACGCTGGCGAACTTTATGTTCGACGATGAAAACGCCATGGTGCGTATCGATATGTCCGAGTTTATGGAAAAACACAGCGTATCCCGTTTGGTGGGGGCGCCTCCGGGTTATGTGGGTTATGAAGAAGGCGGTTATTTAACCGAAGCGGTGCGTCGTCGACCTTATTCGGTGATTTTATTGGATGAAGTGGAAAAAGCCCATCACGATGTATTCAATATTTTATTGCAAGTATTGGATGACGGGCGTTTAACCGACGGGCAGGGCAGAACCGTGGATTTCCGCAATACCGTGGTGATTATGACATCAAACTTAGGATCGGATTTAATTCAGGAAAATAAAGATCTCGGTTATGAAGGCATGAAGGAAATCGTGATGTCGGTGGTCGGCCAACATTTCCGTCCGGAATTCATCAACCGTATTGATGAAACCGTGGTATTCCATCCGTTAGCGAAAGAAAACATCAAGGCGATTGCACAAATCCAATTAGCCCGCTTAACCAAACGTATGGAGCAACACGGTTATGCAATTAACTTTAGCGAAACCTTGTTGGATTTTATCAGCGAAGTCGGTTACGATCCGGTTTATGGCGCAAGACCGCTCAAACGCGCAATTCAACAGGAAATCGAAAATCCGTTGGCACAACAAATTTTGTCCGGCAAATTATTACCGGCAAAACCTGTTACCGTGGATTACGAAGACGGCAAAGTGGTTGCGAAACAGTAAAATATAAAATTCTGTCAATTTATACCGCACTTTTAGAGATAAAAGTGCGGTATTTTTTTGGGGCTTTTTTGAAGTGTTGTAGACACTGGAAAATCCGCCCCCCCTCAGTCACTGCGTGACAGCTCCCCCATAAAGGGGGGAGCGAAAAATGTATGGGTTAATGCCACAGTTTTCAATAAATAAGTGCGTTGGTCGTTATTCTGTCGTTTCCAAATCATGGCGGATCATATATCGATTAACGGTTAATTTTAAAAACAACTACCTTAGACAGGACATAAATGTTGTAGCCGATGGTTATGATTATAACCCTTTTCGCTCCCCCCTTTATGGGGGAGCTGTCACGCAGTGACTGAGGGGGCGAAGGAATAGACTGAAATGGCATTGTCGTTATCAAAATACACAAAAAAATATCGCTCCCCCACGAAGCTGGGGGAGCTGTCACGTAGTGACTGAGGGGGCGCAGCCATAAAAAACGGCCAATTATACATACATAAATTTACATTAAATTTACAAAACTTATTAAAATTACCAATAAAACCCGCTTAAATTTTACATAAAAAATGTGATCTATATTTGATTTTTTTAATTTTTATTAAAAAGTTGTATAAAATACAAACAGTTATAGTTGAATTAATATTTAAATCCATGATAGCATTCACGAGCTTACATAAATTTACATAAGTTTACTTAAAAACTTATGGTTCTATGTAATCGGCGATCAATTTATGTTGATCGCAATCAGCAATATAAAGAATCCAAATAAAATCAGGAGAAATCTATGTTAACCAATTTAACAACCAAAACCTATATTGCAACAACGGAAGCTATCCGTCGTTTCAAACAGGATCATAAAGGCGTAACCGCAATCGAATATGGTTTGATTGCAGTTGCTATGGCAGCATTTATTGTGATTGCGTTTTCAAGTGATGATGGCTTCATTGGTGCACTAAAAACTAAGTTTGGTGAGCTAAAAGGAAAAGTGGCAGGTACCGATGTAACTGGTGGGTAATTAACCCCATATTACTAGCAAATCTTTAATGGCGCACGTTTCTGGGCGTGTGCCTACTTAATTATAACAACGACACAAATGTAGTTTTATGCTAACCAACCAACTCACTATAGGGCTTTATTTAACCGCTGTTTTGCAACTGATTTATTTAAGTTGGACGGATATTAAATCAAGAATTATCGGCAACCGGGTAATTATCAGTCTGTTTTTTACCATGGTTGCATTAAGTTGGCTGAACTATGAACAGGTGTTTGTGTTGCAAGGAGCTATCGGGCTTGCCGTCTGTTTTATTTTATTTACGTTGAATGTGATGGGCGGCGGCGATGCTAAATTAATTGCGGTGTTAATGCTTTCAATTCCTCCTGCACAGCTTATTTCTTTCTTTTTTCTGACCGCAGTTTTTGGTCTTTTGTTAATTATTATCGGTTGGCTTTTTTTTCGCCAATCCATTAAACAAAACGGATTGCCTTACGGCGTTGCCATTAGTTCGGGATATTTGGCCACCTTGTGGTTGTTTGCTTCTTAGCAGGTAAATTCCCGGGAGAATGTAAAAGGATATAATATGAATTATCGAGTGCTGTTTTTTATTTCATTCCTTATTCTCGCAATGGGGCTTAGCGGCTTGTTTTTTATGCTGCCTGAGGAAAGCCCGAATACACCGCAGCAACAGACCACGAGCGAAAAAACCGCCCCTAAATCGCAAATCTCTATTCTTATTGCCCAAACTACCCGACAAATCCCGCAAGGCACATTATTGCAAGCGGAGGATTATGCCTTAAGCGAACTAACGGTAGATTCCGATGACGCAAGGGCTAATTTCGATTTAAAAGCCTGGTTGGCAAACAATGAAAATTCCTCTTTGCAGGGTTATCTGGCAAAACAAACTCTGCAAGTCGGTTCGTTTTTATCACCGGATTTATTGCTTTCCCCTCAACATCCGGACTATTTGCTGTCGAGCCTTGATCCAATGCAGGAAGTGGCGTACCGCATTTATATTAAAGCTGAGAATGGTTATATTTTTGATACTTTACGGGCGGGGAGCCATGTTTCTGTTGGCAGCCAGCAAATTGCCGGTGGTAAAAACAATAAGGAACGTACGGAACTGATTAAACTGGTTGGCGATACGGTGGTTCTGCAAAGCAAAATTTATGGACAAGATGAGAAATTAATGGATAGAAATATCGTCGGGTATATTAGCGTCAAGCTTAACGCGCAGCAACTGCAAAAGTTTTACTCCCTACCTAAGGGCGCCAATTTAATTTTATTTCCCAACAATATATGGAAGCAGGGTGAGCCGAATCACCGTGGCATTTTTATTAGAGAATTGAGAGGTCAATAACCTATGCCGATTTGTAAACAGATAACAAGAAAAATAATGACTGCCGCGCTAACGGCATTTATGTTGGTTTGCGCCGCTCCGATTTTCGCAAAACCCATGTATTTGGAACAGGGAAAAAGCAAATATATTGAGCTGGATAAAAAAATCGATACGATTTTTGTTTCTTCTTCCGAAGTCGCCGATTATGAAATTGTAGACGATTACAGTTTTATGGTTTACGGCAAACAGGAGGGTACCACGGATGTAACGGCATTTGATGCAAACGGCAATATTTTATATACCGATACGCTGAATGTGAATGCTTTAATTAATAATATTGTTGATACCAACAAACAAATTAAAGCCCGCTTTCCTAATAGTAACCTACAGGTAAAAAAATTAGGGAAAGCCTATGTCATTGAAGGAAAAGCAAATACCCAGCACGAAAGTGAAGAAGTAAACCGTATTGTAGGAGAGGCTATCGGTGTTGCGCCTAAAGTTACCGAAACCACATTAAAACGCGGTAATGGTATGTCTGATGAGAAAATACCGTTTTTAGATAAATATGAATATAACGGTGTGATTAATAATACGAATGTCGACAAGACCAAACAAATCAATGTGAAATTAACGGTTGCCGAGGTGAATAAAAATTTCTCCGATTCGCTCGGCATAAAATGGGAGCATTTATCCGGTTCCGTACTGGAGAACTGGACTTCCGGCGCTAACGGATATTCGGGCGGATTCGACGGCACTACAGGTTCAATCGCATTGATTAACGCTAACCGGTTAAGCGCATTTATCACCGCGGTTAATAATGCGAATAACGGTAAAATTTTAGCCGAACCCAATATTTCGATGTTATCGGGCGAAACCGCCGATATTTTGGTGGGGGGCGAAGTGCCTTTTGCTCAGCGGGACAGTGACGGCAACACGAGCATTATTTATAAAGATTTCGGGGTAAAGCTGATGGTAGGCGCCAAAGTGCAAAAAAATGATCAGGTTCGGATCGTTTTAGCGCAAGAGGTCAGCACCTTGGCGGGGAATTACACCTATACAAGTGTGGGGGATATTCCTTATTTCCAAACCCGCCGCGCGAAATCCACCTTTGAAGTGGGTAACGGCGAAAGCTTTATTATCGGCGGTTTGCTCAGTTCCAGTGATTTAGAAGGGGTTTCAAAGGTTCCTCTGTTTGGCGATATTCCAATCTTGGGAGCGTTTTTCCGCAGTGTGACGACTTCTCGTGAAACTAAAGAATTGGTAGTGGTGGCAACGGTTAATTTAGTTACGCCAAACGATGCGGAAAAGGTAATTTATCCTTCATTTGAGCAAACCGGTACGTTAGAACGCTTTTTCAATTTAATGCCGTTTAAGAATGTTTATCATAAAACATTAACGACAAATTTTATGAAAAACGGCGGGTTTATCCAATAATTCCGGGCGGGGTTAATCATGTTATTACTTGATAAGAATCAATCGAACCAAAACGGCGCCCGTAAAATTGTGGTGTTGTCGGATTCGGAGGAAATGCAAAACAATGTGTCGCAGCTATTGCGCACTCGCGGTTTTGAAAATGTCGAACAACGCAAGCGCCATTTTCTTTCTGCGGATATCGCTTTTAGCCCAGAAGACATTATCGGCATGATTATTGATATAAAAGATGAAACGGATGTTTCGTTAATTGCGGAACATATCACCGCCATTGTGCCGCAAAACCTTTGGATTTGTGCGGTGGGCAATTCCGATTCCATTACCTTGGCGCAAAATTTAGCGGATACCGGGATTTTATATTTCCATGCGGATACGCAATTGCATTTGATGATGGAAAAAATTACCTCATCAAAAATCAGCATTCCTCATACCAGACATACCGTGAACGTTTGTGTATTAGGCTGCAAAGGCGGAATCGGCAGTAGCTTAATTGCAACCCATATTGCCAATCAGATTATCAGCAAGAAAAAAGTGCCGGTGTTGCTTGCGCAAGGCCCTAACGGCTCACAGGATTTGGATCTTGCTTTTGATAAAAAATTACAGGGCGATATTGCCAAATATGACGAATATCTTGATATTTTTAACGGAGTGCCTCAGGGGCTGAATGATAAAGTGACGGAAAAATATAATTTCGTTATTTATGATCAGCCGATCTTTAATATTGATAAAGATCTGTATCCCGAATTTTTTAAATACAGCAACAGCTTTGTGTTAGTGGTGGAGCGCCGAATCGGTGCACTGCGTGTGGCGAAACAGTTCCTGGAACAATGCGATCGCCTGCGCAGCCTTACCAATCAGGCGGTCCGAGTGTTCGTTTGCATTTCCGATCATAAGCCGAAAAGTGAAAAACTAATGGCAAAATCGGATATTGAGACCCTATTGGGCGCGACGGTGGATGCGGTGATTCCTTTTATTAAAAACACCGAAGCTAAAACCATATTGGCATTAAATTTGAGCAAAGCCCACAAAAAATCTTTTTATACTCTGGCAATGAAAATTATCGGCGTATTGTCGCGGAATAATTTGAACAATGAAAATAAAAGCCTGTTTAAGGGGCTTTATCGTCTGTTATTCAATCGTTAGATATGAAGGCGTTCTATGTTAACTAAAGAGCAACAAGTTTTTTTCCGTAATGAAGTGTTGAGCAATCTGGATATTGAGAAACTTGACGAAATTCAGAGTGAATACGGTAAATTGGTTGACGAACTGGTGCAGATTGTTTATCAGGTCAGCAATCAGCACGGACATTATCTTACCGCCCTTGACGCTTCCGGTATGGCGGAGATTATTGCCGATGAAATCACAGGTTACGGTCCGTTACGGGAATTAATGGAAGATGACACGATAAACGATATTCTGGTGAACGGCCCGGATGACGTATGGATTGAGCGCGCCGGTATTCTGGAAAAAACCAACAAGCAATTTATTAATAACGAACAGCTGACGGATATTGCCAAACGGCTGGTGGCGCGAGTAGGGCGCCGGATTGACGACGGTTCGCCGCTGGTGGACTCGCGCCTGCCGGACGGTAGCCGTTTAAACGTGGTAGTGCCGCCTATCGCTTTAGACGGTACCTCCATTTCCATTCGTAAATTCAGCAAAAATAAAAAATCTTTACAGGAATTGGTGAATTTCGGTTCCATGACGCTGGAAATGGCAAATTTTCTGATTATCGCCGCCCGTTCCCGGGTGAACATAATCGTTTCCGGCGGGACGGGTTCGGGCAAAACCACGTTATTAAACGCTTTATCCAATTATATTTCTCATACGGAACGGGTGATTACTTTAGAAGATACGGCGGAATTACGTTTAGAACAGCCCCATGTGGTGCGCTTGGAAACCCGGATTGCCGGTGTTGAGCGAACCGGTGCCATTACCATGCAGGACTTAGTTATTAATGCGCTGCGGATGCGCCCGGAACGGATTATTGTGGGGGAATGCCGCGGTGCGGAAGCGTTCCAGATGTTGCAGGCAATGAATACCGGGCATGACGGTTCAATGTCTACTCTGCACGCCAATAGTCCTCGAGACGCCACTTCCCGTCTGGAAAGTATGGTGATGATGGCAAACGCCTCTTTGCCTCTTGAGGCGATTCGACGCAATATCGCCGCCGCGGTGAATATTATTGTGCAGGCTTCCCGCTTAAATGACGGTTCGAGAAAAATCACCAATATTACGGAAATCATGGGGATGGAAAGCGGACATATTGTTTTACAGGATATTTTCACTTATCAGCCGAGTAAATACCGGGATGAAAACGGAAAAATTATCGGTGAGTTTATTTCTCACGGCTTGTTATCCAATTCCGTGGTGTACCAGAACGCGCAAATATTTAATTTAAGCAATGAGTTGCAAAGTATATTCGAGGGTTTGCAATGATTTTGTATTATCTGATTATTATCTTCAGTTTGCTGTTATTTACTTATACGGCGCTTAATTTAAATTCTGCTAAAAAGAAGATTAATCAGAATGATGATTCATTTAAAACTATTAACGAGTTTTTCAAAAATATTAAATTTAAGACCGCACTTTGGAAATATTATTTTACGGCTGGGAATGAACGGAATTTATTAAGAAACGTATTGTTAACCTTAATTATTTTTTTCTTTTTTCACACTTTAAATTATTTATATATAAAAGTTGATAAATTTATTTTCTTAGGCGTTTTTCTCGTTCTGTTTTTTATTATCGTATGGAAATTGGGGCAACGGCGAAATAGAAAAGAATTTGAGGAAATGTTTCCGGAAGTGATTCAAATTCTTAATTCGGCAACTTCTTCGGGAGCCGGTTTATTACAAGCTTTGGAACGTTGCGGCAAAGATATCAGCGGGCAGATTGGCGAGGAATTCACCGCGATTCATAAACGTTTGGCTATCGGCGAGGATGCCAATTCGGTTTTTGAAGACAGTTATAGCCGCTATCCTTATAAAGAATATTATTTCTTTATTACCATTATCCGGGTGAATCTGGATAAAGGCGGACAAATGCGGGAGGTTATTCTGCGTTTGGGGCGGGTTATTGCGGACAGTAAAAAAATGGAAAAGAAAAAAAGCGCGATGACTTCCGAGGCAAGAATGTCGGCAATGATTGTGGCTTCGTTCCCGGTGGCATTTTTTATTTTTATGAAATTTATGATGCCAGAAAATTTTGAGTTTTTATTAAATGATCCGGGCGGACGAATGATTCTTTATTATGTGTTAGGCAGCGAATCCTTAGGTATGGGAATTATTTGGTGGTTAATGAGGAAAGCAACATGATATTGGGAACCTTGTTATTTTATTTGGCATTAACCTTATCCGGTTTTTTAGTTTTTTTTCTGGCGGTTTCCAATAAAAAGAAATTGAGCAGAAATCAGGATATTATTTCCGGTATGTATCCGAAAGAAAAAAACAATAAAGAAACGCAGAAAAATAAAAATCAACAGCAAGTTGAGTTAGAACAATTAATTATTACTAATAATAAGTTTTTAAATATATTAAGCACCATAGATAAAAATATTAAAGTGAAACTTTTTATTACTTTAATATTAACCGGTATTTACGCGCTTTTTAATCTGGATGCGGAAAGAAAAAGCCTGGCAATTGCCGGTGCGGTTATTTTCGTTTTGGTGATTTTAATTCCCGGCTCTCTCGCCAACATGATTTTAAACCGCAAAGTTAAAAACATGATGACCGACTTGCCAAGTTTTGTGGATTTGGTGGCGATTTGCGTACAAACCGGGATGACTATTAATGCCGCGTTATTACGTGTGGCGGAGGATTTTAAGATTCTGAATCCGGATTTAAGTTACGTCATGCTCAGAATTATCCGTAAGGCGGAAATTATCGGTCTACCGTCGGCATTGGATACCTTGGCCGTTTCTTTGCCGACCAGAGAAATCCGTATGTTTACTACCGTATTGCAACAAAGTTTAAATTTCGGTTCTTCGATTTATAGTCATTTATTGCAATTATCGTCAGATATGCGGGAACTTCAACTACTGACCATCGAAGAACATTTAGGTACGCTTTCCGCTAAGATGAGCGTGCCTTTAATTTTATTTATTATGTTTCCGATTATTATTTTAATTGTCGCACCTGGTGTGATGAGGGTATTTCCAAATGTTTAACAACTCAATGAAAAAAGCATTATTTTTATCTTTAATTTTTGCACTTGGCGGTTGCTCCGGTCTCCCTATGAGCGATTCCGAGAGTTTTGTCGCAAAAGAAAAACTCTATCATTCCACTAACAATTATAACGGTTTGATTTCCCTTTACCGCGAACAGTTAAAAACAACGGAAGATAATTCCGTTCGTTATAAATTAGCGCTTACTTATTATCAAAAAGGCGACAGCCAATCTTCATTGGATTATTTACAGCCTTTATTAAATGAACAAAATCTTTATTTTCAGTCAGCCACTATTTTGCAAATTCGTAATTTAATTCAATTACAGAATTATAATGAGGCAATCAGTTCGGCTTCCATGTTAATAAGTAAATATCCGCATAATTCCGAAGCCTATAATTTGCGCGGTATTGCAAATGCGCAATTAGGAAAATATAAAAATGCCGAGCAGGATATTAATTCCGCCAGAAACCGCTTTATTAACGACGTTATCGCTATTAATAATCTCGCAATGTTAAAAATTATTAACGGTGATTATAAAAATGCGGTAAATCTATTATTACCTCAATATTTAAACGGTGCAAAAGAACAGCGCTTGGTACATAATCTGGTTTTTGCGCTGGTGAAAAGCGGCGACACTAATTACGCTTTGGATATTATAAAAAAAGAGCGGTTAAATACTTCGCCGGAAGATTTAGTTAATGCGTTAAAGAAAACCGAAAAAGTCCCTAATAAAGTTACGACTGCCCGTTATAAAAAATAATGTTTTGATTTCAGCCGAGAATGTCATATGAACAAAATAAGAAAATTATTATCTTGCCGAAAGGGGGTTTCTTCTATCGAATTCACCTTGACGGTGGGTCTTTTCTTTATGGTTGTATTTATGATTCTCGAACTTGCCCGCTTAACATTATTCACCTCTTATTGGGATTATCTGTTAACGGAAAGTGTGCGCATAACCAAAAACCAACGGGCGGAAAATAATGATTACGCCAGCTTGTTTAGAACGGTATTAGAGCAACAACATCAACAGCAAAATAATGCGGTATTGGCTTTTTTTGATGTGAGAGACGAGAAAATCGACGTGAAGGTTGAATATGCGGAATCCGTTGATGATTTGGTTAATGAAGTTTTCAGACAGCCTACTATAGTTAACGGCGTAGCCGTTTCGCCGACCGGTGCGGACGCCAGTATCGCGCGTTACAGTTTAAGTTATAGTTATCGCTTTTTAGTGCCGTTGCCTTTTATTTCCGAACAATGGATTAACCCGATGTTTAACCGGGAGATTTTTGTGGTGCAAGAATATGAACGTCCTTCATTCCGATACAACAATTAGCCCTTTACGCCGTTTTATTCGCCAGCAGCGCGGCTCCGTTACCATTGAATTCGTATTCATGCTGATTTTGCTGATTCTGATTCTGGCTTTTATGACGGATTTGGCAATGTTACGTTCCACAACCGGGCGGTTGGATAATATTTCTTATTCTTTGGCTAATATTTTGCGCGAACGAACCCAGCTATACGACGGTAAAGAAAATTTAGCGACCGAAAATGTGAATAATCGCGACGTAAACAACTTTAAATTGCTTGCCAAACGAATGGCTTTTGGCGATAAAAACAGCAATAAAGAAATTTATGTCGTATTGGAATATTTGGCACCGCAAAATTCGGTTTACCGCATAATCGGAGACCGTGCCAAATGCGAACCTTATGATAGTTTGCAAGGGTTGGAAAATCTCTCGCCACGATCCGAAATCAACGATACAAGAAAAATCCCTTTATATCAGGTTACCGTTTGCGTGCCTAATTACAGCTTTTTCAGCGCGCTGGTGCCGGGTGTGGCAAAAAATATGAAAGAGACGATACGTTCTTCTTCTATTACGGTTTCCCGTTAATCTGCCAAGTAGGAAATTTGCTATGAAAAAATATCATTATTTCATCAAGTTAAAGCAATTTTTTCAAAACGAAGACGGTGCCTATGCGGTGATCATGGGAATATTGTCATTTTTTTTAATCGGTTTAGTGGCGTTAACTGTTGACGGTTCGGGAATGTTGCTGGATAAAGCCCGTTTTTCACAGGGAATAGAACAGGCGGGGCTGGCGTTAATGGCGGAGAATAATGATTTCAGAACGACAAATCAAAAGCATGCGGATGTACTTCGTCAAACGGTGACTAAAGAAGAATTAGAAGGTTTCAGCGACACCTTTTCGGCACAAAAATACAAACGTAACCAAGAGTTGGTGAGCGGATTAGTCCGTCACTATTATTACCCCTCAACCTATTTTAAGGATAATCTAAAAATCAGCGATAAATATGACTATCAATGCAACAACCTGCAAGGTCCAAACGGCGAACAATTAAAGAGTATCGCTTGTGAAATATCCGGCAAATTCGAGCGCCCTTCCTGGCTCTATCTCGGTAAAAATAACGGGCTTAGTTTTGCCGAAACAACAACCATTAACGCTAATAAAATCTATATACAGAAAAATCTGGATGAAATTATCCCTATTGATCTAATGTTGGTAGCGGACTTGAGTGGCTCAATGAATTCTAGTGTGAGCGGTACAAAATATGGTACTGCTAAAATAGATATTCTTAGAGAAGTCGTTTCCGCAATTGCCAAAGAGCTTCTTGAGCAAAATAACACTGAAGAAGGCAAAGTTATCAGCCAATACAATCGAATCGGCTTTACGTCATTTGCGTTTGGAGCGCAACAGCAAAATAATACTGCTCAATGTTATTTGCCTTATGAAATAAAACCAAGCATAAGCGTTCGTAATAGTTATTACGGAGGTTATTACTATACTACTATCCAATACTCCGAATTGCTTTCTTATGTAGGTAGTAACCAGCAACGTTATTCTTATGCAACATTAGCACAGTATTTTGATGCATTTGTTGATTATGATAAAACAATTGAATCAATTAATTCTTTTGACGGAAAAGATTTGAGTTCCCTTATGTATTTTAGTAAAAATTCATGGTGTTTAGGTAGCGCAAATAACCGTATTAATTCGACTTATATTTGGGCGGGAAAAAATGAATCGGCAGATCTTGTTAGCCGGTTTAATCGAGTTCCGGCTTTGGGTGCGACATTATCCAGTTCCGGCTTGTTAATTGGTGCTAATTTATTAATGAATACAACCCCGGATGAAAACGCTCAACCAAGTAAATTAGGCGCTAATACACAGCGAATTATATTGGTGCTTTCTGATGGGGAGGATCAAATTAATAATGCCAGCAGCTCATTAAATATTACGAGTACATTAATTAACCAAGGAATGTGCGAGAAAATCAAAAGCAAACTAAATTCATTACAGGATAAGACTTATCTGGAACAACCGACCCGTATCGGCTTTGTCGCTTTTGGTTACGGTCCGTCAGGCACGCAAAAAGCGGCATGGGAAAAATGTGTAGGTAAATATTATTATGTTGCTAATAACAAGGAAGAACTTTTAGAATCTTTCAGAAAAATAATCGGATTGGTGGAAGAAGTCGGTCACTCAACCTATAAAGAACCGACTTATTATAGTAATTAGTTTCCCCCTCAGTCACTGCGTGACAGCTCCCCCCATAAAGGGGGGAGCGAAAAATGTATAGGTTAGTACTACAGTCCTCAATAAATAAGTGCGTTGGTCGTTATTCTGTAGTTTCCAAATAATGGCGGACTCATATGTCGATTAACGGTTAATTTTAAAAACAACTACCTTAAACAGGACATAAATGTTGTAGCCGATGGTTATAATTCTAACCCTTTTCGCTCCCCCCTTTATGGGGGGAGCTGTCACGTAGTGTAGTGGTCAACTAATTTAACAGTCTCCGATAAGTTGTTTTTGCTAAAATCGGAGATAGACCTTGATTATAGCTATGTGGGCGAATGTGATTATAATACATCACATATTCTCTCACATCATTTACAGCACTTTCAAAATCACTATAACCCCCTTTCAGCATCCATTCATATTTAAAACTCCGAAACCAACGCTCCATCGGCGCATTGTCCCAACAGTTACCACGACGGCTCATACTTTGTGTAAGCCCATGTTTCTTAACTGAATCAGTAAAGATTTCACTGCCATAAATACTACCTTGGTCTGAATGGAACAACATTCGCTCCGTGCGTTCAATATTCAGCATCGCATGATTCAGTGCATCTTTAACCAGCTCACTATCATGATAGCGACTTAGCTTCCAACCGACGACTTGACGATTTAATAAATTAATTACCACTGCTAAATAGCACCATATCCCATTGATTTTTATATAGGTCGTGTCACCACATAGCACGGTCGTTTGGCTATCAGGCGTAAATTCTCGACTTAGTATATTCTCAAAAACTTGACTGTTTCCTTTACTAGGATTGCGCCATTTTTGCGGTTGCTTACTAAATAATCCTTGCTTATTCATTAACTTACGAATTAAATACAACCCCACAAAAATACCTTTCTCTTTCAAATGCGATTGAATCGTTCGTTTGCCTGCTGAACTTCGGCTTGCATCAAAAATTGCCTTGATTTCAACGGCTAAAGCTGTGTGTTTCGCTGGCTTTTTGGCTGTGCGCAAATGGGCGTAGTAAGCACTTTCAGACACGCTAAATAGCTCACATAACCGGTTGATTCCTCGCGATTTTAACGTCGTAATGACTTGGTATTTTTGTTTTCGAGTGACATTAAAATCGCTGTAGCCTTTTTTAAAATGGCCTTATCTTCTTCAAGTTCTTTAATACGATTTTCAAGTTCTCGAATTCGTTGTTGTTCTGGGCTAATTGGCTTTGAACCAGCTAAAACGTAACCTTGTTGCTCCGCTTGAACTTGACTTATCCAGCGACGAAGTGCTGTTTCACCCACACCTAACTCTCGGCAAGCTTGAGAAACTGAATATCCTCGTTCAGTCACTAATTTTACTGCTTCAGCTTTATATTCTGCGCTAAATGTTCTTCTCATAATATTTCCTCATTTGTGATGTTATTTTACCACTTATTGAGGACTGCGGAATTAGTCTACCACTACATAGTGACTGAGGGGGGCGTTACAGTCATAAAAAAGCGGTCAATTCATAATTGATATTGACCGCAAAGGGGGTTAAAGGGAATTATTATGTTGTGTTTTTTACTTTAATTAGCCTTCGATACCTTCAAATAACGCCGTACTTAAATAACGTTCTGAAGCGGAAGGAAGAATCGCTACGATTAATTTATCTTGGAATTCCGGTAATTTTGCTAAACGATCCGCCGCCGCAACTGCCGCACCGGATGAAATACCAGCAAGAATACCTTCTTCAGCCATTAAACGGCGGGCGGTTTTTATTGCCGTATCGCTATCTACGGTTTCAACGCGGTCGATAAGCGAAAGATCTAAGTTTTTCGGAATAAAACCGGCACCGATACCCTGAATT
The DNA here is from genome assembly GCF_011455875.1 of Basfia succiniciproducens. Lineage (NCBI taxonomy): Bacteria > Pseudomonadati > Pseudomonadota > Gammaproteobacteria > Pasteurellales > Pasteurellaceae > Basfia > Basfia succiniciproducens. The sequence continues at coordinate 1,376,790 of NZ_CP015031.1, read as the reverse complement.
TTATGCGGACCCGGTTTAATTTCTTCGCCGGCTAAGGTTTGTGTAATAACCGGGCTTTCGGCAGGTTCTACGGCAACGGAAGTAATTTGTTTGCCTTGGTCCAGCTTAATTGCTCGGGAAATACCTGTGATTGTACCGCCGGTACCCACGCCTGCAACAACCACATCCACTTTACCTTCGGTCGCCTGCCAAATTTCGACACCTGTGGTTTGTTGGTGAATTGCCGGATTCGCCGGGTTTTCAAATTGTTTTAGCATGATATAACGGTTCGGATCCGATGCGACGATCTCTTCCGCTTTAGCAATAGCGCCTTTCATACCTTTTGCGCCTTCCGTTAACACCAGGTTTACACCTAGACCGCGTAATAAACGTTTACGCTCAAGGCTCATTGTTTCCGGCATAGTCAGAGTAATTTTATAACCGCGGGCGGCAGCTACATAAGCAAGAGCAATACCTGTGTTACCGCTTGTAGCGTCAACAATTTCTTTGTCTTTAGTTAAAACGCCGTCTTTTTCCGCTTGCCATACCATGTTTGCACCGATACGGCATTTCACACTGAAACTTGGGTTACGGCTTTCAATTTTAACAACAAGGTTTCCGTTGTGACCGAAGTTATGTAAACGAACTAACGGAGTATTACCGATTGAATATGAGTTATCTGCAAAAATTGTCATAAAATGTTCTCCTCAGAACTATGCTTTAGTTGCAATATTTATAGCACTAGCCTTTATATTAAAAAAATAGTTATTTGATCTATTTTATAACCAACGTTTATATAAAAAGGTCGGTATACTACCGACCTTAATAAATAAAAACGGAAAAACTTGATAACCTTTTGATTTATTTAATTATCTGTTTCGAATATTGTTTGAGCGGCGCGCTATATCGCTACCCGGTTTTTCCGTCGAGGCGGTTGAAACTGCGGTAGATTTTTGCGGATTTTTATCAAGATAAAGCTGTTTCCGATAAGTGTCCACCCACATTGCCGTCGCACCGCAAACCGCTACCGGAATAATCACAAAATTAATAAAAGGCACAAATGTACAAAGGGTGACAAACGTACCGAAAGTCACATTTTGAATACGGTTTTCATTGAGTTTGAATTTCATTGTCGGGAAAGAAATTTTATGATTATCAAAAGGATAATCGCAATATTGAATTGCCATCATCCAAGCGGTGAATAAAAAGGTCAGCACCGGAATCAGGCTTTGCCCGATAAGCGGGATAAAGCTTAAAAGGAATAAACCGATATATTTCGGTAAACTGTAAAGCAGTTTTTGCCATTCGCGTGCCAGCATTCTCGGCGTGTCTTTAATAAATTCCATGGTCGTCATATTTTCGCCGGACTCGCCGGTAAGCATGGCTTCCGCTTTTTCCGCCAGCAAGCCGTTAAAAGGAGCGGCGATAAAGCCCGATAACGTATTAAAAATAAAATAAAAAACAAGTAAAATCATTAAGATAGACAAAGCGAGTAAAATACCGCTTAACCAACTTAGCCAATCGGGAATAAAGCTTATCACCCCTTCGATCATATCGCTGATTTTACTGACAAAAAGCCAGAAGAGCCCGCTGAGCAGTACAATATTGAGCAAAACCGGCATAACCACAAAACGTCTCAAGCCTTGTTGGCCGATTAAATGCCAGCCCATGACAAAATAATGAAACCCGGATTTTATTTCCTTTTCTTTTTTCATAAAACTCCCTAAAAAAATATAGATTAAAAAACGAATGAGGGCTAGCATACAAAGTGCGGTCGGAAAAAGCAAAGATTTTATCTTACGACGAATATTCGCGGAATTTACTGGTAATATGAGTTATTAAACATTGAATTCGCCGGCGAATTTCAAGATAAACATACCATTAAATCAATAAAATATGGTAAGCTAGGGACATTTTAGATCACATGATTAGAATGTGAATATAGTTGTAAAAACAGGAAATAGGATAGCCGAACGATGGATTTAAATACGATTTTAATTATTTTAGGTATTCTTGCACTTGTGGCGCTGGTCGCTCATGGGTTATGGTCGAATCGTCGTGAAAAATCACAATATTTTGAAAATGCAAATACATTCGGTCGCGCAAATCGACAGGACGAGCCTATTTCAACTCCGGAATCTTATAAGCAGGCAAGAAATGTGGCACCGGCGTTTACTCAACCGAAACAAGCGGTAATTCATCAGGAACCGCCGGTTCAACAGCCTTTAAATACAGAACCTGAACCTATAACTCAGGAAACGCCGGTTAGAGCCGAGCCCCAATCGGTCGATCAAATTAAAATTACCTTACCGAATGTCGAACCGGCACCGGCGGAATCCGCTCCTATTTATGAAATGCGACCGTCCCGCCGTAATACCGAACCTCAATATTATCAACAGCCGAACGAACCTTATTATCAGCAACCTGTGCAACAAAATCTTGCCCGGCAAACTATTGCGGATATCGAGGCGACAGTAGATCCGAACGAAGGGGTTAATTCTTCTTCCGAATATTTACGTACTCAATTGCAGGAAGCGTCACAGGAAGGCAATCAGATTTTTACCCAATCGCCGCTTTCACGGGCGCCGTTACAACAACCTATTGAATTCGACCAACCGGCACAACAGGAAAAAGAGTCAGATAATAACGAAGATGAAGACGTTTCTTTTGTGATGTTATATGTGGCGGCGGCGGAAAACCGTCAGTTCCAAGGGACGGTTTTAGTTCAGGCTTTGGAAGATTTAGGTTTCTCTTTAGGTGAAGATAATCTTTATCATCGCCATTTGGATTTAACCGTAGCAAGTCCGGTGTTATTCAGTGCCGCCAATATTACTCAACCGGGAACATTTAATCCTTATACGCTGCATGAGTTTTTTACCGACGGCGTGGCGATTTTTATGCGTCTTCCTTCTCCCGGCAATGATCGTACCAATTTAAAAATTATGATTCGTTCTGCCAAAACTTTGGCGCAGCAACTTGGCGGTTTTGTATTAACGGAACAGCAAGAGCTGTTTACCGATGCGGCGGAAGAAGAATATTTAGCCAAAATAAAATAAACGGATTTAAAATTTTCGAAAAAAAGACCGCACTTTTGCGTTTGTTAAAAGTGCGGTTTGCTTTCTCAGGACTTGACTATAATGGATATTAATCAACAAATTAAACAATTAAGGGATACGCTGCGTTATCACGAATATCAATATCACGTATTAGACGATCCGAAAATCCCCGATGCGGAATACGACCGTTTATTTCATCAACTAAAAGCGCTGGAGCAACAGCACCCGGAGTTAATTACGGCGGATTCGCCGACTCAACGGGTCGGCGCCAAGCCGCTTGCCGGATTTGCTCAAATCACCCATGAACTTCCCATGTTATCGCTGGATAACGCTTTCTCAGATGAAGAATTTAATGCCTTTGTAAAGCGTATTCAGGATCGATTGATTGTGTTGCCGCAATCGCTGACATTTTGTTGCGAACCTAAATTAGACGGGCTGGCGGTGAGTATTTTTTATGTGAACGGCGTATTAACTCAAGCGGCGACCCGCGGCGACGGCACAACGGGCGAAGACATTACCTTAAATATTCGCACTATCCGCAATATTCCCTTGCAATTATTAACGGACAATCCGCCGGCCCGGCTGGAAGTGCGCGGTGAAGTTTTTATGCCGCACGAAGGTTTTAACCGCCTGAATGAGCGTGCCCTTGAACATGGTGAGAAAACTTTTGCCAATCCGCGTAATGCGGCGGCGGGTTCACTGCGCCAGTTAGACCCGAAAATTACCAGCCGGCGTCCTTTGGTGTTTAATGCTTACAGTGTTGGCATTGCCGAAGGCGTGGAATTGCCCGCTACTCATTATGAACGGCTGCAATGGCTGAAATCCGTGGGTATTCCGGTAAATTCTGAAGTTCAGCTATGTGACGGAAGCGAAAAAGTGCTGGAATTTTACCGCAGTATGCAGCAAAAGCGTCCGACCTTGGGTTACGATATCGACGGTACGGTGTTAAAAATCAACGATATTGGCTTGCAGCGGGAATTAGGTTTTATTTCTAAAGCGCCGCGTTGGGCGATTGCCTATAAATTTCCGGCGCAAGAGGAATTAACCCGGTTAAATGATGTTGAATTCCAAGTGGGCAGAACCGGCGCAATTACGCCGGTGGCAAAACTTGAGCCGGTGTTTGTGGCGGGCGTTACCGTGAGTAACGCAACTTTACATAACGGCGATGAAATTGCGCGCCTTGATATAGCCATTGGCGATACGGTGGTTATTCGTCGGGCGGGGGATGTGATTCCGCAAATTATCGGCGTGCTTCACGAACGCCGTCCGGCTAATGCGCAGGCTATTGTTTTTCCGACTCAATGCCCGGTTTGCGGTTCTAAAATCGTGCGTATTGAAGGCGAAGCGGTGGCACGCTGTACCGGCGGCTTATTCTGTGACGCCCAGCGCAAAGAAGCGCTTAAACATTTTGTCTCCCGTCGGGCAATGGATATTGACGGTGTCGGGGCAAAACTGATTGAGCAGTTGGTGGATAAAGAACTTATCCGCACGCCGGCGGATCTGTTTAAATTGGATTTAATTACACTTATGCGTTTGGAGCGTATGGGGGAAAAATCCGCTCAAAATGCGTTGGACAGTTTGGAAAAAGCGAAAAACACCACGCTTGCTCGCTTTATTTTTGCCTTAGGTATTCGTGAAGTGGGCGAGGCGACGGCGCTGAATCTGGCGAATCACTTTAAGAATTTAGACGCCTTACAGGCGGCAAGCCCGGAGCAATTGCAGGAAGTGGCGGATGTGGGCGAAGTGGTGGCAAACCGTATTTATGTATTTTGGCGCGAGCAGCATAATATTGATGCGGTAAATGATCTGATTGCTCAAGGAATTCATTGGGAAACCGTTGAAACAAAAGAAGCGGGCGAGAATCCTTTCAAAGGCAAAACCGTTGTGCTTACCGGCACATTAACGCAAATGGGGCGAAACGAGGCAAAAGATTTGCTGCAGCAGCTCGGCGCAAAAGCGGCGGGCAGCGTTTCCGCCAAAACTCATTTTGTGATTGCCGGCGACAATGCCGGTTCCAAATTAACCAAAGCGCAGGAATTGGGCGTGGCGGTGATGAGCGAGGCGGAATTTCTGGCTATTGTGAACGCTTACAAGCGCTAACCGGCTTGAAAGCGGGTAAAACAAAAGTGCGGTTAAAAAATTTAATTTTTTTGACCGCACTTTGATCTGTTCCCGTAAATTAGGTAGTCGAATCAGTTTTTCAATCAATCAATTAATTGAATACTTGCTCCATTTTTTGACCGGCATTTTGGATATCCTTACCCACGCCTTTTGTGGTTTCACAAGCCGATAAAGTGAAAATAAACGCACCGGCGACTAATAATGCCATAATCTTTTTCATAATTTGCACCTCTTTGTTGGGTTGATGTATTAGTTTTATTTTAATTCCGTATTTTTAGCAAGAAAATTTTCCATATTACGGTTTTTTATTAGGGGCCGTTAAACAGACTTTAATTATGCAGTTTGCCCGTTTTTTGTTTGAAATGGAAACGGCATACCGATAAATAGCGCTCATTGCCGCCGATTTGGATTTGCTCGCCGTCTTTGACCACATCGCCCCGCTCGTTTAAACGCAGCACAAAGTTCGCTTTGCGACCGCAATGGCAAATGGTTTTCAGTTCTTCCAATTGATCCGCCCAGGCTAACAAATATTGGCTTCCTTCAAATAATTCAGCCTGAAAATCCGTACGCAAGCCATAACAAAGCACAGGGATATTCAATAGGTCAACTACATCAGTTAGCTGATAAACCTGTTGTTTGGTCAGAAACTGCGCTTCGTCAATGAGGATGCAATGGAGTTTTTCCGAAGCTAAATGCCTTTTTATTTCTTCAAATAGATTGCTTTCTCTATTGAATAATTTAGCTTGTTGGCTAATGCCGATGCGGGATGTTACCCTGCCGGCGCCAAAGCGATCGTCAATCGCCGCGGTATAAACCAAGGTGTTCATATTGCGCTCGTTATAGTTATAGGCGGATTGCAGCAGGGTAGTGGATTTCCCTGCATTCATTGTTGAATAGTAAAAATAAAGTTTTGCCATAATTTAAAAGTGCGGTTAATTTTTTATTATTTTTTAGGTTAGGGTCCGTTTATAAAAGATAAACGAACCCTAAATTGCTTCAAGTTCGATCATCGGCCAGCGAGGTTTCACTTCGATAGCAAGGTCGGCGCGTTCGCCGTGTTTCAAACGCAGATAACCCACATAAGAAATCATTGCGCCGTTATCCGTACAAAATTGCGGGGCGGGATAAAAGACCCGTCCTTTTAAATCGTCCATCAGGTTTGCAAGCCCTTGACGAAGCTGTTTATTGGCACTTACTCCGCCGGCGATCACTAAACGTTTATAACCGGTTTCCTTTAACGCGCGTTTGCATTTTATCGCAAGAGTTTCCACTACGGCGGTTTGGAAGGCATGGGCAATATCCGCTTTCGTCTGCTCGCTGAGTTCGCCTTCGTTTTTAATTGCCTGATTAATGGTATTGGCGGCAAAGGTTTTCAAACCCGAAAAGCTGAAATCCAATCCGGGGCGATCCGTCATTGGTTTCGGAAAAACAAAACGTCCGGCACTGCCTTTTTCCGCCAAACGGGAAAGCGCCGCACCGCCAGGATAATCCAAGCCCAATAATTTCGCCGTTTTATCAAAGGCTTCGCCGGCGGCATCATCAATGCTTTCGCCCATTACTTCATATTTGCCGACACCCTCAACTTTGACTAATTGGGTATGACCGCCGGAAACAAGCAGCGCAATAAAGGGAAATTGCGGTCTGTTGTCGGCATCTTCCAACATCGGCGCCAATAAATGTCCCTCCATATGATGAACGCCGACAGCAGGCACGTTCCAGGCATAGGCGAGCGAACGGGCGATGGTGGAACCGACCAATAACGCACCCACTAATCCCGGACCGCAGGTATAGGCAATGCCGTCGATATCTTTTGCGGTTAAATTCGCTTCCTGCAATGCAGCTTCAATTAACGGAGCGGTTTTTCGGATATGATCGCGCGAAGCAAGTTCGGGCACAACGCCGCCGTAATCGGCGTGCAGCGCAATTTGCGTATAAAGCTGGTTGGCAATCAGCCCTTTGTCTTCATCGTAAATAGCGACGCCCGTCTCGTCGCAAGATGTTTCGATTCCTAAGATTCGCATGGATTTTCTCTTAATTTAAAAAGTCTTAAAAATTTGTGGCAAATTCTACCGCACTTTTCATTGTTTGTTGAGCGTTAAAGCGGTGTTTGCTCATAAAACAACAAATCAATACTTTACTTTTGCTATGAATTTGGATTAAAATTGGCGACCTTATTGAGTAAGTTGCTCAGTAATTTTGCAAAATTAACTTAACTTATTATCAAATTATTTTAGAGGTGATGGCTTATGCCAGTAATTAAAGTACGTGAAAACGAATCATTTGACGTTGCATTACGTCGTTTTAAACGCTCTTGCGAAAAAGCGGGTATCTTAGCAGAAGTTCGCAGCCGTGAATTCTATGAGAAACCGACTACAATTCGTAAACGTGAGAACGCGACTCGTGCAAAACGCCACGCTAAACGCGTAGCTCGTGAAAATGCTCGTAATACACGTTTATATTAATTAGATTTTTAATTTAATTAAACTCGAGTTCGACAAACCGTGAAACCCTGAAACAGAATTGAGCAAGGGAATCACGGTTTTGTTCATTGTAGTCTTCATTAATTTCCTTATCTTGTTTGAGGTTGGCTAATGGGCGTTCCGATTCCCCGTTCATTCATTAACGATATACTGGCTAAAGCTGATATAGTGGATGTAGTCAATTCACGGGTAAAACTCAAAAAAGCCGGCACGAATAATTATCAGGCTTGCTGCCCTTTTCATCATGAGAAAACCCCTTCTTTTACCGTAAGTAAAAATAAACAATTTTATCATTGTTTCGGCTGTGGTGCCCATGGTAATGCTATCGGTTTTTTGATGGAATACGACAAACTCGAATTTCTGGAAGCGGTGGAAGAACTGGCTAATTTCCTCGGTTTAGAGGTTCCCCGCGAAGCCGGCAGTGATAAAAAATTCGAGAAATCTCAACCGCACTATCAAAATAAACGCAATCTTTATGAATTGATGCATGATATTGCCGAGTTTTACCGGCAGCAATTGCCTCATAGTATTCCCGCTCAAGCCTATTTGCAGAAGCGGGGATTGTCGGAAGAAGTCATCGAACGTTTTGCCATTGGTTTTGTACCCGACAGTTTTAATGCGGTGTTACGCCGTTTCGGTACCACAAAAGCGGAACAGCAAAAATTATTTGATTTAGGTATGCTTTCCCGCAACGATCGCGGTGATATTTATGATCGTTTCCGTAACCGAATTATGTTTCCTATTCGTGATCGTCGGGGTAGAACCATCGCTTTCGGCGGACGGGTTTTAACTGATGAGCGGCCGAAATATCTGAATTCGCCGGAAACGCTGACTTACCATAAAGGTAATGAAATTTACGGGCTGTATGAGGCGCTGCAAATCAACGATTTGCCTGAAATGCTGCTGGTTGTGGAGGGCTATATGGATGTAGTGGCGCTGGCGCAGTTCGGGGTAAATTATGCTGTTGCTTCATTGGGTACTGCAACTACTGCAGAGCAGATTCAACTGATATTCAGAGCATCGGAACAGATTGTCTGTTGCTATGACGGCGACCGAGCGGGACGGGAAGCAGCATGGCGGGCGTTAGAGAATGCCTTGCCTTATTTACAGGATGGTCGTCAGTTAAAATTTGTTTTTCTGCCCGACGGCGAAGACCCGGATACCTATATCCGCCAATACGGAAAAGATGCTTTTGAGGACTATATTCAAAAAGCGCTTTCGTTAAGCGATTTTATGTTTACGCATTTGATCGAACAGGTTGATCTTTCCAGTAAAGAGGGGAAAAGTAAGCTTGCCGCTTTAGCCGTGCCGTTGATTAAACGGATTCCGGGGCAAATGCTGCGTTTATATTTGCGCAATATTCTGGCGCAAAAACTGGGGATTATCGATCAAACCCAATTAGAAAGCTTAATTCCAAGCAAGATTGAACAACCGGAAACAGCGATTGAAAAAAGTCCTGCGGTTAAACGTACGCCGATGCGTCTGTTAATCGGTTTGTTGCTGCAAAATCCGCAATTGGCACAGTTAGATTATGATTTAGAGCCGTTAAAAAGCCTAAATGAGCCGGGATTCGAGCTGTTTTATGCATTAACAAAATTATGTCGTGACAATATGGGGATTACCATGGGGCAAATTCTTGAGTATTGGCGAGACTCACAATACAGTAAGCCCCTTGAAATTTTAGCGATTTGGGATCATTTAGTAACGGATGATAAAATCCAGGAAACATTTTTGGAAACCTTGCTTTATCTTTATGTCCGGTTTACGGATCAAAATATCGAAAGGTTGATTGCTAAGGATCGTAGTACCGGTTTATCCCCTGAGGAAAAACAAGAGCTGGCACAATTATTAGCCCGACCACAACAAAATAATAGTTAATCAACCGTAACAGTGGTAAAATCAGACGTATTTTATCTTTCATATAACTAATGAATCAAAGGCGGACGTCATATATGGATCACAATCCACAATCTCAATTGAAATTGTTAATCGCCCAAGGGAAAGAACAAGGTTATTTAACTTATGCAGAAGTAAATGATCATCTTCCTGAAGAACTTGTTGATACGGATCAAATTGAAGATATTATTCAAATGATTAATGACATGGGTATCCAAGTGCTGGAAAGCGCACCTGATGCCGATGATTTAATGTTGAGTGAAACCATTGCCGATGAAGATGCGGTGGAAGAAGCGACTCAGGTATTGTCAAGTGTTGAAGCGGAATTAGGCAGAACAACGGATCCGGTGCGTATGTATATGCGTGAAATGGGAAGCGTTGAATTATTAACCCGCGAAGGCGAGATCGATATTGCAAAACGTATTGAAGACGGCATTAATGAAGTACAAAGCGCTGTTGCAGAATATCCGGAAGCTCTGGATTATTTACTGAAACAATATGAACAAGTTGAAGAAGGTTCGGTTCGTTTGGCTGATTTGATCACAGGTTTTGTTGATTTGAATGCGGAAGAAGCAAGTGAAGAAATTTCTGATTTAGAGGAAGTGCTTGATGATGAAGACGGCGATATTCCGGCGGATGCGCTAAATGATGAGGAAGAAGACGAAGAGAGCGATGAAGGCGATACCTCAACAGACGATAGCGATAATTCTATTGATCCTGAAGTTGCTCGTGAAAAATTCTCCGCATTAAAAGATCAATGTGTTAAAACTTTAGAATTTATTGAAAAATACGGACGCACCGATAATAAAGTAAAAGAACAGATTCAAGTTTTGTCTGATATTTTTACTCAATTCCGTTTAGTCCCTCGCCAGTTCGATACGTTAGTGTTGTCAATGCGCAGTATGATGAAACAAGTTCGAGCGGAAGAACGTCAAATTCAACGCCTTGCTGTGGATTATGCGAAAGTGCCGAAAGATGATTTCCAAAAGGCCTTTATCGGTAACGAAACCTCTGAACAATGGTTGGAAGGCTTGTTGCAAAGCAAAAAAGCTTATGTAGAAAAATTGCAGCAACGGGCACCGGAAATCAGTAAATCTATCGTGCGTTTACAGCAGGTTGAAACGGATACGAAATTAACCGTTCAACAAATCCGCGATATCGGCGAACGTATTGCTCAAGGTGAGTTGAAAGCCCGTCGCGCCAAAAAAGAAATGGTGGAAGCGAACTTACGTTTAGTGATTTCTATTGCGAAAAAATATACCAATCGTGGTTTACAATTCCTGGATTTGATTCAGGAAGGTAATATCGGTTTGATGAAAGCGGTAGATAAATTCGAATATCGCCGCGGTTACAAGTTTTCAACTTATGCAACCTGGTGGATTCGTCAGGCGATTACCCGTTCTATTGCGGACCAGGCGCGCACCATTCGTATTCCGGTGCATATGATCGAAACCATTAATAAATTAAACCGTATTTCCCGTCAAATGTTACAGGAAATGGGCCGTGAGGCTTCACCTGAAGAGTTGGCTGAACGTATGGGAATGCCGGAAGATAAAATCCGTAAGGTGCTTAAAATAGCCAAAGAGCCAATTTCAATGGAAACTCCGATTGGTGATGACGACGATTCGCATTTAGGTGATTTCATTGAGGACAGCACCTTGGAATTACCGTTAGATTCCGCAACGGCACAAAGCCTGAAAGTTGCCACTCATGAAGTACTTGAAGGTTTGACCCCGCGTGAAGCGAAAGTTTTGCGTATGCGTTTCGGTATTGATATGAATACGGACCATACTCTTGAAGAAGTGGGTAAACAATTTGATGTAACCCGTGAACGTATTCGTCAGATTGAAGCAAAAGCATTGCGTAAATTGCGTCATCCAAGCCGTTCGGAAACGTTGCGCAGTTTCCTAGATGAATAATCTATAAAAAATAAGGTTCGGTTTTCCGGACCTTATTTGTTTGAAAAATCGACGATTATCGACCGCACTTATAGACTTCATTCCAATATTTCAATATAATCACCTGGCTTTTAACGAAAGCGCATTTCTTTTGCCCCCATAGCTCAGTTGGTCAGAGCAGGCGACTCATAATCGCTTGGTCACAGGTTCAAGTCCTGTTGGGGGCACCATTTATTATTCTGCCTTTCAATTTTCCCGCTATATCGGATAACAATTCGGTAATAAAAAAACCGACTAAGTCGGCTTTTAAAGAATATCAATCGCGGAAGTTATTAAACTGGAAAGGTTGTCCTAATTCGGCACCTTTAACCAATTGAATCGCGGCTTGAAGGTCATCGCGGGATTTGCCGGTTACACGAACCTGTTCGCCCTGAATTTGCGTTTGCACCTTTAATTTGCTGTCTTTAATCAGCTTTGTGATTTTTTTCGCCGTTTCGGTTTCAATGCCTTGTTTTAACTTCACTTCTTTTGAATATAATTTGCCGTGATGTTCGCTTTCCGTCGGAATATCTAAGGATGTGCTGTCGATATTACGTTTAATACAGGCGCCGATTAGAATTTCAATTAACTGTTCCAATTGGAAATCCGATTCCGTAGTTAATTTAATCGTCTCATTTTTTTCATTTAATTCAATAACGGCTTCTACACCGCGAAAATCATAGCGTGTCGATAAAATACGGTTGGCATTTTCAACCGCGTTATTTACTTCGTGCATGGTAATTTCTGAAACAATATCAAATGATGGCATAATTCATTCTCCTGTTATGATAAATGCTTAATTTTTTCACCGGCGCTCAATAAACAGAGCAGGGCGGTTAAGTCGGCAAAGTTTACCACAACTTGCGCCTGTTGTTGTACTTTTGGTTTAGCGTGGAAGGCAGCGCCAAGATTCGCCTGTTTCAGCATAAGCAAATCGTTCGCACCGTCACCGATGGCAACGGTATTTTCTAACGGAATATTAAATTCGCGGGCTAAACGTTTTAAAGTGTCCGCTTTATATTGAGCGTGCACGATATCGCCTTTTACCCGCCCGGTGAGCTTGCCGTTTTCAATGTCGAATTGATTTGAAACGGCGGCATCTAAGTTCAGTAATTCTTTCAGATAATCGGCAAAATAAGTAAAACCGCCGGAAGCGATGGCAACCCGCCAATTATGTTGCTGTAATATCCGTACGGTTTCTTTTAAGCCGGGCATTAAAGGCAATTGCAGGCGAACTTCCTGTAAAATTGTTTCCGGCGCATCTTTTAATGTACTTACCCGGCGGCGTAAACTTTGCTCGAAATCCAATTCGCCGCGCATAGCCGCCGCAGTAATCGCCGAGACTTCTTCGCCGGTGCCGGCTAATTTTGCAATTTCATCAATACATTCTATTTGAATTGCTGTTGAATCCATATCCATCACAAGTAACCCCTGTTCCGCAAGGTTCGCATTAAAATCAATTTTTGCCGCGTCAAGGGTGAGATCGTGGGCATGGGTTTCATAGCTTTTTTGCCAATGTCCTTTTAATAACACGACAATATTATGCAGATTATTCCAGCAATCGAAAATTTGAAAATTTTCACCGCACTTTTGTTGGAAAGCCTGAAGTTTTGCAGGTTCTAAGTTGGTGCCGAATAAAATAAAATAATCCCGGCCTTCGGTTTGGGGCTGATTGTTGATTAATTTATTAGGGAAGGGGGAATAATGTTGTTTGATGTCTTTAAGAGTCAGATTAATGAATTCGCTTGTTTGCATAAATTAACGGATCCTATGATATTATTATGATAATCTTAGTTTATGTGTAAACTTTATCATAATACTATCGCTTTCAGTTTTTGGGGAACATAATTTGCATATAATTAAAGAAAAATTGGCGAAATCCTTAATGTTTGTTGTGATTATTGCCCTTTGCATCACCGTAATGAGCATTATTTTGTTTGGTATAAATCAGTTTAAAATCGGCTCTCAGTTGGCGAGTGTGAATCAGGTATCCAATCTTTCTCACTTATTGGTTCGCCAACAGGCAAATTTATTTTCCATGTTATTGGTAAATAATGCCGGAAATGAACAGCTCACGGATAATCTCGAAAATCTGACCAAAGATAAATTTGTGTTGGATGCCTCAATTTACGGCAAAAACGGCGAATTACTGGCACAAACCCGTAATACTTTAGATTTGCGCGAACAATTAGGATTAAACGAAGAGAGTTCAAAACATCATGTAGTGAATCGGCAACAAATTGTGGAGCCCATTTATTCTCCAAACGGTATTGAAGGTTTTTTACGGGTGACCTTTGATTCAAAATACGGACAAACGACACAAAATAAGATCAATCAGATTTTCCACCGTTTATACGGAGAATTAATTATCGTATTTCTGGCCGGGGTTATTCTGGCAAGTTCCGTTCATTATTTTTTAAGCCATTATCGCCGTGCGCGTCGCAGTCAAATAACGGAACAAATCAATACGGTAAAAGAAATCAAAAACAGTTCCGCTTTAGTTTTTCACCGTCGCCGCAGAAGATACCGTTAGTGTCGGATTGCTAATTCAGGATAATAAAAAACCGCAACTAAAAGTGCGGTTTTATTTATTCGATTTTTTAAAGCTTTAAAAATTACGCTAATTTTTTGATTTGAGCAACTAATTTAGATTTGTGATTAGCCGCTTTGTTAGCATGGATTAAGCCTTTAGAAGCCATACGGTCTACAACTTTTTGCATTTCTACAAATGCTGCTTGAGCAGCTGCTTTTTCACCTGCTGCTACTGCTGCGTATACTTTCTTGATGTATGTACGCATCATTGAACGTTGACTTGCGTTGTGTTGACGGCTTTTTTCTGATTGAACCGCACGTTTTTTTGCTGACTTGATATTAGCCAAGGTCAAACTCCTAAGAATTTCTGTAATTAAACGAACATAAAATAAAGGCGTAAAATATGCCCTTTTTATGCAGGTTTGTCAATGATTAATTAAGTAATTTCTGTTAGTTTCGGTGAGACACAACCGAATGTTTCCACCGTTTTGAGTGTCGCTGTAAGCCGTTAAGCGATGAAATTAACGATGTGGGCGAGATTTTATCAGTTTTTTTGCTTAGAATATAGCGTAAAAATGAAATTTCTATACAATTAGGCAGAAATTTTATATTTGAAAATATTTTTATTAATAAGGCTATATTTTGAGCAAACGACTTTTAAAATCAGGCATCATTGTAAGTACAATGACGCTGTTATCCCGTGTTTTAGGTTTAGTACGGGATGTGGTAATCGCTAATATTATCGGAGCGGGAGCCACGGCCGACGTTTTTTTATTTGCTAACAGGATTCCTAATTTCCTGCGTCGTTTATTTGCCGAAGGGGCATTTTCTCAGGCGTTTGTACCTGTGTTGGCGGAATACCAAAGATCAGGCGAATTAAGCAAAACGCAAGAATTTATCGGTAAGGTTTCGGGAACGCTTGGCGGCTTGGTTTCTATCGTGACCTTACTTGCAATGGTCGGATCGCCCGTAGTCGCGGCGATCTTCGGTACCGGTTGGTTTATTGATTGGATCAATGACGGACCGAATGCCGAAAAATTTACTTCCGCTTCATTGTTATTGAAAATTACCTTTCCTTATTTGTGGTTTATTACTTTTGTGGCGTTATCCGGTGCTATTTTAAACAGCCTGGGTAAATTCGGCGTGATGTCGTTTTCCCCGGTGCTGTTGAACATTGCGATGATTACTACCGCACTTTTATTGGCACCTCAAATGGAATCCCCGGATGTCGCTTTAGCTATTGGTATTTTTATCGGCGGATTGCTGCAATTTTTGTTCCAGTTGCCTTTTTTGAAAAAAGCGGGTCTATTAGTTCGCCCGCGTTGGGCATGGAATGATGAAGGTGTAAAAAAAATCCGTACATTAATGATTCCCGCGTTGTTCGGGGTTTCCGTTAGTCAGATTAATTTATTACTGGATACCTTCATCGCCAGTTTTTTAATGACCGGTTCCATCAGTTGGCTTTATTATTCCGATCGTTTGTTGGAATTCCCGTTGGGCTTATTCGGCATTGCAATTTCTACCGTGATTTTGCCGACTCTTTCCCGTCAGCATGTCAACCGCGCCGACGACGTGCAAAAAAGTGCGGCGGACTTCCGCGCCACTATGGATTGGGGCGTTAGAATGATTTTATTGTTAGGCGTGCCGGCGACTATTGGTATTGCGGTATTGGCTCAACCTATGTTGTTGGTGCTTTTTATGCGCGGGCAATTTAGCTTAACCGATGTGCAGGCGACCTCTTATGCGCTGTGGTCCATTAATGTGGGCTTGTTGAGTTTTATGCTGATTAAAATTCTGGCTAACGGTTATTATGCCCGACAAGATACGAAAACACCGGTCAAGATTGGGATTATTGCTATGATTAGTAATATGGTATTTAATTTACTGGCTATTCCTTTCAGCTATGTGGGGCTTGCTATGGCTTCGGCAATGTCGGCAACTTTAAATGCCTATTTATTATATCGAGGATTAGCTAAAGCCGATGTGTATTGTTTCACGAAGCAAAGTGCGGTCTTTTTTTTGAAAGTTTTAGCGGCGGCTTTGGTTATGGGAACGGTAGTTTGGTATTTTAGTCCGCAATTAGTAATATGGAACGAGATGGCATTTTTGACTAAAGTCATCCGGTTAGCCGAGTTAATTCTGATTGCCGCATCAAGTTATTTACTGATGTTGGTAATACTAGGTATTCGTAAACGTCATTTGCTTGCCCGTTAAATTTATTATCCTTAATAAGAAGAAAATATGTTTTACCTTATTGCCGCCGTGCTAATTTGGGCGAGTGCGTTTATTGCGGCTAAATTCAGTTATACCATGTTTGATCCGGCGCTAACCGTGATGTTACGTTTAATTTTATCCGCCTTGTTAGTGCTGCCGACATTTTTCCGTAGCTATCGGAAAATCCCAAAACAATACCGCTTGCAATTATGGGGATTGGGCTTGTTAAATTTCCCGGTGGTCCTGTTGTTGCAATTTACCGGCGTGCATTATACCTCGGTTGCCAGTGCGGTAACCATGCTCGGCACGGAGCCTTTGGTAGTCACTTTATTAGGTCATATTTTCTTTCATAAACCGGCAAGATTACTGGATTGGTTATTAGGAATAGTTGCCTTAACAGGCATCGTTTTTGTAGTTTATGGTTCCGAACCCGGCGGAGAAGTGACTTTATTAGGCTGTACGCTGGTATTACTCGGCAGCATTGCCTTTTCATTTAGTATTCATTTGGCGCAAAGCGTTATGAAAGCGGTCGAGGCAAAAGCCTATACGGATGTGATTATTATGACCGGGGCGATAAGCTGCGTTCCATTTTCTTTATTATTGATACAAGATTGGCAAATTCACCTTAATATCGAAGGTATTTCAGCGATCCTTTATCTAAGCGTCGGCTGTACATGGCTGGCTTATCGTCTGTGGAGTAAAGGGTTACGGGTTTCTTCGGCAAATACCGCCAGCATTTTAACGACCTTAGAGCCGGTATTCGGTGTATTATTAGCTATTTTATTATTAGGCGAACATCTTACTTTAACCACTTTATTTGGTATTTGCTTAGTGATTAGTGCGGCGGGTATTTCCGTATTATCGTCGATGCTGATTAACTACATTAAAAATAAAGTCACTATATTGTAGGCAAATCATGCTTTTTCAGATTATTGCCACGCTCATCTGGGCGAGCGCTTTTATTGCGGCAAAATATACCTATGAAATGATGGATCCGGTGTTGATGGTGCAATGTCGTTTTTTTATCGCTTCGATCATCATGTTACCAGGTTTTTTTGCCGCTTATAAACGAGTGCCGAAAGATCGCTTAAAAATAATGTGGCTGCTGGCACTGATTAATTTTCCCCTGATGTTTTTATTGCAATTTATCGGGCTTTATTTTACTTCCGCCGCCAGCGCGGTCACTATGCTGGGTATGATCCCGTTACTGACCGTATTAATAGGTTTTTTGTTTTTTAAACGACGAATTAATAAAATCGATTTATTGCTAAGTTTGGTTGCTTTGGCAGGCATTATTTTAACTGTTGTCGGAGGCGGAGAGGATAATCTCATTAATCCGTGGGGCTGCCTGTTAGTGTTGGGGTCCGCCGTATCATTTTGCTTTTGTTTATATTTATCGAAAGATATTATGCAGGAAATGGCGCCGAAAGATTATACCAACGTATTAGTAATTTTAGGCAGTATTTTGTGTTTACCCTTCACTTGCGTTTTAGTACGGGATTGGTCAATTGTGCCGGGCGTTAAGGGAACGATTTCCTTGTTTTATCTGGGAATAGGCTGCACTTGGCTGGCGGTTGTATTATGGTTTAAAGGGGTACAAAAAACGCCGACCTATATTTCGAGTATTCTGACTACTTTAGAGCCGATATTCGGCGTAATCCTGGCTATTTTAATTTTAGACGAACGGCTCAGCACCGTTTCGGCAATGGGTATTTTGCTGACCTTAGGTGCGGCGGCGGTTTCCGTATTAATTCCCGTTTTAATGAAAAAAAGCCCGTAAACTTACTGAGCGGTTTAGTTTATCCCGACCTTTAATCTTAGTTAATTTATGCGTATAATACGGCATAATTTTCTATTTATTTAACGGACTACTTAATGCAGCTTATTCGCGGTTTACACAACTTGCGGCGGGATTTCGCCGGTTGTGCGCTCACTATCGGTAATTTTGACGGTGTACATTTAGGGCACCAGGCGATTTTGCAGCATTTGCGTGAAAAAGCCAATCAATTAAAGTTGCCGATGGTGGTGATGCTGTTCGAACCTCAGCCGAGAGAGTATTTCGTGTCTGCCGATGCAAAGCAACAGGCTCCGGCTCGTTTAATGCGTTTACGGGATAAATTGCATTATCTTCAACAACAGGGTGTGGATTACGTAATTTGCGTAAAATTTGACCGCACTTTTGCCAAGCAAGATCCTAATCTGTTTATCGAAACTTATTTAGTCAATCGGCTTCATGTGAAGTTTTTAAGTATTGGTGACGATTTCCGTTTCGGCGCTAATCGCCGAGGGGATTTTTCTTTGCTTGAAAGTGCGGGTAAAAAATACGGATTTTCCGTGGAAGACAACCGCACATTTTCACTGGATAAACTGCGTATCAGCAGTACCGCAATCCGTCATGCGCTGGCGCATGACGATCTCAAAAAAGCGGAAGAACTGCTTGGGCGCGCTTACAGCATTTTCGGCAAAGTCGTGCACGGGCAGAAATTAGGCAGAACCATAGGTTTTCCTACCGCCAATATTCGTTTGCAACGGCAGGTAAATCCGTTGCAAGGCGTATATGCCGTACGTATTCAATGTCCTTGCGGACGGGCTTTTCAAGGGGTTGCCAATATCGGGCAGCGCCCTACGGTGAACGGCGTAGAGCAGCGTTTAGAAGTTCATCTGTTTGATTTTGATGAAAATCTTTACGGGCAAAATATTGCCGTGACTTTTTGTCATAAAATCCGTAATGAAATGAAATTTCCGTCACTTAACGCTCTGAAACAACAAATCGCCCGGGATGTATTAGTGGCGCAACAGTATTTTCGGCAAAACAGTTGATTTTGCTTTAATTCATATAGAAAAAAAGTTATAACTAACCGATTCAGTTTTTAATATCTTAATTTATTACAACGTGGTACGAAAAATGTCTGAACAAAAAGATTACAAAAATACGTTAAACCTGCCGGAAACAGGCTTTCCGATGCGCGGAGACCTGGCTAAACGCGAGCCGGGCATGTTAAAAAATTGGTATGATAACGACCTTTACCAAAAAATCCGTCAATCGTCAAAAGGTAAAAAATCCTTCATTTTGCATGACGGCCCTCCTTATGCCAACGGCAGTATTCATATCGGTCACGCTGTAAATAAAATTTTAAAAGATATTATTATTAAATCTAAAACCGCACTGGGTTTTGACAGCCCTTACATTCCCGGCTGGGACTGCCATGGTTTGCCGATCGAATTAAAAGTGGAAGGTTTGGTGGGTAAGCCGAATCAAAAAATCTCCGCGGCCCAATTCCGTGAAGAATGCCGTAAATATGCGCGCGAGCAAGTGGAAGGGCAGAAAAAAGACTTCATCCGTTTAGGGGTGTTGGGGGATTGGGATAACCCGTATTTAACCATGAATTTTGACACCGAAGCGAATATCATCCGCGCTTTCGGTAAAGCGGTGGCGAACGGTCATTTATATAAAGGTTCAAAACCTGTTCACTGGTGTTTGGATTGCGCCTCTTCATTGGCGGAAGCGGAAGTGGAATATGAAGACAGAACTTCACCTTCAATCTATGTGCGTTTTGCTGCGGCGGACGAAAGTGCGGTGGAAAATAAGTTCGTTTTAACGGAACAAGGCAAGGGTAAATTATCCGCCGTTATCTGGACTACCACGCCTTGGACGTTGCCGTCCAATAAAGCGATTTCTATCAATCCGGAATTAGAATATCAAATCGTACAATTCGGTGACGAACGTTTTATTTTAGCTGCCGAATTAGTGGAAAGCGTCGCTCAGGCGGTTGGCGTTGAAAGCTGGAAAGCGTTAGGCTCGGCTAAAGGTTCCGATTTGGAATTATTGCAATTTAAGCATCCGTTCTATGATTATAACGTGCCGTTTATTTTGGGCGATCACGTCACGCTTGACGGCGGTACCGGCTTGGTTCATACCGCACCGGATCACGGTCAGGACGACTATGTAGTGGCGCGTAAATACAATATCGGCATGGCGGGGTTAATCGGTAATGACGGTAAATTCAATTCTAATGCAAAATTTTTTGCAGGTCTTGGTGTATTTGAGGCTAACGGTAAAGTGCTTGAAAAACTAGACGAAGTGGGCGCATTACTGAAACTGGAAAAAATCCGCCACAGCTATCCGCACTGCTGGCGCCATAAAACCCCGATTATTTTCCGTGCTACCCCGCAATGGTTTATCGGTATGGAAACTCAGGGATTACGCCAACAGGCATTAAGCGAAATTAAAAAAGTACGTTGGATTCCGGATTGGGGTCAGGCACGTATTGAAAAAATGGTGGAAAACCGTCCGGATTGGTGTATTTCCCGTCAACGTACCTGGGGTGTGCCGGTAGCGTTATTTATTCATAAGGAAACCGAGCAGCTGCATCCGCGAACTCTTGAGCTTATCGAAGAAGTGGCAAAACTGGTGGAACGGAAAGGAATTCAGGCCTGGTGGGATTTGGACGCTAAAGATTTGTTAGGCGACGATGCCGCTCATTACAGCAAAGTGCCCGATACTTTAGACGTTTGGTTTGATTCCGGGTCGACCTATTATTCCGTGGTGAAAAACCGTCCTGAATTTAACGGTAAGGAAGCGGATATGTATCTCGAAGGTTCCGACCAACACCGCGGTTGGTTTATGTCGTCACTGATGCTCTCTACGGCTACAGACAATAAAGCGCCTTACAAACAAGTACTGACCCACGGTTTTACGGTGGACGGTCAAGGTCGCAAAATGTCGAAATCTATCGGCAATATTGTGACGCCGCAGGAGGTAATGGATAAATTCGGCGGCGATATTTTACGTTTATGGGTGGCGTCAACGGACTATACCGGTGAAATGACGGTTTCCGACGAAATCTTAAAACGTGCGGCGGATTCCTATCGCCGTATCCGTAATACCGCGCGTTTCTTGTTGGCAAACCTGAATGGTTTTGATCCGAAACGCGATTTGGTACAAGCCCATGAGATGATTTCGTTAGATCGTTGGGCGGTGGATTGCGCTTTCCGGGCACAAGCGGAAATTAAAGAGGCCTATGATAACTATCAGTTCCACACTGTGGTGCAACGTCTCATGAAATTCTGTTCTGTCGAAATGGGTTCATTTTATTTAGATATTATCAAAGACCGTCAATATACCACTAAAGCGGACAGTCTTGCCCGTCGCAGTTGTCAAACCGCTTTATGGCACATTGCGGAAGCCCTTGTACGTTGGATGGCGCCGATTCTGTCTTTTACCGCGGATGAAATTTGGGGTTATCTGCCGGGCGAACGCGGCGAATTCGTATTTACCGAGGAATTTTACGACGGCTTATTTGCTTTAGATGCCTCGGAATCATTGGACGACGCTTACTGGCAACAAGTGATCACCGTGCGCAACGAAGTCAATCGCGTGCTTGAACAAGCCCGTAATGACAAAGTGATTGGCGGCGGTTTGGAAGCGGAAGTGACTATTTTTGCTAACGATGAATACAGTGCATTGCTCAACAAACTGGGCAACGAGTTACGTTTTGTGACTATTACATCAAAAGCAGAAGTGAAAACTTTAGCGGATGCCGATGTTGCGGAAGGCGAAGTAGCGGGATTAGCCATCAAAGCTATCCGTTCCGCTAACCACAAATGTCCGCGTTGCTGGCATTATTCCGACAGCAAAGACGCAAACAGCCTGTGTTCACGTTGCGAAGAAAACGTGAACGGCAATGGTGAAGAGCGTCGTTTTGCGTAATTGATAAATTTGCGGGGCGTGTTATATATTGCGCTGTTGTATGAATTGGGGCGTATGCGGTACGCCCCTATATTTTAGGTAAAAATTTGATGACAAAATCTAAAACCGGTCTATCGTTTTTATGGCTAAGTGCGGTCGCTTTTTTCATTGATCTGCTCACAAAATACATTGTGACGCAAAATTTCGAATTGTATGAAAGCGTAAACATTTTACCGATATTCAATTTAACCTACGCTAGAAATACGGGCGCCGCTTTCAGTTTTCTGGCTGAACACGGCGGCTGGCAAAAATATTTCTTTATTGCACTGGCGCTGGTTATTTCCGCCGTGTTGGTGCATTTGCTGCGAAAAAACAGCGCACGGCAGAAGTTGCAGAATTCCGCTTACGCCCTGATTATCGGCGGAGCGCTTGCCAATATGGCGGATCGCGCTTATAACGGTTTTGTGGTGGATTTTTTCGATTTCTTCTGGCGGGAATGGCATTATCCTGTGTTTAACGTAGCGGATATCGCCATTTGTGTCGGCGTTGGATTATTAATTTTAGACAGCTTTAAAAACGGCGAGAAAAAGGCGGACAAGCAATGAAAATTATTTTAGCCAATCCGCGCGGTTTTTGTGCCGGTGTTGACCGAGCCATCAGTATTGTGGAACTCGCGCTTGAAACTCACGGCGCGCCGATTTATGTGCGCCATGAAGTGGTACATAACCGTTTTGTGGTGAACGGACTGCGTGAACGCGGCGCGGTTTTTGTGGAAGAATTAAACGAAGTACCGGACGGCGCAATTGTGATTTTTTCCGCGCACGGCGTATCTCAGGCGGTACGTCAGGAAGCGAAAAACCGCAACCTGAAAGTGTTTGACGCCACTTGCCCGTTGGTTACAAAAGTGCATATGCAGGTGGCGCGCGCCAGTCGTAAGGGGACAAAGGCTATTCTTATCGGTCATGAGGGTCATCCTGAAGTGCAAGGAACAATGGGGCAGTATGATAACCCGGAAGGCGGTATTTTTCTGGTGGAAAATGTAGAAGATATTGCTAAGTTAGGTTTGAAAGATAACGAAGAATTGACGTTTATGACACAAACCACTTTATCTATTGACGATACTTCCGATGTTATCGCCGCATTAAAAGCAAAATATCCCGCGATTCAAGGACCTCGTAAAAACGATATTTGTTATGCCACTACCAACCGTCAGCAGGCGGTGCGCGAACTTGCCGAACAATCCGATTTGGTGATTGTGGTGGGTTCAAAAAACTCGTCAAATTCGAATCGTTTAGCCGAACTGGCTTCCCGTATGGGTGTGCCGGCAAAATTGATTGATGATTCGAATGATATTGAGCCGGATTGGTTAAAAGGTATAAATACTATCGGCGTCACCGCCGGTGCCTCGGCGCCTGAAGTATTGGTGCAGTCCGTGATTGCCCGTTTAAAAGAACTTGGTGTCGATTCCGTCGAAGAACTTGAAGGTTGTGAGGAAAATACGGTTTTTGAAGTGCCGAAAGAATTACGGATTAAAGAAGTGGGATAACTGCCGTTATTGAAAAATTAACGCTAATTTCTTTTAAAATTCCCGTATTTTTGACCGCACTTTTTTTAATTTTGTGCATCGGATCGAAAAAATATACCGTATTTCTTTGTATGAACCGATTATTCCCTGAAAGTAATGTTGTTGCTACCGAGCAACGTTATTTTAACTTTAAAAGGGAATCGTTAATGAAATTATCAGTAAGAAAATTTTTGCTTAGTTGCTTAGCCGCCGGTTCGTTATTATCTGCCGGAACTGCATTCGCAGCTGATAAAGTGCCGGCTTCTGCAGAAACTCAAGCAATAAAAACTTCCGAAACCGCCAAGCCCGCAGATAATATTGGCAATACGGTGAATATTAATACGGCAACGGCAGAGGAAATTAAGCAAACTTTAATCGGCATTGGCGCAAAAAAAGCGGAAGCTATTATTCAATACCGTGAAAAGCATGGTAATTTTACCAACGTAGAACAATTACTGGAAATACAGGGAATAGGAGAGGCGACTTTGGATAAAAATAAAGATCGGATAAAATTATAAAGATAAAAAAGATAGGGTTCTAAACATAACTTGCTAAAAGCGGAATAGGAATATTCCGCTTTTTTTCTATTCAAGTATAATGATTCGCCTGGGGCTGTTTACAAAAGATAAACAGACTTCCTAATATGAGGAGTACGGATTATGAAACAAAAAATTGTGTTGGCGACGGGTAATAAAGGTAAAGTTCGTGAAATGTCGGATGTGCTGGCGGATTTCGGCTTTGAAGTGGTTGCGCAAACGGATTTAGACATTGAAAGCCCGGAAGAAACCGGATTAACTTTTGTTGAAAATGCATTATTAAAAGCGCGTTATGCCGCTAAAGTTTCGGGCTTACCCGCAATTGCTGACGATAGCGGACTGGTGGTGGAAGCCTTAAACGGCGCGCCGGGATTATATTCCGCCCGTTATGCCGGCATTGACGGCGAAACGGCGGATGCGGAAAACCGCCGTAAGTTATTGCGCGATTTAGCCGATGTGCCGGCCGGCAAACGTCAGGCAAAATTTGTGAGCTGCATTGTAATGTTACGACATGAAACGGATCCTTCGCCGATTATCGCGGAGGGCGAATGCCTCGGTGAAATTATTTTTGCCGAAAAAGGCGAAAACGGATTTGGTTACGACAGCCTGTTCTTCACTCCGGAAAAAGGCTGTACTTTCGCAGAATTAGAAACCGTCGAGAAGAAAAAAATCTCTCACCGCGCCCGCGCATTGGCGGTCTTAAAAAGCAAATTAGGCGCATAAGCGGTTCGTTCATGACAACTCTCGTTCTTCCTCCGCTTAGTTTATATGTGCATATTCCCTGGTGCGTGCAGAAATGTCCTTATTGCGACTTCAATTCTCATGCGCAAAAAGGTGCGATCCCTGAAATCGATTATATCCGTCATTTAGTGACGGATTTGCAGGCGGATCTTCTTCGTTTTAAAGACAGCGTGCAGAATCGCCCGCTACACAGCATTTTCATTGGCGGCGGCACGCCAAGCCTGTTTTCTGCGGAAAGCATTACCTGTTTGTTAACGGAAATAAAAAAACTTATTGATTTTTCACCGCACATTGAAATTACTATGGAAGCCAATCCCGGTACGGTAGAGGCCGAACGATTTCAAGGCTATGTGAAAGCGGGTGTCACCCGGATTTCCATGGGCATACAAAGTTTTAATGATGAAAAACTAAAAGCTTTAGGACGAATTCATAACGCCCGGGAAGCAAAAAGTGCGGTGGAAATTGCCAAAATTTCCGGTTTAAAAAGCTTTAATTTAGATCTTATGCACGGCTTGCCGAATCAAACGCCGGAACAGGCGCTGGACGACCTACGGCAGGCTATCGCATTAAATCCGCCGCATTTGTCCTGGTATCAGCTTACTATTGAGCCTAATACCATGTTTGCTTATCGTCCGCCCGTATTACCGGATGACGACGAGCTCTGGGATATTTTTGAGCGGGGACACCGATTATTAACGGAAGCGGGTTATCGGCAATATGAAACCTCCGCTTATGCCAAACCGGATTTCCAATGCCGACATAACCTAAATTATTGGCGTTTTGGTGATTATCTGGCTGTCGGTTGCGGCGCTCACGGCAAAATGAGCTTCGTCAATGGCGATATTATACGTTACAGCAAGACCAAGCATCCGAAAGGTTATTTACGCGGCGAATATCTTTATGAAGAACGGCTGATTAACAAAGCGGATCGTCCTTTTGAATTTTTTATGAACCGTTTCCGCCTGTTGGAACCCGTACCGAAAACGGAATTCGTGCAATTTACCGGTTTGCCTGAAAGTGCGGTCAAAAAACAAATAGATTGGGCGCTGGAAAAAAATTATATTATTGAAACCGAGTCGACCTGGCAAATTACCGAACGAGGTAAGTTGTTTTTAAATGAATTGCTGGAAGTTTTTTTACCTGATGACTAGGGTCTGTTTATCTTTTATAAATTTTCATAAAACGGACTAAAATTTTTGTAAATTTGTTCTTGTTTATATTTTTGATTGGTATTAAAGTAGGCTTATTATTTCTGCTACGCAAACGTTTACGTATATTGTTTGGTTTTAAATTTATGTGGCGATTTGAATAATAAACAACCCCTAAAAGTGCGGTGTAAAAAACCGTATTTTTTATGCTGAATAAATACCAGGCTTAATTTAAAACTAATCTGAAAAGGATCTCATCATGAATCAACTCGAAATGAAAAAAGTTGCGGCTAAAGCCGCATTACAATTTGTCAAACCGGATATGATTGTCGGGGTAGGGAGCGGTTCAACGGTAAATTGCTTTATTGAAGAATTAGGTGCATTTCGTGATCAAATTAAAGGCGCGGTAGCGGCTTCTAAAGCATCGGAAGAATTATTAAGAAAACAAGGTATTGAGGTTTTCAGTGCCAATGACGTATCGGGTCTGGATATTTATGTAGACGGCGCCGATGAAATCAATCCGCAGAAAATGATGATTAAAGGCGGCGGTGCGGCGTTAACCCGTGAAAAAATCGTTTCGTCTTTGGCGAAAAATTTTATTTGCATTGTCGATAGCAGCAAACAGGTAGATATACTGGGTTCCACTTTCCCGTTGCCGGTAGAAGTGATTCCTATGGCGCGTTCACAAGTCGCCCGTAAATTGGTAGCGTTGGGCGGAAGCCCTGAATGGCGTGAAGGCGTGATTACCGATAACGGTAACGTAATTTTGGACGTGCATAATTTTATTATTATGAATCCTATTGAAATGGAAAAAGAATTGAATAATGTCGCAGGTGTGGTAACAAACGGTATTTTTGCGTTAAATGCGGCGCATACCGTGATTGTCGGCACACCGGACGGTGCTAAAATTATTGAATAATAAATATACAAGGTAGGCAAACATGACTAATAAAGTATCTTTGGATAAATCTAAGATCAAATTTTTACTTCTTGAAGGTGTTCACCAAAACGCATTAGATGTGTTACATGCGGCCGGTTACACTAATATTGAATATCATAAAAAAGCGTTAGAGCCGGATGAACTTAAAGAAGCAATTAAAGAAGCGCACTTTATTGGTTTACGTTCCCGCACAAATTTAACGGCGGATATTCTTGAACATGCGAATAAATTAATCGCTATCGGTTGTTTTTGTATCGGCACCAATCAAGTGGCATTGGAAGCGGCGGAAGAAAAGGGTATTCCCGTATTTAATGCGCCGTTCTCTAATACCCGTTCCGTAGCGGAATTGGTTCTCGGTGAGATTTTGTTATTAATGCGCAATATTCCGGCGGCAAACGCGCAGGTTCACCGCGGTGAATGGAACAAGTCGGCGGCGGGTTCTCATGAAGTTCGCGGTAAGAAATTAGGTATCGTCGGCTACGGTCATATCGGTTCGCAATTAAGTATTATCGCCGAGTCTTTAGGTATGAATGTATTTTTCTACGATGTTGAAACCAAGCTGCCTTTAGGTAATGCGCAGCAAGTTTCCACTTTAGAGGAATTATTAAGTTCCTGCGATATTATTTCATTACATGTACCCGAACTGCCTTCAACAAAGAATTTAATGAGCGCGGAACGTATTGCTCAGTTAAAACCGGGCAGTATTTTAATTAATGCGGCGCGCGGTACGGTTGTTGATATTGATGCGTTAGCCGAAGCGTTAGAACAGGGGAAAATACATGGCGCCGCAATCGACGTATTCCCGAAAGAGCCGGCTTCTGCGGCGGAAGCGTTTGAGTCGCCGTTACGTAAATTCGATAATGTGATTTTAACCCCGCATATCGGCGGTTCAACGGCGGAAGCGCAAGAAAATATCGGCACTGAAGTGGCAAGTAAATTCGTTAAATATTCGGATAACGGTTCAACTCTAAGTGCGGTGAATTTTCCGGAAGTTTCGTTACCGGAACATCGTACGGCAAAACGTATTTTGCACATTCACCATAACCGCCCGGGTATTTTGAATAAAATCAACCAGGTTTTTGTTGATGAAAATATCAACATCGCCGCGCAATATCTGCAAACTGATGCTAAAATCGGTTATGTGGTTATTGATGTAGAAACGGATGACAGTACGGATTTACTGCAAAAACTTAAATCAATCGAGGGTACGATTCGCGCCAGAGTATTGTTTTAATTTTCTTGTTCAGGCGTATTTTTAACCATTTTTAAAATTCAATTAAATTAAGGACTAAGTTTTGTGTTGTATCAGGCTTAGTCTTTTTTTTGTTTTTTACCAAAGCTTTATCAGTATTCTTTGTAAAACAAAACATTAAATCTAATAAAATAAAACATTATTTCAAATTAAGATCTCGATCACATTTTTATAATTAAAACTATGCTACAGTGCCAGCCATTCATTAAACAGACAAGATAATCCCCCTCTAAATTTAAGGAGAATTTTATGACAAATAAAAATTTGGCATCACTTTTTTATTTAGCATTATTTTCAGCATCAAGTGCAGTGGCAGCTGTTAATCCAAGTGATCTTATTTGGAAAAGTGCGGCATTCGGGCAGTCAACGGATCTTAATTTCGGTTCAACAATTTTGCCGGAGAAAGTCGGTGTAAATAAAACGACAGTTGACGGTCATCCCGTTCAGGAAGGGGCGTTGGCGACCAAATTTACCATTGAAAGCCGAGGCGGTAAATTGGCAAATTCCCATGAAGGGGTGACTTATTATTATACAGAACTACCAATTAATACTAACTTTGTTATATCAGCGGATGTGCGGTTGGAACAATTAGGGCCGGAAACCGGTGCAAAACCGAATCGACAAGAAGGTGCGGGTATTATGGTACGTGATATCGTAGGAAAACCTCGTGCTGAACCTCAACCTATGGGCTATGAAGAATTCCCTGCGGCTTCAAATATGGTGATGAATTTATTACGCAGTAATACAAAAGCGCATAACGGGAAGGTAAATATTAACGCATCTTACCGAGAAGGCATTAAAGAACCTTGGGGAACTGCTGGTAATAAGCTGGTTAGAGAAGATTATGCGGAGGGTATTGATTTTGAAAATAACCCCCTTCGTTTAACTCTGGAGAAAAATGATCAGGGTTTTGTAGTGACATATATTCAGGACGGTAAAGAATATAAAAAAGTGTTGGATAAAGTAAATCCCGGTATTTTAGCGAACCAAAATGCGGACAAGCAATATCTGGGCTTTTTTGCTTCCCGTAATGCGAAGATAACTGTGGAAAATGTTGATTTAAAACTCACTGACGGCAAGAAAGTCGAACCGGCAAAATTTACGCCGAAAGCCATGCCTTTAATAGTAAATATTGAGTCTTCAACTAAAGCGACTGGTAGTGATTATGTCTTCCAGGCGAGAGCAAACTATGAAGGTTCGTTTGTTTTACAGCGAGGAAATAAAACATTATTTAAATCACCGGTTGTGAAAGCGGGTGAATATGTTCAACATAAACTAAAACTTAACCAAAATAAAACAGACTTAAAAGTTCAGTTTATTCCAAAAGCAAAATTAAAAGAAAACGGATTCGAACAAAATATCAGTATTGAGAAACATCAGTTACAAAATCCGAAACTGTTGTATGTTGCAACAAACGGCAGTGCAGCAGGCAACGGTTCGGCAGAAAAACCGTTGGATTTAGTGACCGCGCTTGAATTATTGCCGCCGGGCGGAACAATTCAATTGCAACCGGGAGAATATGCCGCGGTGACTTTGGATACAACCATGAGCGGATTAAAAGACTCGCCGAAAACATTAAAAGGAATTGAAGGTAAAGTTAAATTTATCGGTGAAGTGCTTCATAAAGCCAGCTTTTGGAATATGGAAAATATTGAGGTGTCCGGTGCAAGTTTAATTGTTCATGGCAGCCATAATAATTTCAGTCATATTGTCACTCATGGCGCACCGGATACCGGATTCCAAATTACCTCGCCGGAAAAAATCGGCAGATCATTATGGGCAAGCCATAATACTGTAACTGACAGTATCAGTTTTAACAATATGGATGATTCGCAAATTAATGCCGACGGTTTTGCCGCTAAAATGAGAATCGGCGACGGTAACAGCTTTATCCGTTGTATTTCTCACCACAATGTAGATGACGGTTGGGATCTGTTTAATAAAGTGGAAGACGGTCCGAACGGTGTTGTGACTATTAAAGATTCTATTGCCTTTATGAACGGGCAAACCTTGAAGTTAAAGAGTAAGAGCGCTTCTATCGGTAACGGATTTAAATTGGGCGGTGAAGGATTGCCGGTAAATCATGTTATTAAAAACAGCATTTCTTTCCGTAACAATATGGATGGATTTACGGATAATTTCAATCCGGGGACCTTTACCGTGGAAAACAATGTTGCCATTGATAATAAACGCTTTAACTATCTATTCAGAAAAAGTCCTTATGAAAACGGTCCGAAGCAAGGTGTTTTCAAAGACAACCGCTCATTCAGATTCTATCAGGAAAGTAAATATACAGATGTTGTAAACGGTAGCCTGTTGAATAATAATGAGTTTTTAAGCACAACGGAAATGACGCCGGCAAAAACCGAATTATTACAGAAATTGCAGGCATTGAGTAAGGTAGAATTTTCTGAAGATAATACGGGCTTAGAAGAAGTGAAAAAAATTCAAGCTTTATTACGATAATTTTCGTTATCACCGTATCCGAACAGCACCTTAACCGGTGCTGTTTTTTTTAATTTTTTGACCGCACTTTTTTCTTAATTATTATTAAAAGTCAAAATCAATAAAATTTATAAAATTTATTTCTTATAAAAATAAAACAATGTTTTAAATAATAGACTTTGATCACATTTTTTTATTTTTTCTTATGCTAAATTACAGCCCAACAGTAAAACTGATTGGAGAAAAATTATGAATGTTGATTATTTAGTTATGGCTGGTTACTTTGCTTTAATTATAGCAATCAGCTTGTTATTCAAAAAAATGGCAAGTAATAGTACGAGTGACTATTTCCGGGGCGGCGGTAAAATGCTCTGGTGGATGGTAGGTGGGACAGCCTTTATGACGCAATTCTCGGCATGGACCTTTACCGGTGCTGCCGGTAAAGCGTTTAATGACGGTTTATCCGTGATTGCCGTATTCGTCGGTAACATGGTTGCTTATGCCTGTGCTTATTGGTATTTTGCAAGACGCTTCAGACAAATGCGGGTCGATACGCCGACAGAAGCAATCGGACGTCGTTTCGGTACAAGTAATGAGCAATTTTTTACCTGGGTGATCATTCCGCTTAGCGTAATTAATGCCGGTGTATGGCTAAACGGTTTATCCGTATTTGCTTCGGCCGTATTTGATGCGGATATCACCATGACTATCTATGTAACGGGGATTTCAGTATTAATTATTTCATTATTGAGTGGTGCCTGGGGCGTTGTGGCTTCAGACTTCGTGCAAATGCTTGTTGTTGCCGTTATTTCTGTGGCTTGTGCGGTTGTCGGTTTGGTTGTGATTGGCGGACCGGGTGAAATTATTGATCGTTTCCCTGGCGGATTTGTATCCGGCCCGGATATGAACTATCCACTTATTTTAATTTGTACCTTCCTTTTCTTTATTGTGAAACAGTTACAAAGTATCAACAATATGCAGGATTCTTATCGTTTTTTAAATGCGAAAGATTCTAAAAATGCGAGTAAAGCGGCAATTTTTGCACTGCTATTAATGCTTGTCGGTACAATTATCTGGTTCATTCCGCCTTGGGTAACGGCAATTATTTATCCTGAAGCGGCTTCACTTTATCCGCAATTAGGTAAGAAAGCGTCGGACGCAGTTTACCTTGTATTTGCCAAAAACGTTATGCCGGCAGGCACGATCGGTTTACTGATGGCGGGTTTATTTGCTGCGACAATGTCTTCAATGGACTCCGCATTAAACCGTAACTCAGGCGTATTTGTCCGTAGTTTTTATGCACCGATTATTCGCAAAGGTAAAGCCGATGACAAAGAATTATTACGTGCAGGCCAAATCGTATGTGTAATTAACGGTATTTTAGTAATCCTAATGGCGCAATTCTTTAACTCATTAAAACACTTAAGTCTATTCGATTTAATGATGCAAGTTGCAACCTTATTACAATCACCGATTCTGGTTCCGTTATTCCTAGCGATTATTATTCGTAAAACACCTAAATGGGCGCCTTGGGCAACAGTATTATTCGGTATGTTCGTGTCATGGTCTGTGGTAAAAGTCTTTACACCGGAATATGTTGCAAGCTGGTTTGGTGTTGAAGATTTAACTAAACGTGAAATTTCCGAATTAAAAGTCATTATTACCATTGCGGCGCACTTAATTTTCACCGCCGGTTTCTTCTGCTTAACCACATTATTCTATAATGAAGCGAAAGATACCAATAATGAAAGAAGAATAGCATTCTTTAAAGATGTGGATGCCGAGTGTGTAGCCGAAGAAGGTCAAGATGAAATCGACCGTTTACAACGCAAAAAATTAAGTACGTTGGTTATGTTAATGGCGGCAGGTCTTCTATTGATGATTCTTATTCCGAATCCTTTATGGGGTAGAGCCTTATTTGCTTGCTGTTCATTGGCTATCTTTGCAGTGGGATACGGTTTGAAACGAAGCGCGGAAGTATAACGAATTGATTTAACTTATAGCAATAGATGGGTATAAATCGCCCATTTATTGTCTTTTCTTAGCAGATGGAGGTCGTAATTATGGCGAAAGGGAAGAAAATTCAACTTACTTTTGAATCCTTTATTGATTCGGATACTAATGTAAAAGTAACACGATTAACACCAAAAGACGTGACTTGTCACCGCAATTATTTTTACCAAAAGTGTTTCACTCAAGACGGCAAAAAATTGCTTTTTGCAGGAGATTTTGACGGCAACCGCAATTATTATTTACTTGATCTTCAGAGTCAGGAAGCTATTCAGTTAACCGAAGGAAAAGGCGATAATACATTCGGCGGCTTTATTTCCCATGATGATAAATTCTTTTTCTATGTGAAAAAT
The DNA here is from genome assembly GCF_011455875.1 of Basfia succiniciproducens. Lineage (NCBI taxonomy): Bacteria > Pseudomonadati > Pseudomonadota > Gammaproteobacteria > Pasteurellales > Pasteurellaceae > Basfia > Basfia succiniciproducens. The sequence goes on along the minus strand of NZ_CP015031.1, from coordinate 1,343,897 downwards.
GAATCAAGTTTGCGTAAAGTGGATTTAGCAACTTTAGAAGAAAAAGTGATTTATACCGTAGATGAAAACTGGAAAGGCTACGGTACATGGGTGGCAAATTCCGATTGTACGAAATTGGTCGGTATTGAAATCTTAAAATCCTGCTGGCAACCATTAACGGATTGGGATAAGTTTAAAGCTTTCTATCATACCAATCCTACTTGCCGATTAATTAAAGTTGATATTTTAACCGGTGATTTAGAGGTGGTTCTTCAAGATAACGTCTGGTTAGGACACCCGACTTATCGCCCGTTTGATGACAGTATTGTCGGTTTTTGCCATGAAGGCCCGCATGATTTAGTGGATGCCAGAATGTGGTTTGTTAATGAAGACGGCACAAATGTGCGCAAAGCGAAAGAACATCAAGAAGGTGAGTCCTGTACCCATGAATTTTGGGTGCCGGACGGCTCAAAAATGATCTACGTTTCTTATTTCAAAGGGCAGACCGAACGAGTAATTTACAGTGTGGATCCTAATACATTGGAAAATACGCGCCTGATTACCATGCCGCCTTGCTCTCATTTAATGAGTAATTTTAATGGTAATCTGCTTATTGGCGACGGTTGCGATTCTCCGGTGGATGTAGCGGATAGCGACAGTTATAACATTGAAAACGATCCGTTTTTGTACCTGTTCAATATTGAAAAACAACGTACCGTTAAATTGGCTAAGCATAGTTCTTCCTGGCAGGTATTGGATGGTGATCGTCAGATTACGCACCCTCATCCTTCTTTTAATCCCGATGACTCCGCCGTATTATTCGGTAGTGATTTTGAAGGGAGACCGGCGATTTATTTAGCGGATATCAGCCAATTAAAAGATTAATCTAAGCTCAAAAGTGCGGTCAAAAAATCGAAAATTTTAACCGCACTTTTAATTTATATGCATTTTAAAGGAAATAAAAAAACCGCTCATAGAGAGCGGTTTTGTTTGGAATTTAACTAAAGATTAGCCTTTGTAGTTGTAGATGTGAGCTACTAAGTCTAATACTTTGTTTGAGTAACCAGTTTCGTTATCGTACCAAGATACTAATTTAACGAAAGAATCTGTTAATGCGATACCAGCGTCAGCATCGAATACGGAAGTTAACGCACAACCGTTGAAGTCTGTAGAAACAACTGCGTCTTCAGTGTAACCTAAAACGCCTTTTAATTCACCGTTGAAAGTTTTACCTTCAGCCGCATCTTTAATTGCTTGTTTGATTGTTTCGTATGAAGCAGGTTTTTCAAGGTTAACGGTTAAGTCAACAACAGAAACGTTTGGAGTAGGTACGCGGAAAGCCATACCTGTTAATTTGCCGTTTAATGCAGGTAATACTTTACCTACCGCTTTTGCAGCACCGGTTGAAGACGGGATGATGTTTTGGGAAGCACCACGACCACCGCGCCAGTCTTTAGCAGACGGACCATCTACGGTTTTTTGAGTTGCTGTAGTTGCGTGAACGGTTGTCATTAAACCGTCTTTGATACCGAAAGTTTCGTGAACAACACGTGCTAAAGGTGCTAAGCAGTTTGTTGTGCAAGATGCGTTAGAAACGATGTCTTGACCCGCATAAGCTGAGAAGTTTACACCGCGAACGAACATTGGAGTCGCATCTTTAGAAGGACCTGTCATTACAACTTTTTTAGCGCCAGCAGTAATGTGTTTACGAGCAGTTTCGTCAGTTAAGAATAAACCTGTTGCTTCAACAGCGATATCAACACCGATTGCACCCCAGTTTAAGTTTGCAGGGTCACGTTCGGCAGTTACGCGGATTGTTTTACCGTTAACTACTAAGTTACCGTCTTTAACTTCAACCGAACCATCGAAACGACCGTGAGTTGAATCGTATTTTAACATGTATGCCATGTATTCTACGTCGATTAAATCGTTAATACCTACAACTTCGATGTCATCGCGAGTTTGTGCAGCACGGAATACGATACGACCGATACGGCCGAAACCATTGATACCAATTTTAATTGCCATAAGATTTTCACCTATAATATTTAAGTTAAACAAAATTATCACGGGTCATCAAAATATTATTATTTCAACTATCCGTCATTTTGAAATTATAGCACGATTTCTTTTATATTCGAAACTAGACTATGCGCTAAACTATAACAGATAACTTTTTTGTGATCCATGTCAATATTTAACGCTATGAAATTTAACAAAATGAGTATTGACAAATGGTTTTCTGTCGTTCTTTATTCGTCTTTGAAATTCCGCTAAAAAGAACCGCACTTTTTAGCTGATTTCTTTATCAATTATGGGCATAATACTAAGGTCTATTTAGTGAGGTTAAGTTATGTCGCAAGGTAATTTATATATTCTTTCCGCGCCCAGTGGTGCCGGTAAATCTTCTCTTATTTCCGCACTGTTGGAGCAAGATCAGGCAAACACAATGATGGTTTCCGTTTCCCATACTACGCGACAGCCTCGTCCGGGCGAAGAAAACGGCGTCCACTATCACTTTGTTTCCGTGGAAGAATTCGAGTTACTGATTAACGAAGGTGCTTTTTTAGAGTATGCGAAAGTATTCGGCGGAAATTATTACGGTACATCATTACCTACTATTGAAAAAAATCTTGCGCAGGGAATTGACGTATTCTTAGATATCGACTGGCAGGGCGCGCAGCAAATCCGCAAGAAAGTGCCTTCGGTGAAAAGTATTTTTATTTTGCCTCCGTCGTTAGGCGAATTGGAAAAGCGTTTAATCGGGCGAGGGCAAGACAGTGCCGAAGTTATTGCGGATCGCATGTCAAAAGCGATGGATGAGATTTCTCACTATAATGAATATGATTATGTGATTATTAATGACGATTTTACCCGGGCGTTGGCGGATTTAGTTCATATTTTAAGGGCGGAAAAATTGACTTTGGCTTATCAAACAGAGCAAAATCAAGCCTTAATTAATCAATTACTAGCAAAATAAGCGGTATTTTAGTATCATTAACAACCCTATTATTTTTAACCCTTTTAATTAAACTCATGGAGTAAAATATGGCTCGTGTAACAGTGCAAGATGCTGTTGAAAAAATTGGCAACCGTTTTGATTTAATCTTAACTGCGGCGCGCCGTGCAAGACAATTACAGTTGCACGTTCGTGAACCTTTAGTGCCGGAAGATAATGATAAACCGACAGTTATCGCATTACGTGAAATTGAAAAAGGTTTAATTGATAATAATATTATGAACGCGCAGGAACGTCAGGAAGCGCTAGAGCAGGAAAAAGTGGAATTAAACGCTGTTTCTTTATTATCTGAATAATTTTTTATTTTTAATTATCGGCTCGTTATCTGAATTTTTAGTAAGAAGGTAGGTGTCCCTTGTATCTTTTTGAACCGTTAAACAAGATTATCCAGGGCTATTTACCCTCAGAACATATTGATTTAATAAAACGCGCTTTTGTTATTGCGCGAGATGCTCACGAGGGGCAATTCCGTTCCAGTGGCGAGCCATACATCACCCATCCTGTGGCGGTAGCGTCAATTATTGCGGAAATGCGTTTAGACCATGAGGCAATCATGGCGGCATTGTTGCATGATGTTATTGAAGACACGCCTTATACTGAAGAACAACTAACCACAGAATTCGGCAAAAGTGTTGCCGAAATTGTGGAAGGTGTTTCAAAACTCGATAAATTAAAATTCCGAACCCGTCAGGAAGCGCAGGCCGAAAGTTTCCGTAAGATGATTCTCGCTATGACGAAAGATATTCGCGTGGTTTTAATCAAGCTTGCCGACCGCACGCATAATATGCGTACGCTCGGTTCGTTGCGCCCGGATAAACGTCGCCGCATTGCAAAAGAAACGCTGGAAATTTACAGCCCGTTGGCACATCGTCTCGGTATTGAAAAAGTAAAAAACGAATTGGAAGATTTGTGCTTTCAAGCCATGCATCCGCAACGTTATGCCGTATTAAATAAAGTTATTCAGGTGGCGCGTAATACCCGACAGGAGTTAGTGCATCCTATTTTGGTGACGATTCAGCAGCGTTTGGAAGAAGTCGGAATTAACGCACAGGTTTTTAGTGAAGAAAAACCGCTTTTTTATATTTATCAAAATATGCGGTTGAGAAATCAACAGTTTCGTTCAATTATGGATATTTCTAATTTCCGTATAATTGTTGATTCTATTGATAATTGTTACCGTGTCCTCGGGCAAATGCACCAATTGTTTAAACCTCGTCCGGGGCAAATTAAAGATTATATTGCAGTGCCGAAAGCAAATGGTTATCAGGCTTTACATACTTCGACTATCGGTCCGCATGGCGTGGCGGTTGAAATTCAGATTCGTACGGAGGAAATGAATTTAATCGCGGAATTAGGTGTGACCGCTCATTGGGTTTATAAACCGGGCGGTAAAAATGATACGACAACGGCACAAATTAAAGCGCAACATTGGCTACAAAGCATTATTGAGCTGCAACAAAGTGCAGGTAATTCTTTCGAATTTATTGAAAGCGTAAAATCAGATCTCTTTTCCGATGAAATTTACGTATTCACGCCGAAAGGCAGAATTATCGAATTGCCGGCGGGGGCGACGCCTATTGACTTTGCTTATGCGGTTCATACCAGTATCGGCAGTACCTGTGTCGGAGCAAAAGTGGATCGCGAAACTTACCCGTTATCACAAGCGTTGCGTTCGGGACAGACCGTTGAAGTTATTACGTCACCTAATGCGACACCAAACGCTAACTGGCTGAATTTTGTGGTAACCGGGCGCGCTCGGGCGAAAATCCGCCAAACCTTAAAAACTTTGCGTCTTGAAGAAGCAATTAATTTAGGCAGATATCAATTACTTCACGCTTTAGCGGGTAAACATCTTGAAGATTTGGATCCGGCAATAGTTCATCATGTTTTAACTGAATTAAATCTGGATACAATGGATGACTTATTGGCGGAAGTCGGATTAGGTAATCAACTGAGTACAGTTATTGCCCGTCGTTTGCAAGGTGAAAGTCTCGCTATCTATACGGATATTGAAGAAGTTAACAATCAGGAACGCTTACCTATTAAAGGTATGGACGGATTATTGGTCAACTTTGCTAAATGCTGCCATCCGATTCCGGGCGATTCAATTGTAGCTTATGCCAATCCTGGTAAGGGGCTTGTCGTACACCATGAAAATTGTCGCAATTTAAAGAAACGGACGACACAATCCGTCCCGTTTATTAAAGTTGAATGGGAACAGTGTGATCATTCTGCGGAGTTTGAAGCCGAGCTACATATTAATATGGTTGCTCAGCAAGGTGCATTGGCCAATCTAACGGCGGCGATATCGGCGGCACAAAGTAATATTCATAGCATTTGGACGGAAGAAAGTGAAGGTCGTATTTGTCATGTGACGTTGACCTTAAGTGCGAAAGATACCAAACATCTTGCCAATATCATGCGTAAAATTAAAAGTCTTTCCGGCGTACAGTCTGTCGAACGCAATATCAACGAATAGATCGCATGACAACTCAACTTCTTGATGCAATACCTCTCACATCACTTTCCGGTGTGGGAGCTGCTGTTTCTGCCAAGTTAAGCAAAATCGGTATTAATAATTTACAGGATTTGCTTTTCCATCTTCCCATTCGTTATGAAGATCGTACAAGAATTACGCCTATTTCAGATCTCCGCCCGGAGCAATACGCAACGATTGAAGGTATTGTTCAAACTTGTGAGATTCAATTTGGCCGTCGCCCGATTTTAACGGTAAGTTTGTCTGACGGCACCTCGAAAATTATGTTGCGTTTCTTTAATTTTAATGCGGGAATGCGTAATGGTTTTCAACTGGGTGCTCGCGTCAAAGTGTTCGGTGAAGTAAAACGCGGCCGTTTCATGGCCGAAATTCACCATCCCGAATACCAAATTATTAGGGATAAGCAACCGCTTCAATTAGAAGAAAATCTCACGCCGATTTACTCCGCGACGGAAGGATTAAAGCAAAATTCATTACGTAAACTGACTGATCAGGCATTGGAACTGCTTGATAAAATTCAAATCGCAGAAATTTTACCTGATCAATTTAATCCTTATCCCTTTAGCTTGAAAGAGGCGATTCGCTTTTTACACCGTCCGCCGCCGGATGTGTCCGTTGAAAGCCTTGAAAAGGGCGCCCATCCCGCACAAGTGCGGTTAATTTTCGAAGAATTATTGGCGCATAATCTCGCCATGCAAAAAGTGCGGTTAGGAACTCAGCAATTTCAAGCGCTGCCTTTACATTTTCAGACGGATCTTAAACAACGATTTTTGGCAACACTGCCTTTTGAACCGACGAATGCCCAGGTTAGAGTGACACAAGATATTGAGCGGGATCTCGCAAAAGATTATCCGATGATGCGGTTAGTGCAGGGGGATGTCGGTTCGGGCAAAACCTTAGTCGCCGCTTTAGCTGCGTTAACTGCCATTGATAACGGTAAGCAGGTCGCACTAATGGCGCCCACTGAGATTCTGGCTGAACAACATGCCGAAAATTTCCGCCGTTGGTTCGAACCTTTCGGTATTGAAGTCGGTTGGCTAGCCGGAAAGGTGAAAGGCAAGGCGCGTCAATCGGAACTTGAACGGATAAAAAATGCTGAAGTTCAAATGGTGGTGGGGACTCATGCGTTATTCCAGGAAGAAGTAGCGTTTTCCGATCTCGCATTAGTCATTATTGACGAACAACATCGATTCGGTGTTCATCAGCGTTTACTGTTGCGGGAAAAAGGTGAAAAAGCAGGTAATTATCCGCATCAATTGATCATGACGGCAACACCGATTCCACGTACTCTCGCGATGACGGTATATGCGGATTTAGATACGTCAATTATCGATGAATTGCCGCCGGGTCGTACGCCTATTAAAACAATTGTTGTATCGGAAGAACGCAGAGCGGAAATTGTTGCTCGAGTGCATAACGCTTGTACTAATGAGAACCGCCAAGTATATTGGGTTTGTACGTTAATTGACGAAAGCGAGGTGCTAGAGGCACAAGCCGCCGAGGCAACGGCGGAAGATTTGCATCGCGCTTTACCGCATTTGCGTATAGGTCTGGTTCATGGCCGAATGAAACCGGCAGAAAAACAGGCTATTATGGCAAGTTTCAAAGCGGCGGAACTCGATCTTTTAGTGGCGACTACGGTAATTGAAGTGGGGGTGGATGTGCCGAATGCAAGTTTAATGATTATTGAAAATGCTGAACGCCTGGGATTATCTCAGCTGCATCAATTGCGCGGGCGTGTCGGACGGGGAAGCACCGCTTCATTTTGCGTACTCATGTATAAGCCGCCGCTGGGAAAAATTTCACAAAAGCGTTTACAGGTTTTACGTGAAAGCCAAGACGGATTTGTTATCTCGGAAAAGGACTTGGAAATTCGTGGTCCGGGCGAAGTACTTGGAACAAAACAAACTGGTATCGCAGAATTTAAAGTGGCAAATTTAATGCGCGATCGTAAAATGATTCCGACCGTCCAACATTATGCGCGCCGGCTTATTGTGGAATATCCTGATGTGGCTGATACATTAATTAAGCGCTGGTTGAATAACAGGGAAATTTATAGTAACGCTTGATACTCGTCTTCCGAGCAAAAGTGCGGTAAAAAATTCGAGAATTTTAACGGATTGATTATGAATACAGAAATAAAACCGACAATCCTATTTTTTGATTCCGGTGTAGGCGGATTCAGTGTTTACAAGGAAGTCAAACAATTATTGCCAAACGCACATTATCTCTATTGCTTTGACAATGCCTTTTTTCCCTATTCTGAAAAAAGTGAAGAAGTCATCATTGAACGCACATTAACCGTATGCAAAAAAATCAATGAACAATATCCCTTAGATGCGATTGTAATTGCATGTAATACGGCAAGTACGGTTGTTCTTCCCACTTTGCGACAACATTTTGCCATTCCTATTATCGGCACCGTTCCGGCTATTAAACCGGCGGCGGAAAAATCTCAGACCAAGCATATCGGCTTGCTCGCAACAAAAGGCACCGTTAAACGCACTTATGTAACCTCGCTTATTGAGCGTTATGCGCAAGATTGTATTGTTGAAAAAATAGGCTCAACAAAATTAGCCGAGATTGCCGAAAGAAAACTTCATGGCGAATCAGTTGATCTAATTGCATTAAGAAACGAACTAACCCCATGGATACAATTAAGCGATTTAGACAGCGTTATTTTGGGATGTACTCATTTCCCATTGATAAAAGAAGAAATTCAATTATGTTTACCGCAAGTCAAATTTTATTTTGAACCCGGTACGGCAATAGCGAAAAGAGTATTTGATTTATTAGCCGGCATAACGCCAAAGGATAAAACGGAAACGGATAATTGCATTTTTTACACAAAACATTTTGAGCTGGAAGATAAATTTATCCAAGCACTTCGCTTCTGGGGATTTAAAAATTTAAAATTATTATCTATCTTAGAGTGAAAATTCGGCTAATTATAGCTAATAATTGGTGTTTTAGTATAAAAGATAATCAGTTGAAATGTTTTTCTAAATTTTTGATAAAAATAACTTGCAAGCCAATCTGAAATCTCTATAATACGCCTCCGCACCGCAAGGGAAGCAAGTAAAATAAAAAATAAGTAAATTTGAGTAAAAAATTGAACATGTTTGCTTGACAATGAAATCGGCTTTTAATAGAATTCCCTTCCTTGCTTAATGCAACCGTTCTTTAAAAATTTATCAGACAATCTGTGTGGGCACTTGAAAGATTCGTTTAAACAAAAAATTTAAACAAGACTTAGAGTGCTGAACAAAGTTAATTTAATTAATGATTTATAGTCAGTATTTTGAGCGATTGAACTTTTTAAATTGAAGAGTTTGATCATGGCTCAGATTGAACGCTGGCGGCAGGCTTAACACATGCAAGTCGAACGGTAGCGGGAGGAAAGCTTGCTTTCTTTGCCGACGAGTGGCGGACGGGTGAGTAATGCTTGGGGATCTGGCTTATGGAGGGGGATAACGACGGGAAACTGTCGCTAATACCGCGTAATATCTTCGGATTAAAGGGTGGGACTTTCGGGCCACCCGCCATAAGATGAGCCCAAGTGGGATTAGGTAGTTGGTGGGGTAAAGGCCTACCAAGCCGACGATCTCTAGCTGGTCTGAGAGGATGACCAGCCACACTGGAACTGAGACACGGTCCAGACTCCTACGGGAGGCAGCAGTGGGGAATATTGCACAATGGGGGGAACCCTGATGCAGCCATGCCGCGTGAATGAAGAAGGCCTTCGGGTTGTAAAGTTCTTTCGGTGACGAGGAAGGTGTTTGTTTTAATAGGACAAGCAATTGACGTTAATCACAGAAGAAGCACCGGCTAACTCCGTGCCAGCAGCCGCGGTAATACGGAGGGTGCGAGCGTTAATCGGAATAACTGGGCGTAAAGGGCATGCAGGCGGACTTTTAAGTGAGATGTGAAAGCCCCGGGCTTAACCTGGGAATTGCATTTCAGACTGGGAGTCTAGAGTACTTTAGGGAGGGGTAGAATTCCACGTGTAGCGGTGAAATGCGTAGAGATGTGGAGGAATACCGAAGGCGAAGGCAGCCCCTTGGGAAGATACTGACGCTCATATGCGAAAGCGTGGGGAGCAAACAGGATTAGATACCCTGGTAGTCCACGCGGTAAACGCTGTCGATTTGGGGATTGGGCTTTAGGCCTGGTGCTCGTAGCTAACGTGATAAATCGACCGCCTGGGGAGTACGGCCGCAAGGTTAAAACTCAAATGAATTGACGGGGGCCCGCACAAGCGGTGGAGCATGTGGTTTAATTCGATGCAACGCGAAGAACCTTACCTACTCTTGACATCCAGAGAATCCTGTAGAGATACGGGAGTGCCTTCGGGAGCTCTGAGACAGGTGCTGCATGGCTGTCGTCAGCTCGTGTTGTGAAATGTTGGGTTAAGTCCCGCAACGAGCGCAACCCTTATCCTTTGTTGCCAGCATGTAAAGATGGGAACTCAAAGGAGACTGCCGGTGACAAACCGGAGGAAGGTGGGGATGACGTCAAGTCATCATGGCCCTTACGAGTAGGGCTACACACGTGCTACAATGGTGCATACAGAGGGCGGCGATACCGCGAGGTAGAGCGAATCTCAGAAAGTGCATCGTAGTCCGGATTGGAGTCTGCAACTCGACTCCATGAAGTCGGAATCGCTAGTAATCGCAAATCAGAATGTTGCGGTGAATACGTTCCCGGGCCTTGTACACACCGCCCGTCACACCATGGGAGTGGGTTGTACCAGAAGTAGATAGCTTAACCTTCGGGGGGGCGTTTACCACGGTATGATTCATGACTGGGGTGAAGTCGTAACAAGGTAACCGTAGGGGAACCTGCGGTTGGATCACCTCCTTACTAAGTTTTAGGCGACTGGCAAGTGTTCACACAGATTGTTTGATAGAAAGAGACAAACCAACATCCTTTTGGGTCTGTAGCTCAGGTGGTTAGAGCGCACCCCTGATAAGGGTGAGGTCGGTGGTTCAAGTCCACTCAGACCCACCACTCAAGCGCGGCGAGGCCGGCTGGACGAGTGAAAGCTAAAAGGAAAGGTTGCACTGTAAGGTGCAAACGGATTGGGGATATAGCTCAGCTGGGAGAGCGCCTGCCTTGCACGCAGGAGGTCAGCGGTTCGATCCCGCTTATCTCCACCAATCATCATGACTAAGTGAATCGAGGGTCAGGCAATGTTCTTGCCGGAATTGACCGGACTTTGTTTATTTAGTCATGATGATAGCCGAAAGGCGTTATCTTTTTGTTCTTTAAAAAATTGGAAACAAGCTGAAAAACTGAGAGATTTTCTGAAAAGAAAGTCTGAGTATAAAAAAATCTTGGCCGAGCAAAAGCGGTCAAGTGTTTAGTAATAACGAACGACACAGGTATAAGAATACTTGAGGTTGTATGGTTAAGTGACTAAGCGTACAAGGTGGATGCCTTGGCAATCAGAGGCGAAGAAGGACGTGCTAATCTGCGAAAAGCTTGGGTGAGTTGATAAGAAGCGTCTAACCCAAGATATCCGAATGGGGAAACCCAGTAGATGAAGAATCTACTATCAATAACCGAATCCATAGGTTATTGAGGCAAACCGGGAGAACTGAAACATCTAAGTACCCCGAGGAAAAGAAATCAACCGAGATTACGTAAGTAGCGGCGAGCGAAAGCGTAAGAGCCTGCAAGTGATAGCATGAGGATTAGAGGAACCGGCTGGGAAGCCGGGCGGCACAGGGTGATAGCCCCGTACTTGAAAATCATTGTGTGGTACTGAGCTTGCGAGAAGTAGGGCGGGACACGAGAAATCCTGTTTGAAGAAGGGGGGACCATCCTCCAAGGCTAAATACTCCTGATTGACCGATAGTGAACCAGTACTGTGAAGGAAAGGCGAAAAGAACCCCGGTGAGGGGAGTGAAATAGAACCTGAAACCTTGTACGTACAAGCAGTGGGAGCCCGCGAGGGTGACTGCGTACCTTTTGTATAATGGGTCAGCGACTTATATTATGTAGCGAGGTTAACCGAATAGGGGAGCCGAAGGGAAACCGAGTCTTAACTGGGCGTCGAGTTGCATGATATAGACCCGAAACCCGGTGATCTAGCCATGGGCAGGTTGAAGGTTGGGTAACACTAACTGGAGGACCGAACCGACTAATGTTGAAAAATTAGCGGATGACCTGTGGCTGGGGGTGAAAGGCCAATCAAACCGGGAGATAGCTGGTTCTCCCCGAAATCTATTTAGGTAGAGCCTTATGTGAATACCTTCGGGGGTAGAGCACTGTTTCGGCTAGGGGGCCATCCCGGCTTACCAACCCGATGCAAACTGCGAATACCGAAGAGTAATGCATAGGAGACACACGGCGGGTGCTAACGTTCGTCGTGGAGAGGGAAACAACCCAGACCGCCAGCTAAGGTCCCAAAGTTTATATTAAGTGGGAAACGAAGTGGGAAGGCTTAGACAGCTAGGATGTTGGCTTAGAAGCAGCCATCATTTAAAGAAAGCGTAATAGCTCACTAGTCGAGTCGGCCTGCGCGGAAGATGTAACGGGGCTCAAATATAGCACCGAAGCTGCGGCATCAGTGGAAACACTGTTGGGTAGGGGAGCGTCGTGTAAGCGGAAGAAGGTGGTTCGAGAGGGCTGCTGGACGTATCACGAGTGCGAATGCTGACATAAGTAACGATAAAACGGGTGAAAAACCCGTTCGCCGGAAGACCAAGGGTTCCTGTCCAACGTTAATCGGGGCAGGGTGAGTCGGCCCCTAAGGCGAGGCTGAAGAGCGTAGTCGATGGGAAACGGGTTAATATTCCCGTACTTGTTATAATTGCGATGTGGGGACGGAGTAGGTTAGGTTATCGACCTGTTGGAAATGGTCGTTTAAGTTGGTAGGTGGAGCGTTTAGGCAAATCCGGACGCTTATCAACACCGAGAGATGATGACGAGGCGCTAAGGTGCCGAAGTAACCGATACCACACTTCCAGGAAAAGCCACTAAGCGTCAGATTATAATAAACCGTACTATAAACCGACACAGGTGGTCAGGTAGAGAATACTCAGGCGCTTGAGAGAACTCGGGTGAAGGAACTAGGCAAAATAGCACCGTAACTTCGGGAGAAGGTGCGCCGGCGTAGATTGTAGAGGTATACCCTTGAAGGTTGAACCGGTCGAAGATACCAGCTGGCTGCAACTGTTTATTAAAAACACAGCACTCTGCAAACACGAAAGTGGACGTATAGGGTGTGATGCCTGCCCGGTGCTGGAAGGTTAATTGATGGCGTTATCGCAAGAGAAGCGCCTGATCGAAGCCCCAGTAAACGGCGGCCGTAACTATAACGGTCCTAAGGTAGCGAAATTCCTTGTCGGGTAAGTTCCGACCTGCACGAATGGCATAATGATGGCCAGGCTGTCTCCACCCGAGACTCAGTGAAATTGAAATCGCCGTGAAGATGCGGTGTACCCGCGGCTAGACGGAAAGACCCCGTGAACCTTTACTATAGCTTGACACTGAACCTTGAATTTTGATGTGTAGGATAGGTGGGAGGCTTTGAAGCGGTAACGCCAGTTATCGTGGAGCCATCCTTGAAATACCACCCTTTAACGTTTGATGTTCTAACGAAGTGCCTGGAACGGGTACTCGGACAGTGTCTGGTGGGTAGTTTGACTGGGGCGGTCTCCTCCCAAAGAGTAACGGAGGAGCACGAAGGTTTGCTAATGACGGTCGGACATCGTCAGGTTAGTGCAATGGTATAAGCAAGCTTAACTGCGAGACGGACAAGTCGAGCAGGTGCGAAAGCAGGTCATAGTGATCCGGTGGTTCTGAATGGAAGGGCCATCGCTCAACGGATAAAAGGTACTCCGGGGATAACAGGCTGATACCGCCCAAGAGTTCATATCGACGGCGGTGTTTGGCACCTCGATGTCGGCTCATCACATCCTGGGGCTGAAGTAGGTCCCAAGGGTATGGCTGTTCGCCATTTAAAGTGGTACGCGAGCTGGGTTTAAAACGTCGTGAGACAGTTTGGTCCCTATCTGCCGTGGGCGTTGGAGAATTGAGAGGGACTGCTCCTAGTACGAGAGGACCGGAGTGGACGCATCACTGGTGTTCCGGTTGTGTCGCCAGACGCATTGCCGGGTAGCTACATGCGGAAGAGATAAGTGCTGAAAGCATCTAAGCACGAAACTTGCCTCGAGATGAGTTCTCCCAGTATTTAATACTGTAAGGGTTGTTGGAGACGACGACGTAGATAGGCCGGGTGTGTAAGCGTTGCGAGACGTTGAGCTAACCGGTACTAATTGCCCGAGAGGCTTAGCCATACAACGCTCAAGTGTTTTTGGTAGTGAAAGTTATTACGGAATAAGTAAGTAGTCAGGGAATCGGCTTGTTTTTAATTTTAGAGAATAGAAGAGTAGAAGACTAGAAGTAGGCTAGTGATAGCGGAGAGAAGAATCCGCGGTCAGTATCTGAAACGGAATTATCCTGGCGGCGATAGTGCAGTGGTCCCACCTGAATCCATGCCGAACTCAGAAGTGAAACGCTGTTATGCCGATGGTAGTGTGGGGTATCCCCATGTGAGAGTAGGTCACCGCCAGGTTGTTATGAAGAGAGGCCCCCATCGAGAGATGAGGGCTTTTTTTTGTGCTTGTGCTCACACCCATACCTACTAACTGAACCGGCGCGTCATCACCGCCATTGACGCGCGTAGGCGCAAAACTGTAGGAAAATTTACCGCACTTTTGAGTAAAAATAAAGGCGCATTTTATAGGATTGGAACTAAGCTAAATTAGTTATTTAAGCCCTTCAATAAAATCAGCAATGCTGTTTTCATTATTTGTACCGATAATGCGTTTAAATCGTTATATCCGGTTTTATTAGGCGTTTTTACCCACAATTAAAAAATCAGTAAAAATCGACCGCACTTTTGTTGACTAACTCAGAACATAACATTTTATAAAAGAGGAATACTTTTTAAATTTCTTATCTATTTATTTTACTGCTACAATAAAATGATAAAAAATTTGAGAGTAATTTATGAAAAATGTGAAATTTTTTGCCCAGCGTTACATTGATTGGGTGACTAAATTAGGTCGTTTGAAGTTTTCACTATTAGGCTTCATTCTGATTGCTATTCTGGCACTATGTACTCATATCTTTTTGAGTTTGATGATCACCGGGCAAATTCATTGGGAAAGTTTATTATATTCCGTCGTATTTGGTGTGATCTCCGCACCTTTCGTTATTTATTTCTTTGCATTATTAGTTGAGCGTTTGGAGCTGTCTCGACAAAATTTGTCAAATTTAGTTGGTGAATTACAGCAGGAAATTCGTGAACGAACTACGGCGGAGCAGCGTTTAGCACAGGCTATTCGCGATAAAACTACATTAATGGCAACGATTAGCCATGAATTAAGAACGCCGTTGAACGGAATTGTCGGACTAAGCCGGATTTTATTGGATTCGAAACTTACGGAAGAACAATACAATTATTTAAAGACTATCAATGTAAGTGCGGTATCTTTAGGACATATTTTTAATGATATTATTGATTTAGAAAAACTGGATGGCAGCCGTATTGAGCTTTATAAAAAAGAAACCGATTTTCACGCATTAATAACGGATGTTTATAATGTGGCGCAATTAATGGCTGAACAGAAACATCTGAAATTTATTTTACAGGTAGATAAAGATCTGCCGAATTGGTTGTTGCTTGATTATACGAGATTAAGTCAGGTTCTATGGAATCTTATTAGTAATGCGGTGAAATTTACGGATAAGGGAACAGTTACCTTAAAAATTAGTCGATTATCTGAAAACCGGTATGCTTTCGCTATTAGCGATACCGGCCCCGGGATCCCAGAAAATGAGCTAAATAAAATCTTTACCATGTATTATCAGGTTAAGGCGAACTTTAATAAGCATAAAGCGGCTGGTAGCGGAATTGGATTAGCTATTTCTAAAAGTATCGCCCGCTTAATGAACGGTGATTTAGTAGTTGAGAGCGAAATAGGTAAAGGTTCCACATTTATACTCACTATTCAGGCGGATGAAGTGAGCAAACCAATAAGTGATGGTACAGCCGATTTAGATCTTAGTTTATCGATTTTGTTGGTAGAAGATATTGAATTAAATATTATCGTTGCAAAATCACTTCTGGAAAAGCTGGGACATCAAGTGGATACTGCCATGACGGGACAAGAGGCTTTAACAAAATTTGAACGGAATAATTACGATTTAGTCCTTTTAGATATTCAACTACCGGATATGACCGGATTTGATATTGCCAAAATTTTGAGAACAAAATATGAAGATGGCGTTTATGATTATTTGCCTCCTTTAATTGCTTTAACGGCAAATGTTATGCAGAATAAATCGGATTATCAAAAACAAGGCATGGATGATGTTTTACGCAAACCGTTGTCCTTAGACTCATTAAATCAATGTTTATCTGAATATTTTGGAGATGAAATAGGTGTGTCGTCAGCACAAAATTCGGTAATGACAAAAGCAGCCGAATTACCCGATGACTTTGATTATCCGCTGCTTGACGATTTGGTTGAAATGTTGGGCGCTTCTTTTGTGTTGAAGAATTTGGCCTTATTTAAGCAAACCATGCCCGAATATATAGATGAATTGTTAACGATTTACCAGAACTATCAAAAGGATAAGGAAAAGAAAAAAGATGTCGCTGCCTGTATGCATAAAATTAAAGGTGCGGCGGCTTCTGTCGGATTAAAGCATATTCAATTGTTGGCTGAAAAAGGTCAACATGATGAAGCCGATATTTGGCGGGAAAATATTAAGCGCTGGATTGATGAAATTGAGCAAAGTTGGTTTGAGGACGTTACAAAATTAGAACATTGGTTAGCTAAAAAATAACAAAAATAAATGAGGGACAAAATCTATTTTTGTCCCTCATTTTATATAATTTTTCGATTATTTTTTGAATTCATCGCCTAACAGCGGTTGCAAGCGATTTAGAATTTCTTTTACTACACGGGCTGGTGCCGCAACAATATGACCGGAAGTTAAATAGCTATGGCCGCCGTTGTAATCGGTAACCAAACCGCCCGCTTCACGTACAATCAGGTCGCCGGCTGCACAATCCCAGGGTTTTAAACCGATTTCGAAGAAACCGTCCACACGGTTTGCCGCCACGTAGCATAAATCTAACGCCGCCGATCCCGTACGACGGAAATCCGCGCAGCTTTCAATTAAACTATTCATTACCGCGAAATGTAACGGCATATGACGAGCTTGTTTGAATGGGAAACCGGTCGCTAATATTGCACCTTCCAATTCGCGTTTTGCATCAACACGCAAGCGAAGATCGTTTAATTTAGCGCCTTCACCGCGCACGGCAGTAAATAGTTCATTACGAATAGGATCGTAAACAACGCCGACTTCGGTACGGCCTTTTACACGAATAGCGATAGAAACGGAAAAATGAGGTAAACCTTTTACAAAGTTTGTTGTGCCATCTAGCGGATCAATTACCCATTGAATATCGCTATCTTTACCTTCTAACGCCCCACTTTCTTCGGTAATGATGGTATGGTCCGGATAAGATGTACGAATAACGTCGATAATTGCCTGTTCAGCAGCTTTATCTACATTTGTTACGTAATCATTAGCGCTTTTTAAGGTTGTTTGAATATCATCGCGGCGTTCATAACTTTTAGCAATTACATTGCCTGCTTTTCGTGCCGCACGAATAGCAATATTTAACATTGGATTCATAATAATTTCCACTAGATTTTAAAGAACGGAATAATTAAGTTAGAGATTCTAACTCGTATAAATGTGTTGCGCATTATATGTAAAATTTGTTGTATTTACCAGCTTAAAATTTTTAAAAAATTCCGACTAAATATAAAGGTTATTATGCTATAATAACCACAAATTTTAGTTAGAATGTAAAAAATATGTTAAATAACATTCGATTAGTGTTAGTCGAAACTTCTCACAGCGGTAATATCGGTTCCGCTGCGCGAGCAATGAAAACTATGGGATTGGCAAACCTTTATCTTGTTTCTCCCAAGCAGGGCATTGACGAGCAGGCTGTGGCGCTTTCAGCAGGAGCTGAGGACGTGCTTCGCAAGGCGGTGATCGTTAAGAGTTTTGATGAAGCTGTTGCCGATTGCTCATTAGTCATCGGTACCAGCGCAAGATTACGTCACTTACAAAGTACCTTAATCGAGCCCAGAGAATGTGGCAAAATTTCTATTCAAGAGGCGCATTGCGGACAAATCGCTATTGTTTTTGGTCGTGAGAAATTTGGTTTAACCAATGATGAATTATTGAAATGCCGCTATCATCTCAATATTCCCGCCAATCCGGACTATTCTTCGTTGAATTTGGCCATGGCTGTGCAGTTGGTGAGTTATGAATTGCGTATGGCCTGGCTAAACGGGCGACAAAGCGAATCAATGTCGGATTCGGTTGAAATTGCGCAAAAACCTACTGCATTGGAATTGGAGTATTTTTTTGCCCATACGGAAAAATTGTACCAATCGCTAGGTTTTATTCAGAATCAAGGCGTAATGCAAAAACTTCGTCATTTATATAACCGTGTTAACTTGAAGAAAAATGAGTTGAATATTTTACGCGGAATGCTAAGTGCGGTGGAAAAACGGCTGGATTTATTACGAGATAAATAGTTGACTAATTTACTTGGTTATGTAACTATAATGAGCAGATTTTTAATTTTTAAAGGAAAGGCAAAATGAAATTAACTTCGAAAGGGCGTTATGCCGTAACCGCAATTTTAGATATTGCCATTAATGCGGAAGATGGTCCTGTGACTTTGTCTGATATTTCTGAACGTCAAAATATTTCGCTTTCTTATTTAGAGCAATTATTTGCCAAATTACGCCGTCATGGGCTGGTAAAAAGTGTTCGTGGTCCCGGTGGCGGTTATCAATTAGGGCAGCCGAGCGGTCAAATTTCTATCGGCATGATTATCGCTGCAGTGAATGAAAATATTTCGGTAACAAAATGTTTGGGGCAAGGGAATTGTCAGGGTGGAAAAGTTTGTTTAACTCATCACCTTTGGGCGGAATTAAGCGATCGTATTGAAAATTTTCTAAACGAAATCACATTAGAAGAATTGGTTAGCAAACAACATAGCCAAAAAACGCATACAGATTTTGATAATTTATTAGTTGTAGATAATTAGAGTTTTATCACGTCATATAGATATGACGTAACGAATGGAGTGAATAATGAAATTTCCTATTTATTTAGATTATGCGGCGACTTGTCCGGCGGATGATCGCGTTGCAGAAAAAATGATGCAATATTTAACGCGCGACGGGATCTTCGGAAATCCGGCGTCCCGTTCTCATAAATTCGGCTGGCAAGCGGAAGAAGCGGTGGATATCGCGCGTAATCATATAGCGGATCTTATCGGTGCGGATAGTCGTGAAATTGTGTTTACTTCCGGTGCGACGGAATCAGATAACCTTGCGATCAAAGGCGCAGCGCATTTCTACCAAACTAAAGGCAAACATATCATTACCTGCAAAACCGAGCACAAAGCTGTATTGGATACTTGCCGTCAGTTAGAGCGTGAAGGCTTTGAAGTAACCTATCTTGCGCCTAAATCGGACGGTTTGGTTGATTTAGACGAATTTAGAGCGGCGATTCGCCCTGATACCATTTTAGCGTCGATCATGCACGTTAATAATGAAATCGGTGTGATTCAGGATATTGAAGCTATTGGTAAAATTTGCCGCGAGCATAAAGTTATTTTTCATGTGGACGCTACCCAAAGCGTAGGTAAATTACCTATCAATCTGGCGGAATTGCCGGTTGATTTAATGTCTATGTCCGGTCATAAACTCTATGGACCAAAAGGTATCGGCGCCTTATATGTTCGTCGTAAACCGCGTGTTCGTTTAGAAGCGATTATTCACGGCGGCGGTCATGAGCGAGGAATGCGTTCCGGTACGTTGGCTGTTCATCAAATTGTAGGTATGGGCGAAGCTTATCGTATCTGCAAAGAAGAAATGGCGGAAGAAATGGCGTATGTAACTAAACTTCGTGATCGTTTATATAACGGTTTAAAAGATATTGAAGAAACTTATGTGAACGGTTCAATGGAACATCGTGTTGGTTCGAATTTAAATATCAGTTTTAACTTTGTAGAAGGCGAGTCCTTAATGATGGCATTACGCGATATTGCCGTGTCATCGGGTTCAGCCTGTACTTCCGCAAGTTTAGAGCCTTCTTATGTATTGCGCGCGTTGGGCTTGAGCGATGAGCTTGCGCATAGTTCAATCCGTTTCTCTTTAGGTCGTTATACCACGGAAGAAGAAATTGATTACACCATTGATTTAGTAAAAAGTGCGGTTAAAAAATTAAGAGATTTATCACCGCTTTGGGATATGTTCAAAGAAGGCATTGATATGTCTAAAATTGAATGGTCTGCACATTAAGATTTAGTACAAAGTTCTCAAAAAGTGCGGTCGAAAAAGTCTGTATTTTGAAAAATAAATTCAATTCATCAAGTCAACTTAAAGGAGGCTACAATGAAAGTTTATACAGGACGAACAGATATTAAATTATTTGAACACTTAATCGACGAACCGAATCAAACAGTTACGCATTTAGTGTTGAAGGCTGGGCAGGCAGTACCGGAACATAAAGTTTCACAAACCGTCATTGTTGTTCCAATCAAAGGACGGATAGATTTTTCAAACCGTGAAGAATCGCAGGAAATTTATCCCGGACGAATTGTACAGATGATACCCGATGAATGGCATGCTTTAAAAGCACTTGAAGACAGTGAACTTATGGTGGTGAAATCCACCCTGGCAGCATAATTTATTTTATTAAAAATTAGGAACAAGAAATGGCATATAGCGAAAAAGTTATCGATCATTATGAGAACCCTCGTAACGTAGGTTCTTTTGATAAAAAATCATCAGATGTGGGCACCGGAATGGTGGGCGCACCGGCTTGCGGTGATGTTATGCAGTTACAAATTAAAGTGAATGAAGAAGGCATTATTGAAGATGCAAAATTCAAAACATACGGTTGCGGCTCTGCCATTGCATCAAGCTCATTGATTACCGAATGGGTGAAGGGCAAATCCTTAGATGAAGCCGGTGCGATTAAAAACAGCCAGATTGCAGAAGAACTGGAATTACCGCCGGTTAAAGTGCATTGCTCAATTCTGGCGGAAGATGCAATTAAAGCGGCAATTGCTGATTATAAATCTAAAAAAGGCGCATAAAACAGACGGCGTAAGTATAATGCTTGCGCCTTAACTTACTCGGGAGTAATTAAATGTCCGTAGAACAATTTAGCGTGGAAGATGCGGAGCAGAGTTCTCAATCCGCTTCAATCGGCATGACGGAAAGTGCTGCCAAACATGTGAAAAAATGTTTAGAAAGCCGTGGTAAAGGTATTGGTTTACGCTTGGGAATTAAAACCTCAGGTTGTTCGGGCTTGGCTTATGTGCTTGAATTTGTTGATGAATTAAATTCGGATGATAATGTATTCGAACAACACGGCGTTAAAGTCATCGTTGATACCAAAAGCCTTGTGTATTTAAACGGTACGCAACTTGATTTTGTCAAAGAAGGTCTGAACGAAGGATTCAAGTTCACCAATCCGAACGTAAAAGATCAATGTGGTTGCGGCGAAAGTTTTAACGTATAAATTATGAATAATCCATTTGCGTTATTTGATTTGCCCATTGAGTTTCAACTCGATCAAAATCGTTTGTCCGAACGTTATCTCGCATTACAAAAAGCGTTGCATCCTGATAATTTTGCCAACAGTTCGGCTCAGGAACAGCGCCTTGCCATGCAAAAATCCGCCGAGGTGAATGACGCTTTACAAATTCTGAAAGACCCTATTTTACGAGCGGACTGTATTATTGCGCTTAATACGGGCGAACAACAAAATACGGAAGAAAAAAGTACGCAGGATATGGCGTTTTTGATGCAGCAAATGCAATGGCGCGAGCAGCTGGAAGAAATTGAAAACACGCAGGATATTGACGGATTAATGACTTTTTCTGCGGAAATAGAACAAAGCAATAAAGAAAAAATTTCAGAAATTTCCACCGCACTTTCTATGAAGGATTGGCAACAGGCAAAACTGATTAATGATCGATTACGTTTTATCAAAAAATTAATGACTGAAGTTGAACGAATCGAAGATAAATTAGCGGATTTTTAATTTTATTCATTGTGAGTTTGAACTCAATTTATGAATAAATAGGCTCATAAGCCTGTTTTACATTTAGAGAAAAATAACATGGCATTACTTCAAATTGCAGAACCGGGTTTAATGGCTGCGCCTCATCAGCATAAATTAGCGGTGGGTATTGATTTAGGGACAACAAATTCATTAGTGGCGACAGTGCGCAGCGCCCATACCGAGATTTTATTAGACGAAAAAGATCGTCCCCTAGTCCCGTCTATTGTGCATTTTGGTGATAATAATGAAATCACTGTCGGCTATGAAGCCGGAGAGTTGGCAAGCATCGATCCGCAGAATACCGTTATTTCGGTGAAACGTTTGATTGGTCGAAGTCTTGAGGATGTGCAGGCGCGTTACCCGAATTTACCTTATCGATTTGAAACGTCGGAAAACGGACTGCCGCTGATTAGTACGCGTAAAAGTGCGGTCAGTCCCGTTGAAGTTTCGAGTGAAATTTTGAAAAAATTGACCGCACTTGCAAAGCGGCGTTTAGGCGGCGAATTGCAAGGCGCTGTTATTACGGTGCCGGCTTATTTTGATGACGCTCAGCGTCAAAGCACTAAGGATGCGGCGAAACTGGCCGGTTTGAATGTACTTCGTTTGCTTAATGAACCTACGGCCGCCGCGATTGCTTACGGTTTAGACAGCGGAAAAGAAGGGGTTATTGCGGTTTATGATTTAGGCGGCGGTACTTTCGATATTTCGATTTTACGTTTATCAAAAGGTGTGTTTGAAGTACTTGCTACCGGCGGTGATACTGCGCTTGGCGGCGATGACTTTGACCATTTAGTTGCCGACTGGATTATTGAGCAGTCCGGTATTTCACCGCAGGATGATAAACAAAAACGTCAACTGGTGGAATTGGCTACTCAGCTGAAAATTCAGTTGACAGACAATGAAACGGTTGCGATTCAATATCAAAACTGGCATGGGAAAATTAGCCGTAATCAGTTCAACCAACTGATCCAACCTTTGGTAAAACGTTCGCTAATATCATGTCGTCGCGCATTAAAAGATGCGAACGTGACAGCAGACGAAGTAAACGAAGTGGTTATGGTGGGT
Source organism: Basfia succiniciproducens (assembly GCF_011455875.1). Taxonomy (NCBI): domain Bacteria; kingdom Pseudomonadati; phylum Pseudomonadota; class Gammaproteobacteria; order Pasteurellales; family Pasteurellaceae; genus Basfia; species Basfia succiniciproducens. The sequence continues at coordinate 1,321,137 of NZ_CP015031.1, read as the reverse complement.
GGCTCGACCCGCGTACCTTTTGTACGCGAGCAAGTGGGCGAATTCTTCAAACGCCAACCTTTAACTTCTATTGATCCCGATAAAGTGGTGGCGTTAGGTGCGGCGGTCCAGGCTGACATTTTAGTGGGAAATAAGCCCGATTCGGAAATGCTTTTGCTTGATGTGATTCCCTTGTCCTTAGGTATTGAAACCATGGGCGGATTAGTGGAAAAAATTATTCCTCGAAATACCACAATTCCGGTAGCTCGGGCGCAGGAATTTACTACTTTCAAAGACGGACAAACGGCAATGACCGTGCATATTGTTCAAGGGGAGCGCGAAATGGTGGCGGATTGTCGTTCGCTTGCTCGTTTTACTTTACGCGGTATTCCGCCAGTGGCGGCAGGTGCGGCTCAAGTGAGAGTGACTTATCAAGTGGATGCCGACGGTTTGTTAAATGTAACGGCGATGGAAAAATCTACAGGTGTTCAATCTTCAATTCAGGTGAAGCCTTCTTACGGCTTAACCGATGACGAAATTACTCAAATGCTGAAAGCTTCGATGGATAATGCAAAACAGGATATTGATGCCCGCTTGCTTGCGGAACAGCGTGTTGAAGCCAAACGTGTAATTGAATCCGTTCTTTCCGCACTTTCTCATGATGGGGATTTATTGAATGACGAAGAGCTAAGTGCAATTAAAAAAGCCTTAGTTGAGCTGGATAAGTTGCAACAACAAAATGATACTTTAGCCATTAAACAGGGAATTAAAGACCTTGATGCGGCTACTCAGGAATTTGCGGCGCGCCGTATGGATAAATCCATTCGTTCCGCCTTAACCGGTCATTCCGTAGAAGATATTTAATTAACAGGAAAGTAGGATAAACAAATGCCAAAAGTAATTTTTCTTCCTCACGAAACACTTTGCCCGGAAGGCATGGTGGTTGATGCCGCCGCCGGAGATAATTTATTAGAAGTCGCGCTTGAAGCGGGCATTGAAATCGAACACGCTTGCGACGGTTTATGCGCTTGTACCACTTGTCATTGTATTATTCGCGAAGGCGGTGACAGCCTTAATGAAACAACGGATCAAGAAGATGATATGCTAGATAAAGCCTGGGGGCTGGAAGTGGATAGTCGCTTAAGTTGCCAGTGTCAAATCGCCGATGAGGATTTAGTGGTAGAAATCCCTAAATATACGATTAATCATGCGCGGGAAGAGAACCACTAATGAAATGGACAGATGCGCAAGAAATTGCTGAAAATCTTTATGATCTTTATCCTGATGTTGATCCTAAAACCGTGCGTTTTACCGATATGCACCAATGGATTTGTCAGTTGGAAGAGTTTGATGATAACCCTGAAGCATCAAACGAAAAGATCTTAGAAAATATCTTGCTTAGATGGTTGGATGAGTACGAATAAATAAATTCGTGATTTGAAAAACTATATTTATATAACGAAAGGACTGAACACGTATTATTGCGTTCAGTCCTTTTTGTTTGATTGAATTCGCTTTTTTTATTAGGCGGAATTCTTTTTGTGGTGTTTTTCTAAGGATTTATGCTGGATTTTGACCTTTTTTCCCTTAGCCTGAAAGTATTCGCCAAGTTGCTGGGCAATGTACACGGAACGGTGTTTCCCCCCGGTGCAACCTATTGCGATGGTTAAATAACTACGGTTATTTTGTTCTAGCATCGGCAACCAGGTTTCAAGGTAATTTCTGGTGGAATAAATAAAATTATTCACTTCGCTATATTTACCTAAAAAATCAATGACCGGTTGATCTAACCCCGTCATTGGTCGCAAATCGGGGTTCCAATGAGGGTTAGGCAAAAAACGAACGTCAAAAACATAATCCGCATCAAGGGGCAGACCATATTTAAAACCGAAGGATTCGACGACAATTTTCAGTTCTTTATCAGGTTTGCCTTTTAAGAATTCACGCAAACGCTGTGCCAGTTCGTGGGTGGATATTTCGCTGGTATTAATCACCAATTCGGCATTTTGCAATAAAGGTTCCAGGTAACCGGCCTCCGCTTCAATTGCCGCTTCAAGGGATAAATCCTGCATGGATAACGGATGTAGCCGACGGGAATCGCTATAACGGCGAATTAATGTACTGCGATCCGCTTCAAGGAAGATAATTCGCACCTGATGCTGCGCATCGGCCAGTTGTTGAAGTAATGTATCTAATGTTTCGGGTGAATGAGGTAAATTACGAATATCTAAACTCACGGCGGCGGATTGCTGAGAGGTCGATAAAATATCGGCAAGCTCGGGCAATAAATTGATTGGCAGGTTATCAACGCAATAGTAACCCATATCTTCTAAAGCTCTTAATGCAACAGATTTGCCCGCGCCGGAACGCCCACTGATGATAATAAGTTCCATAAATTGCCTCATTTTGAGTGATAAGTGTTATTTTTCTTCCGTCGCCGTATCGTCGGTGTGTTCATGCAAACAGTTATCCATATATTGAAAAATTTGCCAGATTTCATCCGCACTTTGCGCCGCCCGCAGTTGCTTACATAGCATTTTATCCGAAAAACGCTCGGCCAATTCCGGCAGATAAGGGGAATAGGCGGCGCAGCATTTTTCCGGAATTAAAATAGCCAGCACTAAATCAACATCTCTTTTATCCGGCGCTTCATAATTAACGGGGCTGGCTAATTGCAAGAATACGGCAACCGGTTTATCGCCGATTGGCAGTTTTGCCCGCGGCATTGCAATGCCGTTACCTAAGCTTGTACAACCTAGTTTTTCTCTTGAAAGCAAGGTTTCAAAGCATTCCAATTGTTCAATATGATAACCGATTTCTTCTTCCTGCAGATTAAATCGTTTTGTTACGATATCTGAAATAACTTCAAGTAATCGTTTTTTGCTTGAACAAATAATCCCCTGACGGATATTTTCAGGGGATAAAATTTCAGTAAATTTAACCATAGCTTACAGCTTAAATTCTTCACCAAGATAAACACGTTTTACATGTTCGTCATTTAAAATGTCTGTCGGTGTTCCGGTTGCAATCATTTTTCCGGCACTAACGATGTATGCCCGCTCACATACATCAAGTGTTTCGCGGACATTATGGTCGGTAATTAACACGCCTAAACCGCGATCCCGCAGATCTTTAATTATTTTTTTGATATCGATAACTGAAATAGGGTCAACACCGGCAAAAGGTTCGTCTAATAAGATGAATTTAGGATTCGCCGCCAATGCACGGGCAATTTCTACGCGGCGACGTTCGCCACCGGACAACGATTGTCCCAAATTATCCCGGATATGACCGATATTAAAGTCGTCAATTAATTCTTCCGCGCGGGCATGACGTTGTTCTTTAGTCAGATCTTTACGAATTTCAAGAACCGCCATTAAATTATCGTACACGCTTAAACGACGGAAAATCGAGGCTTCTTGCGGAAGATAACCTACGCCTTTTTGTGCACGGTTGTGCATCGGCAGCAAGCTAATGTCCTCATCATCAATACGGATTTTGCCCTGATCATGGCGCACAAGCCCGACAACCATATAGAAAGAGGTTGTCTTGCCTGCACCGTTTGGTCCCAGTAAACCGACAATTTCATTGGATTTTACGGTAAAGCTTACATCGGATACAACCTGACGGCCTTTATAACTTTTCGCTAAGTTTTCGGCATAAAGAATAGACATAAGTAACCTCTATTTTTTCTTCTCATTTAATTGTGAAGGAATTAATACGGTTTTTACTCGACTTTTTGCCGTACTGCTAGCTTTTAATTGCTGTTTATTCACATCATAAGTAATTACGTCGCCATCAATGGTACTATCCAATTGTTTTAATTGCGCATTACCGGTTAATGTTAAAAATTCTTTACCTAAATCATAATGGACTCTATTGGCCTTACCGTCTGCCGGTTTGCCGTCATCCAGCATTTGGTGAAATGTAACGGGATTACCGAATGCCTCAACGGTTTCTTTTTGTTTCGAACCCTCGGGCGGACGAGTGATAATTACTTTATTGGCTTTGATTAAAATGGAACCCTGAGTAATTACAACGTTATCGGTAAAAGTGACGATGCTTTTTTCCATATCCAGGGATTGGTTGTCAGACACAATATTAATAGGCTGATTCGTATCGTCTTTTAAAGCGAAAGCAGATAATGAAGTCATCACTAATGCGGAAGTAAGTAAAATTTTATTGATTGCTAATTTCATAATGGGTTTTCACCTGCTCTTTTAAAGTCGCTGCTTGTTGTTTCAGATTACCGGTCAGTTTCATGCCCGAACTGGTAAAGTTGAGCCCTCGGATGGTAACCATATTATCGGAAGTAATGTCCTGGTTTTTTAAATTGACTACTGCGGCTTCCGTTTCAATACGTTGTAAACGAGAAATCGGATCCAGGCTTTGGGCCACAACCTCACCATTGAGATAGAGTAAATTATCTTTTGTCAGGGTGGCGGATTTTGCGGTTAATTTCCAGCTTTGCTTTCCCTGATTTTCTGTTTCCACCTCTAAAGCGAACACTACCGGGTTTACAAATTCGGTATGTCCGTCTTGATCATAATGCCGTGCCGTATCCGAATAAGCTTGGTATTGTTTTTTCCCTGCGGGAGAAAAAATGGTGGTCTCCATTTTATGCCCGGTATATTCAGGGCTTTCAGGCGCTTTGATTAACCGGGTTAAATCCGGCTTGTCTTGGTTTAATGTATAAAACCAGGCAAGCAATACTAAAGCGATAGTTCCAAGAATAATATTCCAGCGAATATTCATAAAATATTAAATTCTGTGTTAATAAATAAAGCGGAATAATAGCATAATTTTTGAAAAATTACGCAAGTGCGGTAAGATTTTTCTTTGTTTTGAGGAACGAAACTTTTAGTTTATGGTCGAATAGCAGACGTTTTTGTCAGATTTATTGGCATAAATTTATTACTAATAACTTTGACATTAGGGGAAAATTCGTAGATTATCCCAGTTTTATTTGATTAGAGAAAAAAATGATACAGAGGTTTTATGGGTGAGAACACGCTGGTTGAAGTGAATAATCTCACTTTTAAACGTGGTGAACGCACGATTTATAACGATCTCAACCTTAAGGTTCAAAAAGGTAAAATTACCGCTATTATGGGCCCGTCGGGGATTGGTAAAACCACGTTATTAAAACTGATTGGCGGTCAGTTACACCCGGAGCAGGGTGAGATTTTATTTGAAGGAAAAGATATTTGCCAAATGTCGAATTCGGAACTCTATAAAGTTCGCCAACGTATGGGGATGTTATTCCAGTCGGGCGCTTTATTTACCGATATTTCAACTTTTGAAAACGTAGCCTTTCCGATTCGCGAACATACCAATTTGCCGGAAAGCTTAATTCGTCAAATTGTATTAATGAAATTAGAAGCGGTCGGGTTGCGCGGAGCGGCGGAATTAATGCCTTCGGAATTATCCGGCGGGATGGCAAGACGCACCGCTTTAGCGAGAACCATTGCTCTTGATCCGGAACTGATTATGTATGACGAGCCGTTTGCCGGACAGGATCCTATTAGTATGGGCGTGATCGTCAGTCTAATTAAACGTTTAAATGAAGCGTTGAATTTGACATCGATTGTGGTTTCTCATGATGTGCAGGAAGTATTAAGTATCGCCGATTATGCGTATATCATCGCCAATAAGCGAGTGATTGCGGAAGGAACGGCGGAGCAGTTGCTGCAAAGCACTGATCCGCAAGTAGTACAGTTTATTAACGGGCAGGAAGACGGTCCCGTGCATTTCCATTATCCGTCTCAGGATTATGAGGAAGAATTGTTTGGCAGAGGAATAAATAAATGATGGTTGATTTAATCTCTGCACTGGGACGCAATGTTATTAATTCGGTAAAAGCTTTAGGTAGAGCGGGCTTTATGCTGTTTGGCTCTTTAGTGGGTAAACCGCAAATTAAAAAACATTTTCCATTATTAATTAAACAGTTATATGTGCTTGGCGTTCAATCCCTATTAATTATCCTGTTATCGGGCTTTTTTATCGGCATGGTATTGGGATTGCAGGGTTATGTTATTTTAGTGGATTTTGCCGCCGAGGCGAATGTCGGGCAGTTGGTTGCGTTGTCCTTATTACGGGAATTAGGCCCGGTTGTGACCGCACTTTTATTTGCCGGGCGAGCCGGTTCGGCATTGACTGCCGAAATCGGTTTAATGAAGGCAACAGAGCAGTTATCCAGCCTCGAAATGATGGCGGTTGATCCGTTGCGTCGGGTTATCGCACCTCGTTTTTGGGCGGGCGTGATTGCCATGCCGGTTTTAACTGTGCTATTTACTGCAGTGGGGATTATCGGCGGCCATTTGATCGGCGTTGAATGGAAAGGTATTGATAGCGGTAGTTTCTGGTCGGTAATGCAAAATGCGGTAAGAACTCTGGATTTATGGGATGGGTTTATTAAGAGCCTGGTTTTTGCCTTTACCGTAACCTGGATTGCTTTATTCAACGGCTATGACTGTATTCCCACTTCGGAAGGTATCAGCCAGGCAACCACCAGAACTGTAGTGAACGCCTCTTTATTGGTGTTGGGGTTAGACTTTGTGCTAACAGCAATTATGTTTGGTGCCGGTTAAGGTTTTTTATTGAGTGATATGCGCAAACAGGACTGCGTAAAATAGGAAAAATAATGAGACAAACAATTAAATATGAATTTGGCGTTGGATTATTTCTGCTAATCGGCATTGCCGCGCTTATTTTTATGGGACTAAAAGTCGCGAATGTGCAAGGATTCAGTGAAACGAAATCTTATCAAGTCTTCGCAACTTTTGATAATATCGGCGGACTAAAAGTGCGTGCGCCGTTGAAAGTCGGCGGCGTGGTTATCGGTCGCGTAACGAATATTTCTTTAGATGAGCAAAATTATTTACCGCAGGTAACTATTGCTATTAACGAAGAATATAATCAAATTCCGGAAAACAGTTCTTTATCCATTAAAACTTCCGGTTTATTGGGCGAACAATATATTGCATTAAGCGTTGGGTTTGACGATGGTGAAACCGCTATGTTAAAAGAGGGCGATAAAATCGTAGATACGAAATCGGCGGTGGTGCTAGAGGATCTTATCGGGCAGTTTATTTACGGCGATAAAGACAAAAAAGACGATTCTGCGGAACCCAAAGCGGCGGAATAATCAGGACAGTTATTTAATTTTATTGGAGAAATGAATTTATGTTAAAAGCCACATTTAAAACTTGGTTATCAAAAATTTTGCTTTTAGTGACCGCACTTTTTGCCGTCCAAAATGCATTGGCAGATGAAAGTCCTTACGGTTTGACCCGGCAAGCGGCGGAAAAATTATTTGCCGATATTAAAGCGAATCAGCCTAAAATTAAACAGGATCCGAATTATTTAAAAAATATCGTTCGTCAGGATTTAATGCCTTATGTACATGTGAACTATGCAGGCTCATTAGTGTTAGGTCAATATTTCAAGTCCACTACACCGGCGCAGCGCGAACAATTTTTTGCCGCATTTGATCAATTTATTGTGCAGGCTTATGCTCAGGCGTTGACCATGTACAGCAATCAGGATATTCAGGTGCAACCGCAACAAACCGTTAGCGACAGTCAGGCAAGCGTTCGGGTAAAACTATTACAGAAAGGTCAGGAGCCGTTAAATTTAAATTTCCAATGGCGTAAAAACAGTAAAACCGGCAAATGGCAGGTTTATGACATGACCGCTGAAGGCGTGAGCATGGTAGATACCAAAAAACAGGAGTGGAGCAGTATTTTACGCAAAAACGGGATTGATGCTTTAACCGCACAGGTACAACGTGCGGCGGCGGTTCCGGTTAGCCTTGGTAAAAAATAAGAGAAATTATGCAAGCTGAAAAACATTTGAAATGGGCAGCCGAGCAAAATGATGATAGAATAGCTTTCCGCTTGGACGGAGAGCTATCTAGGGATACGTTGCTACCTCTTTGGAATGAATTCCAAAAAAGGGAGCAACGTTCTTCTTTTTTATCAGAACAACAAATTGCGGATAAAAATATCAGTTGGGATTTATCTCAAGTATCCCGCATTGATTCCGCCGGTTTTGCTTTATTATGTGATTTACTTCATTATTGCCAAGCCAAGAAAAACGCTGATAAAACGTTATTATTGGAAAATGTCCCGCCCCAATTGCTTACATTAGCTGATCTTGTCGGATTAGCCGATTGGATTAAGCCTTATTTGAAGTAGCAATTTGCTAAATAACCTTAATGGAAATAACAATGGAAACCCAAGAAATCGAACGAATTCTTAAACAGGCTTTAAATCTTGATGAAGTTTACGTGCAAGGTGAAAACGCACATTACGGCGTGATTGTTGTCAGTGAAGAAATCGCAAAATTATCAAGATTAAAACAACAACAAACTATTTACGCGCCATTGATGGATCATTTTTCCAGCGGTGAAATCCATGCCTTGACCATTAAAACGTTCAGTCCTGAAAAATGGAAATTAGAACGTATGTTAAACGTCGTAAACTAATTTAATTTTAGGAAAATAAAATGGAAAAATTTCGTGTCTATGGGCAATCTCGTTTAACCGGAACCGTCGATATTTCCGGTGCAAAAAATGCCGCATTGCCAATTTTATTCGCTTCAATTTTAGCGGAAGAACCGGTTATATTGACCAATGTGCCTGACTTAAAAGATGTCGAAACAACATTTAAGATTCTGCGCAAGTTGGGCGTTAATGTGGAATGTGCGGAAGAACCGGGTAAAGTGCTGATCGATGCCGGCAATATTAATCAATTTGTCGCGCCTTATGAGTTGGTAAAAACCATGCGCGCTTCTATTTGGGCGTTAGCGCCGTTATTGTCGCGTTTTCATGAAGGACAGGTTTCATTACCGGGCGGTTGCACAATCGGCGCTCGCCCTGTCGATATGCATATTTCCGGTCTGGAAAAAATGGGTGCGGCGATTGAACTGGACGAAGGCTATGTGAAAGCGACGGTAAACGGTCGTTTGAAAGGTGCCAGAATTTATATGGATAAAGTCAGTGTCGGCGCAACCTTATCCATCATTATGGCGGCAACTTTAGCCGAAGGCAAAACCGTTATTGAAAATGCGGCGCGTGAACCGGAAGTGGTGGATACGGCAATCTTTTTAAATGCCATGGGCGCAAAAATTTCCGGCGCAGGCACGGATACGATTTCCATTGAAGGGGTTGAACGTTTAGCGGGTTGCCGCCATCGCATCGTGCCGGACCGTATCGAAACCGGGACTTTCCTGGTGGCGGCCGCTATATCGGGCGGGCGTATTACTTGCCGCGGAACAAAAGCGGATACCTTAGAAGCCGTTATTGAAAAACTGCGCGAAGCCGGTATGCAGATAGACATCACGGAAGACAGCATTACTTTAGATTCTTTAGGTCAACGTCCGAAAGCGGTGAATATTCGCACCATGCCACATCCGGGCTTCCCGACCGATATGCAGGCGCAGTTCACTTTGTTAAACGTAGTGGCGGAAGGTACCAGCAAAATTACCGAAACGATTTTTGAGAATCGTTTTATGCACATTCCCGAATTAATTCGTATGGGAGCAAAAGCGGAAATCGAAGGAAATACGGCGATTTGTCACGGTGTCGAACATTTATCCGGTGCGCAGGTGATGGCGACGGATTTGCGCGCTTCGATCAGTTTGGTATTAGCGGGCTGTATCGCATCCGGCGAAACCATTGTGGATCGTATTTATCATATCGATCGCGGTTATGAACGTATCGAAGAAAAATTACGTGGTTTAGGCGCAAGAATCGAACGTTTTTCCGATTAAAACCAATTTATAATATTTATAAAGCAAAAATGGCACTCCAAGGGTGCCATTTTTTGTGGTTAGAAAAAGTGCGGTCAAAAAATCGAAAATTTTAACCGCACTTTTGGATTTTATTTTCAATAAGTCACGAAAACCTTAATTTCGGCTGCCAAAAATAGCCGTGCCGATTCTGACCATGGTTGAACCGCACTTAATCGCTGCCGTCATATCATCGGTCATACCCATAGAAAGAGTATCGATTCGCTGATTCGGTAACGACTGTTGTAATTCGACAAAAAGTTTATGCATTGCTGAGAAGCTTTGCGCTTGAATCGCCGCATCATGCGTTGCGGCGGGAATCGCCATTAATCCGCGCAAACGCAAGTGCGGTAAGTTTTCGATAATTTTTGCCATCGCCATCATATCGGCCGGTTTTATGCCGGACTTACTTTCCTCATCACTAATATTAATCTGAATCAGAACGTTTAACGGCGATTTATCGACGGGGCGCTGTTCATTCAGACGGATTGCAATTTTTTCCCGATCCACCGTTTGCATCCAGTCAAAATATTCCGCCACTAAACGTGTTTTGTTGGATTGTAACGGGCCGATAAAATGCCATTCCATATCCGGATGTTTTGCCTGGAAAAATTCAATTTTTTCAACACCTTCCTGCACATAATTTTCACCAAAAGCACGTTGTCCGGCTTGATAAGCCTGTTCCAAATCTTCAACCGGCTTGGTTTTCGAGACCGCTAATAATTTCACCGAGTTCGAGGGCAAACCGGCATTTTGGCAAATTGATACGATATTTTTATGAATTTGTTTTAAATTGTTAGTGATTTCCATTGAAATAACCCGTTAGTGCTTTCCTGATAATGAAATAAAGGAATATTGTACCAGTTTATCTAAAAACATCTATTGATAATATTTGTGAGCTATGTAACAAAAATGCAACAATTGGCTTGTTTATCTTTCATACAATGATAGTATCACTTTGGCATTTGCCAACTTTTTATTTGTTTACAGGAGCTTATATGAAAAAGACGGTTATTTTATTAGGTTTGTTTGCCTTAAGCGGCACCGCTATCGCGGAAGAAGCAAAAAATGTACAGACCGAAATCAAATCAAAAGTAATTGAAGTCAGCTTATTGGACCCGGTAAAAGGTGATAAAGCTATCGGTCAAGTGGTTGTCACGGAATCGCCTTACGGCTTAGTTTTCACTCCTGAATTAAACGGATTAACTGCAGGATTGCACGGTTTTCATCTTCATCAAAATCCAAGTTGTGCGGCAGGTGAAAAAGACGGCAAAAAAGTGGCGGGTTTAGGCGCCGGCGGGCATTGGGATCCGAAAGAGGCAAAACGCCACGGATTTCCTTGGGAAGATAACGCACATTTAGGTGATCTACCGGCATTAGCCGTAAATGCGGACGGTACGGCATCTAATCCGGTATTGGCTCCGCGCCTTAAATCTTTAGATGAAATCGCCGACAAATCAATAATGATTCATGTAGGCGGCGATAACCATTCCGATCATCCGGCGGCGTTAGGCGGCGGTGGAGCGAGAATGGCGTGCGGTGTGATTAAATAAATCGGAAATTGCAGATGTTTTAAATAAAACCGCTTTGCGATAGCGAATAAAAAGTCTGAATATAATTTTTCAGGCTTTTTTTATTTTGTCGTTGACAAAGCGGAAAAACTTCGGTATTTCTAGCATACGTTTTTCGTTGTACAAATAAATTTACGAACCTATGAACAATAGCACAATGATTATGACCACCATTATGATTACCATTACGATGTGTAACTGGGTGGGTTAGTGCGTTCTAAATAAAAAATACATGAAACCCGCAACTTATGCGGGTTTTTTTATACAGTTTTTTGCATTCACAACATTTTTTATAGGAGACTCCTATGCGCGTACTTAAATTTGGCGGCACCTCGCTTGCCAACCCGGAAAGATTTTTGCAGGCAGCCCGGCTTATCGAAAAAGCTCATTTGGAAGAGCAGGCCGCCGCCGTTTTGTCGGCGCCCGCAAAAATTACCAATCACCTCGTCGCTCTTTCTGAAAAAGCCAGTCTTAATCAACCTACCGAAACAAATTTTAATGAAGCGTTAGACATTTTTTATAACATTATTAACGGGCTGCATGAAAAAAATAATAATTTTGATCTTAAAGGTACATCGCAGCTTATCGAAAGCGAATTCAATCAGCTTGCGGAATTATTAGAACAAATTCGCCAAACGGGCAAAGTGGAAGACGCGGTAAAAGCAACAATCGACTGTCGCGGTGAAAAATTATCTATCGCTATGATGAAAGCCTGGTTTGAAGCTTGCGGATATGAGGTAACGGTAATTAATCCGGTGGAAAAACTGTTAGCTTACGGCAATTACCTAGAGTCATCGGTCGATATTGAGGAATCGGCAAAACGTGTTGATGTGGCTTCAATTCCGAAAAATAACGTCGTACTAATGGCGGGATTTACCGCAGGAAATGAAAAAGGCGAACTTGTTCTGTTAGGACGTAACGGTTCGGATTATTCCGCCGCTTGTTTAGCGGCCTGCTTGAACGCCAGTGCTTGTGAAATCTGGACTGATGTTGACGGCGTGTTTACCTGCGATCCGCGTTTGGTACCGGATGCCCGTTTGCTGCCAAGTCTTTCTTACCGCGAAGCGATGGAATTGTCTTATTTCGGTGCAAAAGTGATTCATCCGAGAACCATCGGCCCGTTAGTTCGCAGCAATATTCCTTGTTTGATTAAAAATACGGGAAATCCGACCGCACCCGGTTCCGTTATTGACGGAAGCGCACCGCAATCAGGCGAATTACAGGTCAAAGGTATTACCAATTTAGATAATGTGGCGATGTTTAATGTGTCGGGTCCGGGTATGCAAGGCATGGTAGGCATGGCAGCGCGGGTTTTCTCAACGATGTCGAAAGCCGGTGTTTCCGTTATTTTGATTACTCAATCTTCTTCCGAATACAGTATTAGTTTCTGTGTGCCGAGTAAATTAGTCGCGAAAGCAAAAGACGCGTTAAATACGGAATTCGCTAAAGAATTATTAGACAAAGATTTAGAACCGGTTGAGGTTATCGAAGATCTTTCAATTATTTCCGTAGTCGGTGACGGTATGAAACAGGCGAAAGGTATTGCGGCGCGTTTCTTCTCCGCATTATCACAGGCGAATATCAGCATTGTCGCCATTGCCCAGGGGTCTTCCGAACGCTCGATTTCCGCCGTAGTGGCGCAAAATAAAGCTATTGAAGCGGTGAAGTCCACCCACCAGGCACTTTTCAACAATAAGAAAAGCGTCGATATGTTTCTTGTGGGGGTCGGCGGTGTCGGCGGCGAATTAATCGAACAGATTAAGCAGCAAAAAGAGTATCTGGCAAAAAAGGATATTGAAATTCGGGTTTGCGCTTTGGCAAACTCGAATAAAATGTTGTTGAATGAAAACGGTTTATCGCTGGATAACTGGAAAGAAGATCTATCCAATGCCACCCAACCGTCGGACTTTGACGTATTACTGTCATTTATTAAATTGCACCATGTGGTGAATCCGGTATTTGTGGACTGCACAACGGCAGAGTCCGTATCCGGTTTATATGCGCGCGCTTTAAGCGAGGGTTTTCATGTGGTTACCCCAAATAAAAAAGCCAATACCCGCGAAATGGCGTATTATAATTTGGTACGTGAAAATGCGCGCAAAAATCAACGTAAATTCCTGTACGATACCAATGTCGGTGCGGGCTTGCCGGTTATCGAAAATCTGCAGAATCTGCTTGCCGCCGGCGATGAAGTAGAACGTTTCAACGGAATTTTATCCGGTTCCTTATCCTTTATTTTCGGTAAACTGGAAGAAGGTCTGACATTGTCGCAGGCAACGGCGCTTGCCCGTGAAAAAGGCTTTACCGAGCCGGATCCGCGTGACGATTTATCCGGTCAGGATGTGGCGCGTAAGCTGTTAATTTTAGCCCGCGAAAGCGGTTTAGAATTAGAACTTTCCGATGTGGAAGTGGAAAGCGTATTGCCGAAAGGTTTTTCCGAAGGAAAAAGTGCGGTGGAATTTATGGAAATTTTGCCACAACTGGATGCCGAATTTGCCGCCCGTGTAGAAAAAGCGGGTGCTCAGAATAAGGTTTTACGTTATGTCGGACAAATAAATGACGGCAAATGCAAGGTGTCGATTGTGGAAGTCGATGCGGACGATCCGTTATATAAAGTCAAAAACGGTGAAAACGCACTGGCATTTTATACTCGCTACTATCAACCGATTCCGCTATTATTACGTGGTTACGGTGCAGGTAATGCGGTAACCGCCGCCGGTATTTTTGCCGATATCCTCAGAACGTTAAGAAATTAAGAGAGTAAACAATGCTAAGAATTTATGCTCCGGCATCAAGCGCGAATATCAGTGTCGGTTTTGATACTTTAGGTGCGGCAATATCCCCGATTGACGGGTCATTGCTCGGCGATGTGGTACAAATTGAAGATATCCCCGCCGGTTTTGAGTTGGAAAGTGCGGGTTATTTTGTCCGTAAATTACCGAAAGAACCGCAAAAAAATATTGTTTATCAAGCTTATGTTCTGTTTAGCGAACGCTTAAAACTACGTAACGGTCATGTCAAACCTTTGCGTTTAACTCTTGAAAAAAATATGCCGATAGGTTCGGGTTTAGGTTCCAGCGCCTGTTCTATTGTGGCGGCGTTGGTGGCATTGAATACGTTTCATAACGAGCCTTTTTCTAAAATGGAACTGCTTGAAATGATGGGCGAATTGGAAGGCCGCATTTCAGGTTCCATCCATTATGATAACGTGGCGCCTTGCTATCTCGGCGGCGTACAGCTTATGGTGCAGTCTTTGGGCAATATTTGTCAGCAACTGCCGTTTTTCGATAGTTGGTATTGGGTGCTGGCTTATCCGGGTATTGAAGTTTCCACTGCCGAAGCGCGGGCGATTTTGCCGAAAAGCTATACCCGTCAGGATGTGATTGCTCACGGACGCCATTTAGGCAGCTTTGTTCACGCTTGTCACACGCAGCAGGACGTCTTAGCCGCATTAATGATGAAAGACGTTATAGCCGAACCTTATCGCGAATCCCTGTTGCCGAATTTTGCCGAGGTAAAACAGGCTTCACGGGATTTAGGCGCCTTAGCCACCGGGATTTCGGGTTCCGGTCCGACAATTTTTTCCATCGCGCCGGATTTAGCGGTCGCTACTAAGCTTGCCAATTATTTAGAGAATCATTATCTGCAGAATAACGAAGGCTTTGTGCATATCTGTAAGGTGGATAATCAGGGTACAAGGGCTTTAGGATAACGAATAATATCAATATCCTCACTATTGATAATTGAGAAATTAAAATAAACAGGAATAATATTAAATTATGAATCTATACAACATTAAACACCCGGAAGAACAAGTAAATTTTGCCCAGGCGGTACGCCAGGGGTTGGGAAAAGATCAGGGATTATTTTTTCCTGAAGTGATTCCGGCTTTAGATAATATTGACGAATTATTAGCCTTGCCGTTAGTGGAACGCAGTCAAAAAATCTTAGGCGCTCTAATCGGAGAAGAAATTCCGGCGGAAAAACTCAATACCATGGTGAAAAACGCGTTCACTTTTCCGGCTCCGGTGGCAAAGGTAGAAGAGGGCGTTTATGCATTGGAATTATTTCATGGCCCGACTTTAGCCTTTAAAGATTTCGGCGGCCGTTTTATGGCGCAGGCGTTAGCGACAGTGCGCGGCGACGGCAAAATTACCATCTTAACCGCGACTTCGGGCGATACCGGGGCGGCGGTTGCTCATGCATTTTACGGTTTGGAAAATATTGATGTGGTGATTCTTTATCCGCAAGGTAAAATCAGCCCGTTACAGGAAAAATTATTCTGCACATTAGGCGGCAATATCCGTACCGTCGCGATTAATGCGGATTTTGACGCTTGCCAGGCGTTGGTAAAACAAGCTTTTGATGATGAGGAATTGCGTCGGGCGATCGGTTTAAATTCCGCAAACTCCATTAACATCAGCCGTTTACTGGCTCAGGTTTGCTATTATTTTGAAGCGGCGGCACAACTTTCGCCTTCAGAGCGCAGCAATCTGGTGGTTTCCGTACCAAGCGGTAACTTCGGTAATTTAACCGCCGGATTAATCGCGAAAACCTTAGGTTTGCCGATTAAGCGTTTTATCGCTTCCACCAATGCCAATGATACGGTTCCGCGTTATCTGGCAAAGGGTAAATGGGAACCTAACGCAACGGTGGCAACTTTATCTAACGCCATGGATGTCAGCCGCCCGAATAACTGGCCGCGTGTCGAAGAATTGTTTAAACGTAACGGTTGGGCTTTATCCGAGTTGCATTCGGGTGCGGTTTCCGACGCACAAACGGAAGAAACCCTACGCGATATGAATGCAAAAGGTTATCTGTGCGAACCTCATGGCGCCATTGCTTATCGCGTATTGAAACAGGACTTGCAAGCGGGCGAAACCGGTTTGTTCCTGTGCACGGCGCATCCGGCGAAGTTTAAAGAATCCGTTGAACGCATTCTTAACACCCAGTTGCCGCTTCCGCAGGCGCTTGCAAAACATGCGGAATTACCATTGCTTTCCGATGTAATGGAAAATGATTTTGCCGCATTGCGCGCTTATTTATTGAAAAAATAATAATCCGGGCTGATGAATATTGCTCATTCATAAGCCTTCATTGTTAAAGTGCGGTCGATTTTTTGAAAATTTTTTCTCATCACATAAAATTTCGAAAAATTTCACCGCACTT
This sequence comes from Basfia succiniciproducens, assembly GCF_011455875.1. Taxonomy (NCBI): domain Bacteria; kingdom Pseudomonadati; phylum Pseudomonadota; class Gammaproteobacteria; order Pasteurellales; family Pasteurellaceae; genus Basfia; species Basfia succiniciproducens. The sequence continues at coordinate 1,304,626 of NZ_CP015031.1, read as the reverse complement.
TTGATTTTGTCGTTATGGAAAATATTTCTGAATTAACCGGATTTCGTCATTTGAAAATGCAGGTTCAGCGCAGATTAACAAATTGTCTGACGCTTGCCGAAACGCATTTTCATCGTTCTTTTCCTATGCCGACGGTCACTTATCAGGTACGTGGAATGAAAGCGGGGGTTGCTTATTTGCAACAAAACGAAATCCGTTTAAACCGCACTTTATTGTTGGAAAATTCCGCCGAGTTTATCGGGCAGGTAGTACCTCATGAGCTTGCACATTTGCTGGTTTATCAAGTATTCGGGCGGGTAAAACCCCATGGCGTCGAATGGCAAACGGTGATGAACAACGTATTTGATTTGCCGGCAAACGTCTATCATCGGTTTGATGTTAAATCCGTGCAGGGCGAGACTTTTACTTACCAATGCCAATGCCGGACTCATCAACTTTCCGTTCGCCGCCATAACCGGATTCAGCGTGATCACGCGGTGTATTTTTGCCGGAAATGCAGGAGCTGTTTATCTTTTGTAAGCGGTTGAGATCAAGTTTATAAAATATAAACAGACCCTCGAGTTGAGTTGCAATTTTGCGGTACTTAAAATCCGATTTAAAAGTGCGGTTAAATTCGGCGGATTTTTTATAAATGAACATTTCGGCGGATAAATTGTCTTAGTTCACAGCTAAATAAGTTAAATCCGCTTTGTCGGATTATTTAGCGACCATCCTTTTCTTAGATTTATAAGGAATTTATTATGAAAAAGACATTATTAGCGATTATCGCCGCATTAGCCATGGTATCCGCTGCGCAAGCCAACGTTTACGTTGAAGGTAATGCGGGATATTCGAAAATTAAATCCGGAGAAGTCAGCGATCACCGTTTTTCGCCGAATGTCGCGCTAGGTTATGACACGGGCGATATGCGTTATGCGATAGACTATACTCATTACGGCAAATCAACCGACGGCAATTCCGAAGTAAAAGCGCACGGCTTCGGCGTATCCGCAATCTATGATATTGAAGTCGGTTCACCGGTTAAACCTTATATAGGCGCACGTTTATCGGCGAACGACATTGATGCGAAAGAAGAGAAAAGATCCGGCGGCTCGCGCATAATTAAAGAAACGGACTCTTACAAATTGGGTTACGGCGCCTTAGCCGGCGTGCAATACCAGGTAGCGAAAGACGTTTCTTTAAACGGTGGTGTTGAATATAACCGTTTGGGCAAAGCCAACGGTCACAACATCAATCAATACGGCGCTAAAGTCGGTGTCCGTTACGACTTCTAATCTTTCCTGAATCTGAAAAGTGCGGTGAAATTTTCAAAAATTTTACCGCACTTTTTTTCTATTTCCCTTCTAATGCAAAAATCCGTAAAACTGCGGTTGAAATTTGCAAAATTATTCTTATATCTAGAAAGCTATTGAAACAGGTTCATGCCTGTTTATTATAATGCTTTTGACGGGAAGACCCGTTCTACGAGGAAAATAAAATGAGCAATAAAGAAACTTGTGGATTTCAAACCGAAGTAAAACAACTTTTACAATTAATGATTCATTCTCTTTATTCCAATAAAGAGATTTTTTTGCGCGAGCTGATTTCAAACGCATCGGATGCGGCGGACAAACTCCGTTTTAAAGCGCTTTCCGCACCGGAACTTTATGAAGGCGACGGCGATTTAAAAGTGCGCATTAGCTTTGACGACAAAAAAGGCACGTTAACCGTGAGCGATAACGGTATCGGTATGACCCGGGAACAAGCCGTCGATCATTTAGGTACGATTGCAAAATCAGGCACAAAAGAATTTTTAAGCGCGCTAGGAAATGATCAGGCGAAAGACAGTCAGTTAATCGGTCAGTTCGGGGTCGGATTTTATTCCGCATTTATCGTTGCCGACAAAGTGGAAGTGCGTAGTCGTGCCGCCGGTGTCGCGGCGGATAAAGGCGTGCTTTGGGCTTCTGCCGGCGAAGGCGAATATTCCGTAGAAAATATTGAGAAAAAGGATCGCGGTACGGAAATTACCTTATTCCTGCGTGAGGATGAAAAAGAATTCTTAAACGAATGGCGTTTACGGGAAATTATCGGCAAATATTCCGATCATATCGGTTTGCCGGTGGAAATTCTGACGAAAGAATATGACGAAGAAGGTAAAGAATCCGGTGTGAAATGGGAAAAAATCAATAAGGCGCAAGCCCTTTGGACTCGTTCTAAAGCGGAAATTTCCGATGACGAATATAAAGAATTTTATAAACATATCAGCCATGATTTTGCCGATCCGTTAAGCTGGATGCACAATAAAGTGGAAGGCAATCAGGAATATACCAGTCTGCTTTATGTGCCGGGCAAAGCGCCTTGGGATTTATTCAACCGCGAACAAAAACACGGTTTAAAACTCTATGTGCAACGCGTATTCATTATGGATGACGCCGAAGTCTTTATGCCGAATTATTTACGCTTTATGCGCGGTTTGTTAGACAGCAACGATTTGCCGTTAAACGTTTCCCGCGAAATTTTACAGGATAATAAAACCACGGTGGCGTTGCGCAAAGCCTTGACCAAACGTTCGTTACAAATGCTGGAAAAATTAGCGAAAGACGAACCTGAAAAATACGCCGTATTCTGGAAAGAATTCGGCTTGGTGCTGAAAGAAGGCGTGGCGGAAGATTTCGCTAATAAAGAACAAATTGCCAAACTTTACCGTTTCGCTTCTACTCACACGGACAGCAGCGAACAAAATGTGTCCTTTGAGGACTATATTTCCCGTATGAAAGAAGGGCAAAAAGCCGTCTATTACATTACCGCAGACAGCTATGTGGCGGCGAAAAACAGCCCGCACCTGGAATTGTTCAACAAAAAAGGCATTGAAGTATTATTACTTTCCGATCGTATCGACGAATGGATGTTGAGTTATTTAACGGAATTCGACGGTAAACCGTTGCAATCCGTCACCAAAGCGGATTTGGATTTAGGGGATTTGGCGGATAAAGAGGAAGAAAATCAAAAAGAACAGGATGAAAAATTCGATTCCTTTATCCAACGGGTGAAAACTTTGCTTGGTGAGCGAGTAAAAGATGTACGCATAACCCACCGCCTAACGGATACGCCGGCGGTAGTTTCAACGGATAATGACCAAATGACTACCCAAATGGCGAAACTTTTTGCCATGAGCGGCCAACCGGTGCCGGAAGTAAAATATACCTTTGAGATTAATCCGCAGCACGAATTAGTGAAAAAAGCGGCGGAGGTGACCGATGAAACCGAATTCGGCGATTGGATTGAATTGCTGTTAAATCAAGCCATGCTTGCGGAACGCGGTTCTTTGGAAAATCCGGCGGCGTTCATTAAACTTGTGAATGCTTTATTGGCGAAATAAAATTTTAACGTATAATAAGGCCAGTTTTTACTGGCTTTATTATTTTTTATGACAACATTCATTGCGTTCGGCAATATTCAACAACATTACCCTCTTAGACAAATTCCGCCTGAGTTTTTAACGGAAGAATTAGGCCGGAAACCCACCGACAATATACGGGTAAAGCGCCGTCATCGCAGCCGATGGATTGCGCATTTTTTATTATGGGAATTATGCAAAAAAGCCCAAATTCCTACCGCACTTTTAGCGGATATTCAGCGTTCTGTCAGTGGACGTCCTTATTTTACGCCCCCTCATATTGATTTTAATATCAGCCATTCGGGCGACTGGGTAGCGGTGATTTTATCCGTTAATACGCCTCAATCTATTGTGGGGATTGATATTGAACATCCTAAAAAAATGCGAAATTACACCGCACTTTTAGCGCATTTTACCTCGCAACGGGAGCAGAATTGGTTTGCCGGTGAGGCGGATGCGGACAGCGCTTTTTATCGTTGCTGGTGCCTGCGGGAAGCAATATTGAAATCTCAGGGTGTGGGGATCGTTCAGTTAAGCGAAGTGTTTCATGATCCGCAAAACCTACGTTTAAAATCCGCTTATTGTCCCTCCGGCAGATTAATTTTTACCGATGAACTGCCTTTCTATTTTGCCTGTTTTGCGGCAAATTCACAGCTGGAACAAGCGCAATATTTCTGTTGGGAAAACAATGGATTTTCTCCGGTCAGCTTGAATAATGCCATTAAATATTCTGTCAATAAAACTTAAAAAATGAGCGTTTGTGCTAATTTTTTGTGAGCAAGTTCAAAAAAATTATAAAAAAAACCTTAAAATTTTCAATTTTGAATTATCCTTACCCATAGTTTTCGCCGGAGGTAGCGTAATGTCCGAATTACAACAGTTTAGTCAGCAAGATATTGAAGTTCTTAATGAAGAAACGCTTTACAGCGGTTTTTTTAAGATGAAAAAAGTGCAGTTTCGTCATAAATTGTTTGCCGGCGGAATGAGCGAAGTCGTAACCCGGGAACTTCTTTATAAAGGTGCGGCCTCTGTGGTGATCGCTTATGATCCGGTTCGTGACGAAGTCGTGCTGGTAGAACAGGTACGGATTGGCGCCTATGACCCGAACTTATCTTCTTCACCCTGGTTAATGGAACTGATTGCCGGAATGATAGAAGAAGGCGAAAGCCCGGAAGAAGTGGCAATGCGCGAAAGCGAAGAAGAAGCCGGCGTGACGATTGATAATCTGGAGTATGCGTTAAGTGTTTGGGATAGCCCCGGCGGAACGGTGGAACGCCTGTATTTATTTGCCGGTAGAGTGGACAGCAGTAAGGCGAAAGGATTGCACGGTTTAGCCTGCGAGCACGAAGATATTAAAGTCCATGTAGTCAGCCGGGAAACCGCATATCAATGGGTAAATCAGGGTAAAATTGATAACAGTAGTGCCGTGATAGGTATCCAATGGTTGCAACTTAACTATCGGCGGTTGCAAAAAAACTGGTGTTGATTGGCCGCAACCGGAATGTGATCTGGCGTTCAATTTTTATAAAAAAATAGCTATAAATATGATCTTGTTAACAATTTTTTATTTTGCCTGATGAAAAATTTTATGAAACGTATAAGGTAATTACAGTTTGATAATTAGAGGTTCGCTGTGATAAGTAATACATATATCTATGAAGCCGATAGCGATGTGATTCGTTTTGTACAGATAACGGACCCTCATCTGTTTAAAGGTGAGCAGGGAGAGCTATTAGGTGTGAATACGCAACAGAGTTTGACGCAGGTATTGACGGAACTGAAAGAAAATCAATTTAACTATGATTTTGTTTTAGCTACCGGCGATATCGTACAGGATAGTAGCGAAGAGGCTTATTTACGTTTCTGCAAATCCGTTCAACAATTAGATAAAATGGTTTTTTGGATCCCCGGAAATCATGATTTCCAGCCAAAAATGTTTGATATTCTGGTACAGGAGCATGGCAATTTAAGCCCTAAAAAGCACCTGTTATTGGGTGACAAATGGCAGATACTAATGCTGGACAGCCAAGTGTTCGGTGTGCCGCACGGGCAATTAGGGCAATATCAGTTGGAGTGGCTGGATTCCAAATTAAAAGATAATCCGGATCGCTATTCGTTGGTGGTGTTGCATCATCATATTCTGCCAACCCACTCCAGCTGGCTGGATCAACATAATCTGCGTAATGCCCACGAATTAGCGCAGGTTCTTGCCCAATATGATAATGTGCGGGGGATTTTGTACGGGCATATTCATCAGGCAATGGACGGCACATGGAAAGACTACCAAATTATGGCAACACCTTCCACCTGCATACAGTTTAAGCCGGATAGTAATGTTTTTGCGCTGGATACCTTGCAACCGGGCTGGCGGGAAGTGGAACTGCATTCCGACGGCTCTATCATCACAAGAGTGAACCGTATTCAAAAAGCCAGCTTTTTGCCGAATATGCAGGAAGACGGCTATTAAGGGTTTTATTGGTTAACAGGATGATTCTAAAAGTGCGGTAGAAATTTTGAAAATTTTCACCGCACTTTTTCATTAAACGGTAAATAATTTTACCAGTTCCCTTTCTAATTCTTCATTAAATTTCCCCGCCCGATAATCCGCTTTAAGTTGATCTTTTTGGTCGGGCGCCTGTTCTGCACGTTGTTTGAAAAACTCGGGGAATTCTTTTAATACCAAGCGTGTTGTATCATTTTCGATACGGAATAAACTTGGAATATTGTGGGTTTCCACCACGAGTTTTTGTTGTTCGTCGGAATCAAATCGGCTACGCTCATGGTAATTTTTGCGTGCCACGTATTTGATTTTGATATTCGGGTTCAATTCGGCAAACTTTTGCACAAAAGGTACAAACACCCGGCAATCGGGGCAGAAGGGTTCGCCCAATACTAACCATTGCTGCGGTGCGGAAATGGCGGCGATACGCCGTTCGGTAAGGGCGGATATGTGCGTATCGGCATAAACTTCTAATTGACGCCGTTTATTTTCTTCCTCATTAAAATTTAAATATTGCTGAAAGTCTGACATGATTTTTTCCTAAGAGATATAATAAAAAAACGATTAATCCTACAAGGAATCAATTTATGAAACAATATCAATATCGTATTACTCTGGAATATTTAGAAGATAATCAAGGCAACCCAAAAGATGAAAAGATTCAATTTACGGCTGCCAATCATGACGATATCTTCAAAATTATCGAACTATCCAAACAACGTGAGGGCTTTACATCCGACATGGCGGAACAGTTTACGGTCGGTTTGAAATTGATGGGCGAGGTAATGATGGCTCATCGGGATTTCCCCTTGTTTCGTGAAATTAAACCGCATTTTTTAGAAATCATGAAGTTGGTAAAAGGTAAGGGAAAAGCGGAATAGATCAGTTTGCTTAAACTGGTTAAATCTAACTCTAACAGGTAAAAATCCGTGAAAAACGGCGTTTTTAACTGGTCATAATTGCTACAAATCTGTAAAATGACCCACCGATTTTAACTTACCCGATTCGAGCGGGTAAGCTGTCCGTTTATTAACTGAATGATTGAAAAAAGATGACACAAAAATTACATATTAAAACCTGGGGCTGCCAGATGAATGAATACGATTCATCAAAAATGGCGGATTTATTGCAGAGTACGCACGGTTTGGAATTAACGGAAGAAGCGGAACAGGCGGATGTATTGCTGCTGAATACCTGCTCAATTCGCGAAAAAGCGCAGGAAAAAGTGTTCCATCAATTAGGTCGTTGGAAAGAATTAAAGAAAAAAAATCCTAATTTAGTGATTGGTGTGGGTGGTTGCGTGGCTTCGCAGGAAGGCGAACATATCCGTGAACGTGCGCCTTATGTGGATATTATTTTCGGGCCGCAAACATTGCACCGTTTACCTGAAATGATTAACCAGATTCGTGCCGGTGAAAAAGCGGTGTTGGATATCAGTTTCCCTGAAATCGAAAAATTTGACCGCTTGCCGGAGCCCAAAGCGGAAGGTCCGACAGCGTTTGTTTCCATTATGGAAGGTTGTAATAAATACTGTACTTATTGCGTTGTGCCTTATACCCGCGGTGAAGAAGTAAGCCGCCCGTTAGACGACGTGTTATTTGAAATTGCGCAACTGGCGGAACAAGGCGTACGGGAAGTGAATTTGCTCGGTCAAAACGTTAATGCTTACCGCGGCCCTACTCACGACGGCGGCATTTGCTCGTTCGCCGAGTTATTGCGTTTAGTGGCGGCGATTGACGGCATCGACCGTTTACGCTTCACTACCAGTAACCCGATTGAATTTACCGATGATATTATCGATGTATATCGCGATACGCCGGAATTGGTAAGTTTCTTACATTTACCTGTGCAAGCGGGTTCCGACCGTATTTTAACTATGATGAAACGCGGTCATACGGTGATTGAATATAAATCGATTATCCGTAAATTGCGTGCGGTTCGCCCGAATATTCAGATCAGTTCCGATTTTATCGTCGGCTTCCCGGGAGAAACCAACGAGGAATTCGAACAAACTATGAATCTGATTCAGCAAGTCAACTTCGATATGAGCTTCAGTTTTGTGTATTCGGCTCGCCCGGGCACGCCGGCGGCGGATATGCCTGATGATGTGAGCGAAGAAGAGAAAAAACAACGTTTATACATTCTTCAACAACGCATTAATAATCAAGCGGCACAATTCAGCCGCGCAATGCTTGGCACCGAACAACGCGTATTGGTGGAAGGTCCGTCGAAGAAAGACATCATGGAACTGACCGGTCGCACGGAAAATAACCGTATCGTAAACTTTGCGGGCACGCCCGATATGATCGGCAAATTCGTGGATATTAAAATCACCGATGTATTTACCAACTCGCTACGCGGCGATGTTGTCCGTACCGAAGATCAAATGGGTTTACGCGTCGTGCAATCACCGCAAGCGGTAATCAACCGCACCCGTAAAGAAGACGAACTCGGAGTAGGGCGTTTCGGCGGTTAATTTGAGTTTATTTGAATAACCGTTCAGCATAAAAGTGCGGTCAAAATTTCGAAAATTTTACCGCGCTTTCTATTCTGTCATCCCTTTATTTTCTCTTCCAAAAAATCAATCAACGCCCGTACCTTGCCGGCTTTCTGACTGTGTTGCATATAGAACAGATATAAAGCGGGATATTGTGTCCAGTGCGCATCCAGTACCGGGATAAAATTTTCGCGGTCATGCAGGGCGTTCACTACCGGTTCGAACAATTGCCCCAATGCCACACCCTGACGTACGGTATCCAATTCCACGGTAAGATTATTGGTTAAAACGGAATAAGGCATATCTATTGAAATTTCTCTGCCCTCTTGATTAAAAGTCAAAGGATAGGTGCGATTTGCCGTGACAAAACGATAACCCAGCAGTTTATGCTGGCTTAAATCTTCTAATGTTTCCGGTTTTCCGTATTTACGGAGATAACTTTCCGAGGCATATAGTCCCAACCGTACCGGATCGAGCAGCTTTTTAGCCACCACGTTCTGTTCCAGCCGATCGCCGAAACGCATTCCTACATCAAAACCTTCTTTTACAATATCTACAATGCCGTCATTGACGGAAATTTCCAGCCGAATATCGGGGTAACGTTCACAGAATTCGGCGAAATGCGGTCTGATGACCAATAAATAAGAAATAATAGAAGTGGTAATCCGAACCAGCCCCGAAGGTTTCTCCGTTAAATCCCGAACGGACTCCATAACCGAATCCAGACCTCGAAGCATATCCTTGGTGGAATCGAACAACCGCTGTCCCGCCTCCGTTAATTCCATTTTACGGGTGGTGCGGGTAAACAGAGGCAAGCCCAAATGCCGTTCAAGCAGTTTTAACGCATTGCTCACTGCCGGCGGTGCGACTTCAAGTTTGCGCGCGGCGCCGGCGATAGATCCTTCAATAACGATTTCATGAAAATAGGTAAGATACCCGTAAATTGAACTTTGCATAGTATTATTAATTTTTTGTTAATTGTGAATTATTAATTAGCAATCTTATCATATTAATTAAAATATTTATAATGCTCACCATCGAACGGCAAAGGCTGTTCGCGTAACAAACATTAATTTAAACATTTTTAAGGAAAGTATTATGAAACATTCAATGATCAAAACCGTAGCATTCGCATTTATTACCGCCGCATTCTCTATGCAAGCAATGGCGGTAAGCCCGATGGAACGTGAAATTGTACGCAATATTTCAAACCAGACTCACCAGCCGGTTAAAGCCGAAACCAACCGTTATGAAGCGTTAAAAACCGAACTTGACGCAAAATTAGCGCAGTTAAGCCAGGCTTCCGATATGACCGCATTCAATGCGCTGGCAACCGATGCTAAGGAATTGGCGCAACAAACTAAAGCGGCGGTGCTGGCTCAGACTTTTGATTTCGGCGAAGCTTCGGACAACCGCCGTGCAGAGTTGGATGCGGACTATAGCGGCTGGAAATTGAATAAACTTATCGACAGTCTGGATCAGGCGGCGACAAAAGCGGATTTAGCAGCAGCCAAAACCGAAATCCGTTCACATATCTAATTATTAACGCGGTTACTCCGCTATAATTCTAAAGTCTGTAAAGTGCGGTAAAATTTTCGAAATTTTTACCGCACTTTTCATTTCTATATTCTTAATTGCTATAAATAATACGGAATCATTCTTTTATTTCGGAAGAAAAAGTCCTTTATAATGTCACTTAATTGATTCCTTATCTTGAGTATTATTATGAATTGGCAATATATTTGGAATGCGCTTCCAAGATTTGTAGATGCCACAATTTTAACGCTGGAACTTTCATTCTGGGCGATTTTATTCTCCGTAATTATCGGGGTGATTTGCGCTGTGGTGATGAGTTACCGCGTGCGCGGTTTGCAGACAATTGTTAAGGCTTATATTGAGCTTTCCCGCAATACGCCGCTTCTTATTCAAATTTTCTTTCTTTATTTCGGCTTATCAAAAATCGGCGTTAAATTAGAGGGTTTTACTTGCGCGGTTATCGGTTTGGCGTTTCTTGGCGGCAGTTATATGGCGGAAGCCGTACGTGCCGGTATTGAATCGGTTTCTAAAGGTCAGGTGGAATCGGCATTAAGTATCGGTTTAACGCCGATGCAAACTTTCCGTTATGTGGTGTTTCCGCAGGCCTTTGCGGTAGCAACTCCCGCTATCGGCGCCAATTGTTTGTTTTTGATGAAAGAAACCTCAGTGGTCAGCGCAATCGCCATTGCCGAATTAATGTTTATGGCAAAAGAAATTATCGGTATGGATTATAAAACCAACGAAGCCCTATTCCTGCTGGTGGTGTTTTACCTCATTATTTTATTGCCGGCGTCTGTTTTTATCGGTTATCTGGAACGCCGCTTACGTCGTGCGAAATATGGAGCCTAAAAGATGGGGTTAACGCTTTTATTTGAAGGAAATAATTTACAGCGCCTGTTGGCGGGCTTGGGTATTACCGCCGAAATTGCCTTTGTTTCGGTATTTTTTGCCTGCATTTTAGGGATTGTAATGGGCGTAGTGATGACCAGCCGGAATATCTTTGTGAGAGGATTTTGCCGTTTGTATTTGGAAATCGTTCGTATTATTCCTTTATTGGCGATTTTATTTATCGTTTATTTCGGCGTGGCGAAATGGTTTAACGTTCATTTATCGGGCGTAACGGTTTGTATCCTCGTTTTTATTTTTTGGGGAACGGCGGAAATGGGCGATTTAGTGCGCGGCGCATTAACTTCAATCGAAAAACATCAGACGGAAGCCGCTTATGCTTTGGGATTAAGTAAAATTCAAACCTTTATTTATATTTTGTTGCCGCAAAGTTTAAAACGGGTAACGCCGGGAGCGATTAATTTATTTACCCGTATGATCAAAACCAGTTCCCTTGCCATGTTAATCGGCGTATTGGAAGTGATTAAAGTAGGGCAGCAGATCATCGAAACTTCATTATTCCGGGATCCTACATCGGCACTGTGGATTTACGGGGTTATTTTCGCACTTTATTTTGCGATTTGTTATCCGCTTTCCTTATTTTCTAAATATTTAGAAAAACGCTGGGAAAATTAATTAAAATATACAGCGGGTTTGTCGGCCCGAAAACGAATCGAATAAAAATGATGAGACAGAATCATGGCGTTATTAGAAATTAAAGAGTTGGTAAAAAATTACGGCGAAGTGACCGCACTTAACGGCGTTAATTTATCCGTTGAAAAAGGCGAAGTGGTGGTTATTCTCGGGCCCTCCGGCTGCGGGAAAAGTACTTTTTTGCGCTGTATTAACGGGTTGGAAGAAATCAAAAGCGGCTCTTTAAAGTTGGCTGATGTGGGCGAATTAGGTAAGGATATTTCCTGGGTGAAAGCCCGTCAACATATCGGTATGGTATTCCAAAGCTACGAATTGTTTGCTCACATGACCGTTATCGACAATATTTTGCTCGGCCCTTTGAAAGTGCAGAAACGCGCGCGTGCGGAAGTGGAAAAACAAGCGGATGCGTTATTAAAACGGGTCGGTTTATATGAGCGTAAAAATGCCTATCCGCGGGAACTTTCCGGCGGACAAAAACAGCGTATCGCCATTGTTCGTTCATTATGTATGAACCCGGATATTATGTTATTTGACGAAGTTACGGCGGCATTGGATCCGGAAATGGTACGCGAAGTGTTGGACGTGGTACTGGGGCTGGCGAAAGACGGCATGACCATGATTATCGTCACCCATGAAATGCAGTTTGCCCGTCAGGTGGCGGATCGCATTGTATTTATGGATAACGGCAATATTATTGAAGAATCCGAGCCGGAACAATTTTTTACCAGCCCGAAAACCGAGCGGGCGAAAACTTTCTTAAACATTCTTGATTATTATATTTAACACAACATAAAGGTAACAATATGAAAATTTTCAAAAAAACGACCGCACTTTTAGCGGCAGCATTACTGGCGACCGGTTTAACCGCTTGCGACAACAAAGACAGCGGAGCGGCTTCAGCCGACAATAACGCCGCTTCAGCCATCGAACGCATCAAAAAAGCGGATAAAGTCCGTATCGGTGTATTCAGCGATAAACCGCCTTTCGGTTATGTGGACAAAGACGGCAAAGTACAGGGTTTTGACGTAGAAATCGCCAAAGCGGTAACTAAAGATCTTTTAGGCGATGAAAATAAAGCGGAATTTGTGCTGGTGGAAGCGGCAAACCGTGCGGAATATCTGCTTTCCAACAAAGTGGATATTACCATGGCAAATTTTACGGTAACGCCGGAACGTAAAGAAGTGGTAAATTTCGCCAAACCCTACATGAAAGTGGCGTTAGGCGTGGTTTCGAAACAGGATGCGCCGATTACCGACGTCGCTCAGCTTGCGGATAAAACCTTATTATTAAATAAAGGCACCACGGCGGATGCTTATTTCACCAAAAATTTCCCTAAAAATAAGTCGTTGAAATTTGAGCAAAATACCGAAACTTTTCAAGCATTGTTAGACGGTCGGGGCGATGCGCTTTCACATGACAATACGCTATTATTCGCATGGGCGAAAGAAAATCCGGGTTATGTGGTTGCCATTAAAAATCTTGGCGATTTAGATTACATTGCGCCGGCAGTGAAAAAAGAAGATACGGATTTACTGCAATGGTTAGATGGCGAAATCGAGAAACTCGCTAAAGACGGAACCTTGAATAAAGCTTATCAGAAAACGCTGCAACCGATTTATGGCGATGAAATAAAAGAAGCGGACGTTTTAGTCGAATATCAATAATCTCCCGATAAATTAAAAAGTGCGGTTGCTTTCACCGCACTTTTTTATCATTATATATCCTCTGTTTATCATTATTTTATGCGGTTTGATCAAGGAAATCTTATGAATATTCAACAAATTGTTAAAGAAAAGGGATTGGGTTTACTTTTCCGGCAAGGTACTGTGGGCATTGAAAAAGAGAGCCAACGCGTACATGCCGACGGGTCGATTGTTACCAGCGAACACCCGAAAGCCTTTGGCAATCGTTCCTATCATCCTTATATTCAAACAGATTTCGCCGAAAGCCAGTTGGAATTAATTACGCCGCCGAATAAAAAAATCGAAGATACGTTACGTTGGCTGTCCGCCCTGCATGAAGTGACGTTGCGTACTATCGACGAAAACGAATATATTTTCCCAATGAGTATGCCCGCGGGATTGCCACCGGAACAGGAAATCCGGGTTGCCCAACTGGATAATGCGGCGGATGTGGCTTATCGCGAGCATTTGGTTGCCTCTTACGGCAAGGCCAAGCAAATGGTAAGCGGCATTCATTATAATTTCCAATTGGATCCAAAACTGGTTGAAACGCTGTTTAACGCACAAACGGACTATAAAAGTGCGGTCGATTTTCAGAATAATTTATATTTGAAAATGGCAAAAAATTTCCTGCGTTATCAATGGATACTGCTTTATTTATTATCAGCTACGCCAACCGTGGAGGCGAATTATTTCAAAGACGGATCACCGTTAAAACCCAATCAATATGTGCGCAGTTTGCGTTCCAGTAAATACGGCTATGTGAATGCGCCGGATATTATCGTTTCTTTTGACAGTATTGAAAAATATGTGGAAACCTTGGAACATTGGGTTAATTCCGGCAGATTAATCGCTGAAAAAGAATTTTATTCCAATGTCCGCCTGCGCGGGGCGAAAAAAGCCCGCGAATTTTTGTATACGGGGATTCAATATCTTGAATTCCGCCTGTTTGATCTGAACCCTTTTGAGGCTTACGGTATTAATTTAAAGGACGCAAAATTTATTCATCATTTTATTTTGTTAATGATTTGGCTGGATGAAACGGCGGATCAAGATGCCGTTGAGTTAGGGCGTGCCAGATTAGGCGAAGTGGCGTTTGAAGACCCTCACAGCGAAACCGCTTATCGTGATGAAGGCGAACGGATTATTAATCAATTGATTGATATGCTGAAAGCTATAGGTGCGGAACAAAGTGCGGTGGAATTCGCCGAAGAAAAATTAGCCCAGTTTTCCGACCCGGGTCAAACTCTTTGCGCCCGTTTAGTCGATGCCATTGAACAGGCCGGCGGTTATCAACAATTGGGCGCGGAAATCGCAAAACGTAATAAAGTTCAGGCTTTTGAGCGTTTTTATGCTTTATCCGCCTTTGATAACATGGAGCTTTCTACTCAGGCTTTAATGTTTGATGCCATTCAAAAAGGCTTAAATATGGAAATTCTTGATGAAAACGACCAGTTCCTGCGCCTGCAATTCGGTGATCATTTTGAATACGTGAAAAATGGCAATATGACCTCGCATGACAGTTATATTTCGCCGTTAATTATGGAAAATAAAGTTGTCACTAAAAAAGTACTGGCGAAAGCGGGGTTCAATGTGCCGCAGAGTTTGGAATTTACCAGTGTCGAGCAAGCGGTGGCAAGCTATCCGTTATTTGAAGGCAAAGCGGTTGTTATCAAGCCGAAATCCACTAACTTTGGTTTGGGAATCAGTATTTTTCAACAAGGCGTGCATGACAAGGCGGATTTCGCCAAAGCCGTTGAAATTGCGTTCCGTGAAGACAAAGAAGTGATGGTGGAAGATTATCTGGTGGGTACGGAATACCGTTTCTTCGTACTGGGTAACGAAACCCTTGCGGTATTATTGCGCGTGCCGGCGAATGTGGTGGGCGATGGTGTCCATACGGTGGCGGAACTTGTGGCGGCGAAAAATGATCATCCGTTGCGCGGTGACGGCAGCCGTACGCCTCTGAAGAAAATCGCCTTAGGTGAGATTGAACAACTTCAATTAAAAGAGCAGGGATTAACGGTAGATTCCGTGCCGGCAAAAGATCAGCTCGTACAGTTACGGGCCAATTCGAATATCAGTACCGGCGGCGATAGTATCGATATGACCGATGAAATGCACCCTAGCTATAAAGATTTAGCGGTAGGCATTACTAAGGCAATGGGGGCGGCGGTGTGCGGCGTGGATTTAATTATCCCTGATTTGAAAAAACCGGCGGAGCCGAATTTAAGCTCATGGGGCGTAATTGAAGCAAACTTTAATCCGATGATGATGATGCATATTTTTCCGTATTCCGGTAAATCAAGAAGATTGACGTTGAATGTGTTGGGGATGTTGTTTCCGGAATTAGTCTAGTTTATTACTTTCTTTGCTTGCCCCAAGAAAGTAACCAAAGAAATGCTCCCGACTAAGTTGCCGTTTACGGAAAATCCGGGCAACTTAGAGGGGGAAAAAGTGCGGTTGGAATTTAAATATTTTTAAAATTATGGTAATTTTAGCCGCACTTTTTTACAATAGCCACCATTCTTTCCCTCTATGTTGCCCTGTTTCGGAGCAAGTTTTTAGAAAGGTTTACCTACGAGAGCGCAGCGCAGACAGAAAACTTTTAGTGAAGAAAATTTGCCACTAAACAGGATGGAGCAATATAACCGGGATGTGTTTCTTTTGGTTCGTTCTCTTGGTTTGTGCAAAGAAAACGAACGTAATCCGAGGATCAAACATTGACAACCCAATATAAACAAGAATTTACCCTCACCCCGCAAGATAACGCACGCCTACAATCCCTTTGCGGCGCTTATGACGACAATATCAAACTCATTGAAAGCGAGTTTAACCTTGATATCGCCCGTCGTAATTTTACCTTTATTATCCAATCGAAAGACAAACAATCTAAGCCGCATCATGAAGCGTTAATTAAAAGTGCGGTGAAATTAATTCAGGATTTGTACGTGGAAACCGCGACTGTACGGGGAAAAATCAAAGAACTGGATTTATCCGACGTGCATATGGCGATTCAGGAAAGCCGAATGCTGTTGCAGCCTGCTCAAACCGATGAAAAGGCGGATACTGACGAAAGTAAGGTTTATACCACAACCATCAAAACCAAACGGGGGCTGATTAAACCTCGGGGTAAAAATCAAATTGAGTATCTGCATAATATTTTAATTCATGACATCAGTTTCGGTATCGGTCCTGCGGGCACGGGAAAAACTTTCCTGGCGGTTGCCGCTGCGGTTGAAGCCCTTGAGCGGCAGGAAGTCCGCCGCATTTTATTAACACGTCCTGCAGTTGAAGCCGGTGAGAAACTCGGTTTTCTGCCCGGTGATCTGGGATCTAAGATCGAGCCTTATTTGCGCCCGCTTTACGACGCTCTTTATGAAATGCTTGGTTTCGAACGGGTTGAAAAATTGATGGAACGCAATGTCATTGAAATTGCGCCGCTGGCTTATATGCGCGGGCGGACACTCAACGATAGTTTTATTATTCTTGATGAAAGCCAGAATACAACTGTCGAGCAAATGAAAATGTTCCTGAGCCGAATCGGCTTTAATTCCAAAGCGGTTATTACCGGTGACGTAACCCAAGTGGATTTGCCGCGTAGCCAGAAATCGGGTTTAAAACACGCAATTGAAGTTTTGGAAAAAGTTGAAGAATTAAGCTTTAACTATTTCGACAGCAAAGATATTGTCCGCCATCCGGTGGTTGCCAAAGTCGTTCAGGCTTATGAAAGCTGGGAGGCGGAAGATGAAATCCGTAAGCGGAAATTAGCCGAACAACGCCGGGCCGAACGAGTTGAAGTTCAAGCCGAAGCCACACAAAGCCCAAAAGCCGACTAAAATTTACCGCAGTTTTATTTTCCTTATTTCAGGAAAATCACACAGAACCGAGAATAAAGAATATTTAAATGAAAAACGTAATAATCGACCTCCAAATCGCCAGTGAAGATCAAAGCAA